>CABVRQ010000037.1:9824-38593 GCA_902500695.1 uncultured Nitrospira sp. | reverse complement strand
AGTCTCCGAATCTCATTCTTTCGGTATCCACCACATATGTCTTCCTGGCTGGTGTTATGTTGAAGTTGAAGAACTTCCCTGAGATCTCCTATTCTGGCGAGTCCCTCAATTTTTCACATGTTGTCGATTGATATATGGCCGGCGATTGGAATCGCCAACTCTCCCTGGGTATCTATTAATTTCTTAATATGAAGGTAAGCCATGCCATTGTTTGGTGATACGAATAAACCCATGACCTTCAACCCTCCCTCCAGACTGGACCGGATCGGACCATCCCAGATTCGCGAAAATATGCGAATTGCCATGGAGCATGACGCGATTAATCTGGCTCAAGGTCGTCCCGACTTTCCCACCGCGCCTGTGGTGAAACAAGCCGCGATTGATGCCATTACGAATGATCACAATCAATATTCCGTGACCTGGGGATTGGCAGAATTACGCGAAGCCATTGCCAGGCATGTGCATGAACGTCATGGTCTCACCTTTGATCCTGAGACAGAGATCACCATTACCTGTGGTGTGACGGAAGCGATCGTGGCGGCCATGCTGGCGTTAGTCGAGGTTGGCGATGAAGTCATCATCATCGAACCCGCCCACGAAAATTACGTTCCCGCTGTGTATTTTGCCAGCGGGACGCCACGGTTTGTGACCCTTCGCCCACCTGATTACGCGTTACCGCTTGATGAACTTCGGTCAGCCATCAGCCCACGTACCAGAGCCATTATTTTGAATACTCCTCATAATCCCTCCGGTCATGTGTTCACGCGGGAAGAACTGAACGCCATCCTGGCTCTGGCCGATCAGCATGGGATCTATGTGGTGACAGATGAAATCTATGATCACTTGTACTACGAACCCTATCGGCATATTGCGCCGGCCACGCTTGCGCCTGACTGGAAAGGCCTTGTCATCACCGGGGGCTTGTCCAAAATTTACGCGGCAACCGGATGGCGTCTTGGCTATGTCCTGGCCTCCAAGGATGTGACGGATGCGATCCGGACGGTACATGATTATCTCACGATCTGTGCGCCGACGCCCTTCCAATACGCGGCGGTCACGGCTTTGGCGTTACCTGATTCGTACTACACCGACCTCCGTGCAAGATTTCTTCGACGTCGGGACCTCACCATTCAGATGCTGACTGACAGTGGATTTGAGCCCTATGCACCTCAAGGGGCTTATTATCTTTTAGCCGGCTACGGGCCATGGGAACACAAGGGTGATTCCCAATCGTTTGCCACACGGTTGATTACGGAGGCGAAGGTGGCGGTGGTTCCAGGTGGCGCCTTTTACTATCAGGCGACAGATCTGGGACAGCACCTCGTCCGTTTTGCCTTTGCCAAAACGAGCCAGGTTCTCAAACAAGCCGGCGGGAATCTCGCAAAGGCGTTTCACAATCGTTGAGGGAGAAATTCCGTGAACGGACCGCTGGCTTCTCATGAAGATCCTCCCATCTCTAAGGCAATCATCTCGTTAAACGAAGGGATTAGTGTATGACCACAGCAGCATGGGATGAACTGTCTCAGCAAATTGCTGAATTAGATACTTTGGCCGGCATTGGAGGTTTACTGGGTTGGGATCAGCAAGTGACCCTACCTTCAGGGTCGGCAGGGGGCCGTGCCCGACAGAGTGAATTGATCGGGCGGTTGTATCACGAACAGGCCACGTCACCTCGACTGGGTGAACTCATTGAGGCGGTGGCAGCTCTACCTGATCCGACTTCCGAGCAACAAGCCGCGGTTCGTAATATGCGCCTAACTTACCGCCGGGCGACTTGTGTGCCGTCGAAATTGGCCAGCAGGATTGCAAATGCCAGCGCCAGTGGTGTCGCCGCATGGGGCGAAGCGAAAAAAGAAAAAAATTATCGTCTATTTGCAGAGAGCCTCCAGACGAATGTGGACTTGGCACTCGAGCGAGCACAGGCCATTGACCCCAACCGGCATCCCTATGATGTCCTTCTTGAAGATTACGACCCCGGCACGACCGTCGAGGATTTACGACGGATGTTTGGCGCGCTCCAACAAGGCCTGACTGATATTCGGCAACAGGCTTTGGCCGGGAAAGGATCGGTCGCCTTTACGGAACATTTTGATAGGGCCGCACAACTGGCGATGCACCAGGATGTCATTAAAGCCGTGGGGTACGACACGACACGGGGAGCGTTGCACGAGGCGGAACATCCGTTTTCATGCCGGGTGGGCAGCAGGGATGTGCGTATTGCCACGCATGTTCACGAAGGGGATCTGCTCAGCGGGTTGGCTGCCACGATGCATGAACTCGGCCATGCGCTGTACGAACAGGGTATTCCGGAGGGACCAGGAGGATCAGCCGTGTATGCGGCAACGTCAACCGGCATGCATGAATCTCAATCCCGTCTGTGGGAAAACATGATTGGACGATCCCGGGGGTTTTATCGGTGGCTGCGGCCGGTGTTTACCAGACATTTTCCTGACAAGGCCTTTGATCCGGAATTGGTTTTCCTAGCTTCCAACCGGGTGAAGGCTGGTAGCATTCGGATTTTTGCGGAGGAAGTGTCTTACAACCTGCATATCATTTTGCGGTTTGAAATGGAGCTCGCCTTATTGGAACGACGCATCAGGGTGGAGGATGTTCCGGCCGAATGGGCGAGATTGAGTGAACAATTCCTGGGAGTGCGACCGAAGGATGATGCGGAAGGCGTCTTGCAGGATGCCCACTGGGCGGGTGGGGCCTTTGGCTATTTCCCGAGTTACACCCTGGGAAATCTTTACGCGGCTTCGCTCTTTGCCGTCTTACGCAAAAGCTTCCCCGATCTTGAACACCGCATCGAAGAGGGGGATTTCGCGACCATTCTGAATTTTTTGCGGGAACGGATCCACCGCCATGGCCACCTATATGAAACACCGGATCTTCTCAGAAAGGCCGTGGGCCCACGGGACCATGTCGAAGATTTGTTGAGCTATCTCCGTGACCGGTATATCAATCCTTGAATGCCTTTTCTCCTCATCCATCCTGGGAAATAGGTTTATCCTTTTAATTCTGAATTCTTGTTTCGAAAATATTGTTTGTCGATTTGGTAGGCATTGAGTTTACGCAGGAGCGTTCGGCGACTCATGCCGGCCTGATTGGCGGACTCGGCAATCCGACCGCTATTTTTGGACAGCACGGTTTCCAAATATTCTTTCTCCAGGGTGGCGAGGTGTGGCTCAAGGTAGGCCGCCAGTGTAAGGGACGGATTTATGGGCGGAGTGTGATCACTCTGGCTTTGGACGGGTTGATTCACGCTTTCCGTTTCAAGGGCTGTCGGAGCTGAAGAAGACCCGGGAATATCCTGTGAATACAACACCTCAGCCAGATCTTCCGCAGTCAATTCACGGTTGTGGCCTTTTAAGACCAGACGTTGCGTGAGGTTTTCCAGTTGTCGGACATTGCCTGGCCACGTCTGTTCTAAGAGAAGATCCATGAAGGATTGGTGCAATTCCGGACAGTCCATTCCATAGTCGGCACAGACACGCTTCAGAAAATGCCCGAACATATAGAGGATATCCTCCGGTCGTTCCCGTAATGGTGGCACCTCTAAGCGAATGACATCAAGGCGGTAAAAGAGGTCTTCGCGAAAGGAGCCGGTTTGAACGGCGTTGGCCAAGGAGGCGTTCGTCGCGGCAATGACCCGGGCGTCAATTGGTACTTCATGATGGGAGCCAACCGGCCTCACTGTCTGTTCTTGCAAAACCCGCAAAAGACTCAGTTGTGTTTGAACCGGCATATCTCCAATCTCATCCAGAAGGATGGTGCCGCCATCGGCATACCGAAATAATCCCTGTTTTTGTTGATGAGCGCCGGTGAATGACCCACGTTCATGGCCGAACAGTTCCGATTCGATAATTTCCGGACTGATCGTGCTGCAATTGACGGCCACAAATCGCCCGGTGCGCCCTGACTGCCGGTGAATCGCCCTGGCCAGTAAGTCTTTACCCGTTCCGGTTTCCCCCACAATTAACACCGTGGCGTCAGAGCTTGCGGTGCGAGTAATGGTTTGGAAAATATCCCACATGGCTCCGTTACGGCTAAGAATGCCCTCAAAGCTTCCCAGTTTATTTCGGATATCACGCAAATCTGGTGTATCCGGAGAATATTTTTGATTGGTCTGAATAGCCTCTATGGTTTGATGAAGTTTTTCATGTGAATCCTCGTAAATCACATCCGTTGCGCCGTTTTTCAAGACAGAATGGACATAGCCGGCATCGGCGCCTGGTTTAAACACCAGCACATCAAGATAGGGTCTGTGTTCCTGTATGGTCTTCATCATGTCAAACATCCGGGAGTCTCCTAGATGTTGACCGTCGAGTATAACCAGGCGGGTCTGGGATCCAATCTCCAGGGTCTTCACATTTTCCGGGATTTCCAATCGGGCAACCGCAAGACCTTCACGATTCAGAGCTTGTTCCAACTCTGGAGAACCCAAAATGACAATAGAGGTAGAATCTGGCATTGAGACAATATTGTCTCATAATATGAAAATGAGTCAAGTATGTCCCAATTGAAGGGACATTGCAGTCCCAAAATTCAATAAATTTACAAATATCAATGATTTAACTGATGGAACAGGTCTTGCGATGTGATTAGGTAAATAGAGGTATGGATAGATGAATTTTCAGCATTGCCATAAAACATTACCTTAGAAATGAAATGTTGGAATGTCTGTGAGGTGTGCGGGTTTTATCAATTCGGTGATCGAGCCAAGACCATTTTGTCCGGTTGCGCTTGAGAACCACATGCTGGGGGAATGTGAATGCGGTGTGCCGGAAGCTCGCATTCACCTTCGTAAATTACGAAAACGGAATAAAGGCTTCTATTTGTTTTCGTAGCAAGAATTCAAAATCTTACACAATGCGGAAATGTTGGTGTGAATTAAAGGGTTGCTCACACCAATTTTCCCTCCAAAAACAATTATAAAAAATAGGCAATGACCCTCGGACCCGGCTCTTTAAGAGCATGAGTCCGTGTCACAATTTTTTTAAAAAAGGATCGATCTTCATGATGCAAAATCAAACGGAAATTGGAGAACGTCTACATCGGAGAAACGGTAGAAGAATTATTCATCGGGGCCTGGATATTCAGCCGGCCAAACGTCATGAGATGGTTGTTGCCGCCAATATTCTCAGGTCTTCTGCCGACTGGTATCGACCCTTTCTTCATGAAAAGGATATGGCGGAGCATGAGGTGGATGAATCCTGGGGAGAGAGAGAGTTTGCACGGCGGCAGTTTTATATCGGGCGGGAAGGGAATGCGCCGGTAGGCATCGTGTCTTCGCAGTCAGTCGGAGACATGTTTTATATCGGATACATCTATGTTTATGATCACCAAACTGGCAAAGGGTTTGGGCCTCAATTACTCAATCACGTCCGTGATGTGGCTTGGCGCGAGGGGAAACGTGGCATGGTGTTAATTGCTCACCCCAAGGCTTTTTGGGCCACGCGCTCCTATCGCCGGTTCGGCTTTGAATGCATTGCGACCACTCGTGACCAAGTCTTAGAGTGGCGCGGCGGTTGGTTGAAACCCTATTATGAAGAGGGTTTTGAACTGTACCAATATCTGTTCTAACACACCTTTCCTCCCAAACGAGCCAGTCATTATTCCTGATGGGTTCTCCATTTGTCTGCTGGCAGCGACAGCATGGAGGAGTTTATTTGATATGTCCCCCACCTAAGGAGGTCTGCATGGAAAAGAGCGCACCAAAGGTAAAAAAAGCCCGGGTAGTAAAGAAGGCGCCGGTCGCTTTGCTCGGCTATAGCTTGGAAACGATGGAAGCCGCAAAGGAACACAACATCCCCTTCGTCGCGGTGGTACCGGAGGGTTTCGATATCGCATTGAAAGAGGATGGGGTTGATGTGGTGACCTGGGACTTTTATGTGCACAACCAGAACTCAGACCGACTCTATGAAAAGTTGGTGGAGCGGGGGGTGAGTCATGCTGTGCCGCTGTATGAAGAAACGGTGGAATGGGCCGGGTCTCTCAACACCCGTCTACTGAAAGATCCACGCGCCTTTCAACGGGCTCTGCTGTTCCGAGACAAGGCCATGATGAAGCGCAATGCGCAAATGAACGGCATTCGTGTCGGGGTTTTTGAAGAGATTCGCTCACGGGAAGAAGCTCTAGCGTTTTTTGATGACATCAATGAGGCCAGACTTCGCTTGCAAGAGGAAGTGCCCGAACCGGTTCATTTGAAACCTCTGTCGGCGGCTGGCAGTGTGGGCCATGTGTTTGTTCGAAGCCGACAAGACATCACCTCCCTTCCCGACGATGCCTTTCCATGTCTGGCCGAAAGCCATTTGGCCGGTCAGGAATTTTCGGTCGAAGCCTTTATTCATAAGGGCAAAATCGAATTTATGAATATTACCGAGTACGTGCATCTGGGCTATTCCCAGATCGTGCCGGAAACGCCGAAGCTCAGCAAACAGCGGACAAAGATTCGTAAGGCGATTGAAAAACTCATGAAGGCATTCGGCATCGTTAATGGTATGATTCATCCGGAATATTTTCTGGATCAGGAGGGGGAGTTGCATTTTGGGGAGGTGGCGGCTCGTGTTCCCGGCGGCCATATATTCGAACTCATTCAACGTGCCCATGGTTTTAATCCCTATGCGGCTCTGTTGTTATGCTCCGATCCCAATACCTCCAAAACAGAATTAGACCGATTTTTCCCAAAAGAAAAAGACCATAAAATTTTTGCGGCTAACTTAATGGTGTATCCTCGAAAAGCCAGCGTCCATCAACTCCAGTTTCCCAAAGAATTGGAAGCCCATCCGTATATGGACCGGCATACCATGTTTGAACCCGTCACCGCCAAAGTGGCAGAGCGCGTGGGTTTCGGTAACCATTATGGGACGGTCTTCCTTGCTGGAGAAGATCCGGAAACTCTGCGTGAACTCGTACAGCGCTATGAGGAGTATGATTTCTATGAGTGATTCCCCCAAGGGCTCGTCTCAGCCTGAATTAACGGCCGCGACTGCCCGTCAGGAGCAAGCCCTACTTCCGGCCCTTGAGGCCTTGGAGCAGGCGGAGCCATTTGCCAAGGCCAAGTATCAGCCAGAGGTCGTTCGTCGTGCCACGGATTTGTTTGAAAGCGACGAAGGACTGCAAATCGTGAGAGGACAGGCCCACCGTTTTGACTCCGCTGGGGTTTTTCATGCCGGACCCTGGGAACATCCTGACCGGCTCCTGCCCGAGTTGGTGGGTGGGGGGCTCCGTGCCGAAGGGCAGTATTCGTCATTAGAAATGCTGAGCGAGCTTCGGGTTTTATCCATTGCAGCCGGTGACTCGCAACACCCGAAATTTTCTGCGCAACTCGCTCAATCTTTTTTACAGACGGTCATGGGGCTCAATCTCGATTTGTTGTACGGCAGTGAGACCGAGGAGTCTCGTCTGCGTCCGAAGGTCTATGCACGAGCGCGCAGAATATTAGCCATGATTGAACAAGAGATTTCCTCGGAAGGGTTGCTGGAACACGTTCTTGATGATATCGATGCGCGAGTCGCCCAGCGACCGATTGATGTCAGCCTTACCTTAAAAATGATTGAGCAAGCCAAAAACATTCAGAAGGATCCAGATCCCAAGCTGGCCGCCAGACTAGACCGGTACATCAAGGCCACGGGTCCTCCCACACCACTGGCCAAGAAAGCAGGCTCTCCCACGGACTATCGCACTCTCCTTGCCAAAGCCACCGCGCATGAGATTGAAAATGAGGCGAAGGTGGTCGGGAAATTATTGACGCTGACCGGTCTATCCAGCGAATACCATGTCGCATTCCTCCAGCATGTCCTCAAGAATGAAGAAACGGGAACCCTGGCGATTGCCTTGGATTTGACCGAGGTCGGCCAGGCCCATATGGAACAATATCGGGAAAAGGTCTTTGAGTTAATGCGCCTGACCATTCATCCCGCCACCAGTTGGATTATCTATGGATTTCAACAGATGTTGGAGCGGATGCTCCTGGCACGACCAGAGGTCGCTGATGGTCTGACCAAATTGCTTAATCTTGATTTGTGTTCTACTGCCCAACACGTAACCAAGAAGCATCTGCCCCGTGGGACTGGGATTACCGCCAATGCTGCCATTGTGGGTGGAGCCATTGCCATATTAGGGCAGCCGTTGGGAGTGGGCCAGGGAAACAACCCGACCTGTCAGGGCGCCCGAGCCCTGAGTCTCTGGAGTCTCCATGATCCTGGATACTTGCTCCAATTACTGACCAGCGCGGCTCGGGACGACACTGTTGAATTCCTTTTTGAGGGGCTGCCGATCTTATCCGGAGAAATCGGGGGAGGAGTCGCGGAAGGAAAATTTGATTTGAAGCTCGATCCGGTGTCACGCATTCTGGTTCCCCATCTCGATCGTATCTACGATGAAAAGATGAAGCGTGCGGCATTACGGGGTGAGGACCCACACAAATGGGTGAACCCGGCTTTGTACGGTCGGTGGGTGGCGACCAGTCTGGCTTCAATTACTATGATTAACCAGACAGTCTCCGGGTATGAGGAATTTTTACGGTTATTTTATGCCACACATCATCCCTTATATGACGGGGGGCATGATTTGGTGTACCCGAATCCAGTTGGGCTCCTCATTACCAACGTCCACGGGGTGTTTTTAGGATATCACGCCGTCTCCATTCAGCGTGTGGCCGAGGATGAAGAGGGGAAGGTTCGTGTCTATTTTTTCAATCCGAATAACGAGGGCCGTCAAAATTGGGGGAGAGGGGTTGAACCGTCTGTGGTCGGTCATTGGGAAATTCCAGGAGAATCGTCATTAACCTTCGAGCATTTTGCCGCCCATATTTATGCGTTTCACTATAATCAGATGGAGGTGGGTGACCCAAAGGCCGTTCCGGCCGAAATTCTTGCCGAGGTAACTGCACATGCCAAGGAAGGTTGGGGGCAGGCCTTCACCTGGTTGTAAGGGGTGGTTACGATTGAAAGGAGTGAGCATGTCTTTTTTACAAGTCAGACAATCGACGCTGACAGGGGAACGAAAGACCTTCATCAGTGCATCGTCCATTGCCTATGTTCAAGAACTGAAGCCGGACCAGGATCTTGGTTGGCAGATTGGTGTGGAACCATCCAGGGCTCTCATTTACTTGCATCATAAGCTCGAGCCCATTATTTCCCTCGATAGTTCCGATGACATTGTGAGGCAAACTAAGGCCACTCCTCTGGATGTCGGGGTACCCGGACAGAAATTAGCCAAAAAGGCCAAGTAGTTTTTCCCTTCCCTAAACTCAGGTTCGTCCCATTACCAAACAATCCCTATCTGTAGATCGTGGAAATGGCCATGGTCCTCTTGTGTGGCTCATGGTGACCGGCGCGGTAGCTGGCGGGGTGCTCGGGGCCCTGGCTCCAGAAGTCGCTCGCCATGTGGAAATTCTTGGTGAACTCTGGATCCGGATGTTGCGGATGCTGGTGGTGCCCTTGATTGTAGCTTCGATTATCCAGGGCGTTGGATCCTTGGGAGATATTCGCCAGTTGGGAAAATTAGGAGGAGCGACGGTCATCTACTATGTAATCACCTCGGGGATGGCCATTGTGCTGGGGATGATCCTCGTCAGTCTGATTAAACCTGGAGTGGGAGCCGATATTGCCTCGGCGGTGGCCCCTTCCGGTGTTGAGACGGCGGTGAACATCGGATGGTTCGATCTTATAGAGGGATTCTTTTCCCCGAATTTATTCGCGGCAGCTTCACAAGGTGAATTGCTGCCATTGGTAATCTTTTCTTTGGCATTCGGGGCGGCCCTGACGACGGTCGGGGAAAATGGTACATTGGTGCTCAATTTTTTCGAAGGGATATTCGGGGCAATCATGAAGTTGGTCCACATCGTGATGTGGATCGGTCCCATTGGCGTGTTTGGCTTGGTGGCAGGACGTTTATCAAGTGCCGGCGGACTTGATGGTATTGTGGCGCTGTTAGTTGGTTTAGGGCTATTCACGGTTACGGTACTTCTGGGATTGGCGATCCATGCAGGAATCATTCTTGGGCTCATTTTGCATGTGGCTGGTCGACGTCATCCCTTGGCATATATGCGCGCTCTTGGCGCGGCCCTCACGAGCGCGTTTGCGACCGCGAGTTCGTCTGCGACCTTGCCTCTGACAATGGAAGGCGTGGAAAGTGCCGGGGTGAGCAGTCGATCAAGCCGGTTTGTCCTTCCAGTAGGTGCGACGGTCAATATGGATGGATCGGCATTGTATGAGGCGGTAGCCGCAGTGTTTATTGCCCAGGCCTGGGGGATTGAATTAAGTGGAGGGGCGCTTATTGTCCTGTTTGTGGTGGCGACCGTGTCTGCCATCGGCGCTGCAGGGATCCCTGAAGCCGGGCTTGTGACGATGGTCGTGGTATTTCAGGCTGTCGGGCTTCCACTCGAGGGGCTGGGACTCCTCTTGGCCATTGACTGGTTGATCGATCGGTTTCGCACTGCCGTGAATGTCTGGGGTGATGCGGTGGGTGCCGCCGTGGTCGATCGATATGTCACCGCCTAATATCGAATTCCTGGATCTTCTTGGGTTATTATTCAATAAAAAAGCGAGCCCTTGCGGTTGAACAATGGTGGGGGCTCAATAAATGTACGCAACCTTATTTTAGGTGAACACGGCATGGAATCAAAAATCACGTATCAGAAAATTGCATCTCACGAAGCCAAAAAGGGAACTTTTGATAAGTGTGTTTTACTGTACTCGGGAGGACTGGATACCTCCATTATGCTCAAATGGATTCAGGAAGCGTATGCCTGTTCCATCGTGGCACTTACGGTCGATGTAGGCCAATTACATGAGGATCTTGAAGCGGTAAAAGCGAAGGCGATCAAACTGGGTGCCGAGGAGGCTGTGGTCATTGATGCCAGGGAAGAATTTGCTGAAAAACTGCTGTCTCGGGCCATTAAAGCCAATGCGGATTACCAGGGGGGATATCCTCTCTCGACTCCCCTTGCCCGGGTGACCCTTTCTGAAATTGCCGTTCGTGTGGCTAAGGAGCGGGGAATCAAAGTCATTGCTCACGGCTCAACCGGAAAAGGGAATGACCAGGTTCGCTTTGAAAATTACATCACGACATTGGATGCCACGATGAAAGTGATCGCTCCAGTCCGTGAATGGAGTATGGGCCGGGATGAGCAGATTGATTATGCCAAACAACACGATATCCCCATTAAACAAAATAAAGAGTATTTGTATTCGCATGATGACAATATGTGGGGCTCGACCAATGAGGGAGGGGATATTGAGGACCCCGCCCGCATTCCTGATTTACGAAAGTTTCTGCAGGTGTGCATTCCCCCGGAGCAGGCACCGGATGAACCGGAAATTGTCGAAGTTGGGTTCAACAAAGGCATCCCTTGTTCAATCAATGGGGAGGATCTGCCCCTTTGCCAGGTCATTGAACGCGCTAATGCTGTAGGGGCAAGGCATGGGGTCGGCATTGTGCATTTGACGGAGGACCGCGTAGTCGGATTGAAGGTTCGTGGTGTGTATGAAGCTCCTGGAGCGGAAATTCTTATCAAAGCGCATTTTAATCTGGAAAAACTCGTCAATACCCGTGACTTAAATGAACTGAAAAAATTCATTGATGAAAAGTGGGCGTACACCTGTTATGGCGCCAAATGGTTTGATCCGTCAATGGATGCCATCCATGCTTTTCAGGATTCCGCCAACCAGCGTGTGAAGGGAACGGTGAAAGTAAAACTGTTTAAAGGAAAAGCTGATGTGGTCGCAATGAAATCTCCCTATTCCCTATTCGATGCCAATTTGGCCACTTTTAATAAGGATGCGAGTTTCAACCAGAATGCGTCTGCAGGGTTTATTGAGATTTACAATCTGGCCCAAAAGACCTATCGGCGCTTTGACCAGATGTAGGATGGAGAATGATAGGGATTCGTGATGGGAGAAGGTCTTGAGCCATGAGCGGTAAAATGAAAACGACTATTTAAGCCTCACATCGATGAAGGCTTTTTGTTTTATATCGGCAAGCCAATTCCGATACGCTTCCTCGGATCGTTGCTTAGTCAGTATCCCACGGATATCCCGTTCCACGGTTTCAAGGGGGAGCGGTTGGGGTTGTTGAATTTCTTCCACCATGACGAGGTGAAATCCTAAGAGGGTTTCAATGGGGGCCGAGATGTGTCCAGGTTTCAGTTCCTTGACTACCTGCCTCAGAGGGGCCAATAATTCGTTTTCCCGCACCCATCCCAATTCACGCACCCGCTCGAAATGACTGGAGGCGAGGTCCTCTAGCGAGGAATTCGGAGTCCATGCGGCATACATGGTTTGGGCTTTGTTCTTTGCTCGCTCGCGTTCCTTTTCTTCCTTTCCGGCTATCAGGCATTGCTTGAGTCGGTAGTGAGGGGATGTGAGAAAGAGAGTTTGGTTGGCGTCATAATACCGTTTGATTTCTTCCTCCTCGACAACGACGTTTCGGCGAACTTCGAAATCAAAGAGCTTTTTCAAGAGCATTTGATGCCCGAATTCTTCTTCGGTTTGGGTGGGTGGCAGGGGGGTTCGCCGTAAAGCGGCATCAATCTCGTCCTGGGTGACGGTGACCCCCTTGGCTTGGGCTTCTTGAATTTGGAGCCGATCATCTATGAGTTTGTTTAGGACTTCTCGTTGTTTTTGGTGGTATCGGCGGTCCAGTTCCTCTCCGTGATATTTGGCGGTCAAGCGCTTGTACTCGTCCCGTATTTCTTTATCCAGATCGGACCAGGTAATCACCTCCTTATTAACAACCGCAATAATCCGGTCAGTCAGACTCAAGCCTACGCCAGGAAAGAAGAGAAGGCACGCTACCACCCAGACGATGAGCGTGTGTGAAGAGGAGCCTTTCACGCATACGCGCACGACCTTCATGTCAGCTTTTCACTTCCTCTTTGGCCATCGACTGATAGAGTTCTTGTAAAATCGTATTAGCCCTGGGATACATGGAGGCCCAATCCTGTTCGGGAAGGGTTAAACGATAGGCACGGGGAGAAAGGCACTCCAAACGATCTTTCCAGCTGTCCATCAAAGCGCGGATGCCCTGTTCCGGGAGTTTGGCCCGTTCATGAAAGCGCACGTTCATGAGCCCGCCACGGACTTCGACATACTCGAGTTGTAGGGCCTTGGCCAACACTTTGATTTGCATGACTTCAAAGAGTCGTTCCATGGCGGTAGGTGGCGATCCAAACCGGTCCAGCGTCTCCCCGTATAATAAGGCCAAATCCCCTAACCGATCACTTGCAGATAACCGTTTATAGAGTCCAAGGCGCTGAGAGGCATCTTCCACATATTCTTCGGGAATGAAGGCTGAGACATCAAGTTGAAGGGTGGGTTCCCATTCTTCCTCCACTGCCTGGCCTTTAAGCTGCTGAACAGCCTGCTCCACCATTTGTAAGTACAGGTCCAACCCGACGGCGGCAATATTGCCGGACTGTTGTTTCCCGAGTAAATTTCCCGCTCCACGGATTTCAAGGTCAGCGGCTGCGATCCGAAATCCGGAGCCAAGTTCCGCAAATTCTTGAATGGCGTTCATGCGTTTTTGTGCGTCGGTACTCAGGGTTTCCTCGTTTGGAATGAAGAGGTAGGCAAAGGCTTGTTGCCCGCCTCGCCCGACCCGTCCCCGAAGTTGATACAGCTGGGAGAGCCCGAATAAATCAGCTCGATCAACCAGGATCGTGTTCGCGCTTGGAATATCCAACCCTGATTGGATGATGGCTGAGGCCAGTAGCACATCGGCTTCCTGGTGAAAAAATCGTAACATCACCCGTTCCAATAATTGTTCATTCATTTGGCCATGTGCCATCAAGACCCGCGCTTCCGGAACGAGATCTTGTAACCAGGCACCGGTCTGCTCCATGGTTTCCACTCGATTGTGCACATAGTACACCTGCCCTCCACGAGCGAGTTCATGGGTAATGGCCTCTCGTACTACTGTCGCATCAAACCGGAGGACCTGGGTTTCCACTGCTAAACGACCCGGAGGCGCGGTCTCAATGACGGATAAGTCTCTCACTCCTGAAAAGGCCATTTGCAAAGTACGGGGAATAGGGGTCGCGGATAGCGTAAGCACATCGACTTGGGTCCGGAGTTGCTTCAGCCGTTCTTTATGGCGGACGCCAAACCACTGTTCTTCATCGATAATCACCAAGCCCAATTGTTTAAAGACGACATCTTTCTGCACAACCCGATGGGTCCCGATCACAATGTCTATCAGGCCGGCAGCCAGATCTTTGAGTGTCGCTTTGATCTCATTAGCTGATTGAAATCGTGATAAAATGCCGATTTTGACCGGGAATGGAGCAAATCGTATTGAAAAATTTTCAAAATGTTGTTGAGCCAGCAATGTCGTGGGAACCAGGACGGCCACCTGCCGGTTGGCCTGGATCGCCTTAAAGGCGGCACGCATGGCGACTTCCGTTTTGCCGTATCCCACATCTCCGCAGACCAGGCGGTCCATGGGTTTCGGGGATTCCATATCCCGTCCTATTTCTTCAATGGCTCGAAGTTGGTCTGGCGTTTCTTCATATTCAAACCCCGCTTCAAATTCATGCACCAGGAGAGTGTCCTCCTGATATGCGGTTCGTCTGGCGACTTCCCGGTTGGCATAGAGTTCAACGAGTTCCTCGGTCATATCCTCTATGCCCTTTTTGATTTTCGCCTTGGTTTTGCCCCAAGCCGTACCTCCCAGGCGATCCAATCTGGGAGACCGTTGTTCCGCTCCTCGATACCGGTGGATGTGGTTCAGGCGGTCCAGCGGGACATACAGGGTATCGGTTCCACCGAATTGCAACAGCAAATAGTCACTGGTACAGCCTTGCACCTCCAAACGGCGCAAACCCAGATACCGTCCGATCCCATGTTGGAGATGGACGACAAGATCGCCTTCTTTCAGATCCTCCAGCGACGAGAAAAATTTGGCAGTGGGAGATTTTGTGTGGGGACGATGCCGGATGCCTTTCCCAAATAATTCTTCCTCGGTGACGAACGCGATGTGTCCATCAGGTGAAAGGAATCCTGCCGAGAGGTCTCCTTCAAGACAGTAAAATGGTGCGCGGGCATCCGTGGCTGGTTGAGGGAAGGGGTATTCCCACTTGTTGGCCGGGAAGCCGTGGTCATGCAAGAGGGATAGTAGGCGTTCCACCTGTCCCGGACTGCGAGCCACAAAAAAGATCTCGGAGTCCGCCCGCAATTGGTCCAGTTTGGAAAGGGTTTCCTTGAAGGGAAGCCCGCGAATGCCGACCCCGACACTGCCGGGAGACTGGGCCTGTAAGGAAACAGGCATACAGGGCATGGTGCTGGTATCAGGAGCCACGCTATCCCACCATACCGTCGGACACATGCTGGTGTAGGTTTTAATGGTCTCCCACATCTCATAGAGTTGATCGGGGTCAGCGTGGGCGGAGGCGCCACCCGGGCCGGGCTGGAGCTGTTCCCATGTTTCTAACAACGCATTCCATAATTGCGCAGCCGCAGCATCCAGATCGACCGGGCGGTAGAAAGAGACGGTGACAGGCGTGTGAATGTAATCAAATAGTGTGACTAATTTGGGGTAATACCGGGGAAGATCCCATTCAATGCTTGCCTGGATGGGTTCGAGAGCCATATCCGTTTGCCCTGAATCCGGAGGAATAAATTCCCTGGTGGGTAAGACCCAGGTTTCCTTGAGATGGGTGATGGATTCTTGGGTCGAGGGATCAAAGGTCCGAATGGATTCGACGGTATCCCCAAGAAATTCAATACGGACGGGATGGTCCTGAGCTGTGGAGAATATATCCACGATACCGCCACGTACGCTGAACTCGCCGGGGACTTCAGCCAATGATCCACGTTCATACCCCAGCCGGATTAATGAACGAAGAAGCACCTCACGCTCGCACGTCTTGCCTACCTTGAGAGAGAAGCAGGCTTCAGCGAAGACCTCCGGCGGAAGCAGCTTATGCAATATGGCGGGCAGCGAACTCACCAGCACGGTGCTTTCCCCACGGGACAACCGGTGGAGGGACCGAACGCGCTGGCAGATGACGCTGTGGGCCGGTAGTGCAGGGTTATAGGGAATGGTGGCCCATGGAGGGAACAAAGCCAGTGACTCGTGATCCCGCCTGATGAACGAGAAGAAAAATTCCAGGTCTTCATACAATTCTTCGGCTTGCTCTTGTGTGGGCGTGATGATGAGGTGCGTGTGGCCCTCAGTACCGGCCGTCTTTTTCTCCGGAAGGGTGAACAAGGTCATGGCCAGGGCGAGGCAGGCCTGTTGTGTGCTGAGTAGACAGGGTGGGGGCGTACGTTCCGGGATTGCTGGAACGACCGTGCGCAGCTGGTTTGCAAAATGATGGAAGACGAAAGGAATGTTCATGATCTGAAATACACCACGAAAATGTTTCTCGGCGTGCTGACTAGGAGGATGGGTTTATTCCCTGCGTGGTGAGAATTCGTTCAATAATCGCGGTGGTAGAAACATCGGAGACAAGTGGAAGCGTGCGCACAAATCCTCCCCGTTCCTCAATGAAATCTTTTCCGACAATTCGTTCCGAGGTCCAATCTCCGCCTTTCACGAGGACATTGGGTTGTAGAGCCTTGATGAGATTCAAGGGATCCGGCTCGTCAAACAGTATCACATAATCTACGCAACCTAATGCGGCAATGACCTCTGCCCGCTGCGCATCCCTTTGGATGGGTCGATTCGTCCCCTTACCCAGTTGACGAACTGAACTGTCGCTATTGACTCCGACCACTAATCGATCTCCCAATTCCCTGGCTTCTGCCAGATATCGCGTATGTCCGATATGAAGCAGGTCAAAACACCCATTCGTAAAGACAATGGATTCTCCCGCCTGCTGATGAACGGTCATTCGTTGTAAGAGACTATCCAGGGAATGAATTTTTGATTGCATAATGATAAATCGTTGAATCCTTTCATGGGGTCCCTATCTCACATATCCTCTTTTCTGTATGATACCTGCTGTATTCGCCAAATCCTAGAGAGGTTACCCGACAAGCCACTTCGGCAAATTAGGGAAAACAGGATATGCGGTCGTGGTCTCAGGCCTACCGGATTTCCTAAGCCTGAGTGTGTCCATTCCAAAAGCTGCATGAGCCAATCCGGTCCAGGTCCCCATACCGCCATTCCGGCGCATCAATTTGGTCTCTTTGCCGCCCCGCTCCTTGCTGGGTTGATGTTTGTGCTGCTTCCCGAATCCCTGCCCGACCCCGCGAGAATCCTGGCAACTATTTTAAGCTGGGTCGTGGTGATGTGGATTACGGAGCCTATTCCTCTGCCCATTACCGCTTTGCTGGGCTGCGGACTGTGTGTCGTCGCCGGGTTGGGGAGCATGCAATCCGTGTTTTCTGCCTTTGCCCACCCCATCATTTTCCTCTTTATTGGCAGTTTTTTTATTTCGGAGGCTCTATCCGTTCATGGGTTGGACCGCCGGTTTGGCAACTGGCTTTTGTCACGTAAGTGCGTGGGTTCCAATCCTATTCGTATCATGATAGCCATGAGTTTGGCTGTTGCAGGCCTGTCCATGTGGATTAACAATACCGCGGCAACGGCAGTCATGTTGCCTATTGCGCTTGGTGTATTACGGGCGCTTCGGCAGAGCTATCCTAATATGGAGACCTTTGACACCGGGTTTTTGTTGTGTCTGGCATACGGTGCCGGTATTGGGGGAGTGGCCACTCTCGTTGGCACCGCGCCGAATTTAATCGGGGTAGGGCTATTAGCCCAGCAAGCACATTTCACTATTTCATTTGACCAATGGTTGCTCATTGGATTGCCGTTGGCGAGTGTCATGTTGCTCGTGATGTTTACTCTTTTGCCTTGGTTGCACCCTCCCCCTTCTCACTCGTCCTTTCATGAAGGAACTCCTGTTCTCAAGATTTCGCCACCACTTCCCTGGACCCGGGGAGAGCAATATACGTTTGGGGTGTTTGTGTTGGCTGTCATGTTGTGGCTACTCCCGGCCATACTCTCAATATGGTTTGAAGGGGATCATACCGTCGTGCAATGGGTTCATGCTCATTTGCCAAAAGAATTGGTACCTATTTTTGCCTCAGGGCTCTTGTTCCTTCTGCCCTTAAATTTTCGGCAGGGGAAATTCACCTTAACCTGGAAAGAAGCCGCCAATATTCATTGGGGAACGATCCTGTTATTCGGTGGAGGCATTGCCTTTGGGGAGTTGATGGTGGAAACCGAATTGGCGAAAGCGATCGGGCAGGGTATGGTGGCTATGTTTGGCATTGAGTCCATTTGGGGTTTAACGGGTGTGGCAATTCTGACGGCCCTGGTTCTCACCGAGCTCGCGTCGAATACCGCAGCCACCAGTATGATTGTGCCGGTGCTCATCGCCATTGCCCACACGGCAAATTTTTCCCCTGTCCCTCCGGTATTGGGTGCGTGTATGGCGGCAAGTCTGGCATTTGTGCTGCCGGTTTCTACTCCCCCGAATGCCATTGTCTATGGAACGGGGAGAATTCCGATTCTCCGAATGGTGCAAGCCGGGTTGTTGTTGGATGCGATTGGAGGGGTGTTGATTTGGGGCGCATTACGTATCTTGTGTCCGATTTTGGGAATGGATTGAGCTTCTCAACCTAGGAGATAGACCTCAATTGATTTTTAAATAATGTTCCGACATAATCCTCGTTTCCATTTCACCTGACCAAAATACCGTGCCTTTGAACCCTTCTCATATACGGTTTGCTCTGCTGACCCAAGATCCCGATCTTAAGTTGCGTGTTCAAGATCCAGATCTTCAGAACACCATTACGGTGTTGGATGATTGTTCTTCCTTAGAAGAGGCGATGCGCTCTCAACAATTTACCGGGGTGATTCTTGATGAGTCCGGGAAGAAATTTTTTCCTGCCTTGTCGGCACTGAATGGCCAATTGAATTTGTCGAAAACATTCATATATGCCGGACATTTGCCCGCTTGGAGTACCATGAACCAGATCAGGCAGGTCATGGGAGATCAACCATCGGAAGAGGGGGCTATCGATCCGAAAGATGTGAGCCTGGCCAGTTATGTAGAAAAAAAGTTGGGGGATTTTGTTCGAGCAATGAATGTTGGTTCAGGGAAAAACCTCTATCCCACGTTAATGAGAGCTGTGGAGCGGCCCTTGATTGAACTGGCCTTACGTGAAACGCATGGCAATCAGATTAAAGCAGCCAGGCTTCTGGGCCTCAATCGCAATACCCTCCGAAAAAAAATTACAGAATTTCAGATTTCCGTCAGTCAGTTAAAGCAATCTTTTGCCGGAAAACGCAGGAAGACGGAATCGGACTCTGCTGGATAGCCTTTCCATTTCCCCTTGAAAAATAACCATTTCTTGACAAGACCACCAATGCAGTCTAGCATATGGCCGGTAGATATAGGCGCGTAGCTCAGGGGGAGAGCGCTACCTTGACACGGTAGAGGTCGGCGGTTCAATACCGCCCGCGCCTACCATTGATCTTTCTCCAAAAAAGCCAGACAGGTATCCAGCTTCTTTCATGGGAGTGGTGCCTTTTCTTGCGTTCATCACGGAATGTAGAATTTTGTATTATTTGGTGTTTGTACTCTAATGGAATCTATTCAGGTATCACTGAAAGGCGAAAGTAGTCAGGCCCTTCCCAAAGGGATCTCGGCGAAGGCCGCAATAGAACAGCTGAATGGAGCAGTTCCTACCGGGGTGTTTGCCGTTAAGGCCAATGGTGTGGAAATAGACCTCCTGGCTTCCCTTGAGACCGATTCAACCTTGCAGCCGTTGATGTTTGATTCACCGGAAGGCAAGGAAATTTATCGGCACAGTAGCACGCATATCATGGCCCAAGCGGTGAAAGAGTGTTTCCCGACGGCACAATTGACCATTGGTCCGGCCATCGAAGAGGGCTTCTTTTATGACTTTGCCTTTGAACGTCCGTTCACGCCGGAAGATCTAGAAAAAATAGAAGCCAGAGCTTTGGAAATCATCAAACGTAACCTTTCGGTTTCAAGGCGTGAGTTTTCCAAGGAAGAGGCGATAGAATTTTTCAAAAGTCGTGGTGAACCCTATAAGGTAGAGCTCATTCAGGGGTTTCCTGATGGAGAGCCGGTGTCCGCTTATACTCAAGGGGACTTCGTCGACCTCTGTCGTGGCCCCCATCTGCCGGCCACTGGCTATGTCAAAGCATTCAAACTTCTGAATAGTGCAGGAGCCTATTGGCGAGGGGATGAACGAAACCCCATGTTGCAAAGGCTCTATGGCACGTCCTTCCCTTCAAAAGAAGCCTTGCAGGCGCATTTAGACAATTTAGAAGAGATCAAGCGTCGGGACCATAGAAAGCTTGGGAAAGACCTCGATTTATTTAGCATTCAGGACGAAACCGGGCCAGGTCTGATTTTATGGCATCCCAAAGGAGCACAAATCCGTTTGCTGATTGAAAATTTTTGGCGTGAACAACATTTGGCCAATCAGTATGAGTTGGTCTATTCGCCGCATGTTGCTCGGTTGGATTTATGGAAAACCAGCGGGCATGTGGATTTCTACAAAGAAAATATGTTCGCCCCTATGTCTGTCGAGTCCAGTGAATATCAGCTAAAGCCCATGAATTGCCCGTTTCATATCATGGTGTATAAATCACATTTGCGCAGTTATCGCGATCTGCCTATCCGTTATGGGGAATTGGGAACGGTCTACCGGTATGAACGATCCGGAGTCCTGCATGGCCTGATGAGGGTTCGGGGCTTTACCCAAGATGATGCTCATTTATTCTGTCGCCCTGACCAGCTGGGTGAAGAGGTAAAAAAGGTCCTCAAATTTATTACGAGTATGCTAGGAACTTTTGGATTTACGGAATTCAAGATGTTTCTCTCCACTCGTCCCGAAAAAGCTGTAGGTACGATCGACCAATGGGATCAAGCGACGCTAGCGCTGGAGACTGCGTTGAAAAACGGCGGCTATGCCTACCAGGAAGATCCGGGGGAAGGGGTCTTTTATGGGCCTAAGATAGATGTCAAAATTCAGGACGCCTTAGGCCGATCCTGGCAATGCTCGACAGTTCAGGTCGATTTCAATAATCCCGAAAGATTTGGCCTGACTTACGTGGGTGATGATGGGAAAACTCATCAACCCATCATGATTCACAGGGCCTTACTAGGATCGATTGAACGATTCTTTGGGATTCTTTTGGAGCATTTTGGGGGAGCCTTTCCGGCCTGGCTGGCCCCCGTTCAGGTCATTGTCCTCCCAATTTCGGAAAAACATCAAGGGTATGCCCAAGAGATTGAAAAAAATCTTCGTCTGGAGGGCTGTCGCGTCGCCTTAGACTTGCGAAATGAAAAAATTGGCCTTAAAATCCGTGAGGCTGAAAAGGCAAAGATTCCTTTCATGATTGTCGTGGGGGATCGTGAAGCTGAAGCAAAGATGGTTGCGGTACGACAAAGGAACGGGAAAAATTTGGGGACGATGCCTATTATTGATATGGTGAAGCTTATTCGGGAAGACATGCCCGAGTCTGTTAAGAAGGGTTCTTTACTTTTCGAATGACTCGTCCGGTGACACCCAAACAACGTATTAATCATTTCATCAAAAATCCTGAAGTCCGGGTTATTGGTGCTGAAGGTGAACAGCTTGGAATCCTGAAGACATCAGAGGCGATTCGGCAGGCGAGGGAAATTGGATATGACTTGGTGGAAGTGGCTCCTACCGCGGACCCTCCGGTCTGCCGTATTATGGATTATGGGAAATTTAAGTATGAACAGAGCAAAAAAGAACATCGCATGCGACTTAACCAGAAATCCACCCAGGTTAAGGAAGTTAAATTTCGGCCTCGGACAGACAAGCACGACATGGAGACGAAAGTCCGCCAAATACGGGACTTCCTGGATGAAGGGAATAAGACCAAAGTTACGGTTATGTTTCGGGGGCGAGAAATGGCCAATCAAGAGCTTGGGTTCAAAGCGATTCAGAAGGTTATTGAGGAGTTAAAAGGCGCAGGAAATATCGAAAGTCCTCCCAGGATGGAGGGACGGAATCTTTACATGGTAGTCGCTCCGAAGTAATTGGCTAATCGTGGGATTCTGGCAATTTGTCGGTCGTTGAAAAAGGAAATAAGGAAATAACGTATGGCAAAAATGAAATTAAAAAATCACTCAGGAGCCAGTAAACGATTTAAACGAAGCGGCTCAGGTAAGTGGATGCGGCGGAAGGCAGGAATGCGTCATATCCTCACTTCCAAGGCGCCTGGAGTAAAATCCAGACTAAGCGGCGCAGCAGAGGTCAGAAAAGAAGACCGAACTTCGCTGTCTCGGTTACTCCCCTATAAGTAACATTTCAATCATAAAGGAGAACGTGTCATGCCAAGGGTAAAAGGGGGGCCACAAACTCGACAGCGCCGGAAAAAGCGGCTCAAACTGGCGAGTGGCCAATATGGAGGAAAAAGTAAGTTATTCCGGACTGCCACTGAATCTGTCGATAAGGGACAAGCGTATGCTTATACCGGACGAAAACAGAGAAAACGTAATTTCAGGCAGCTCTGGGTTACCCGCATCAGCGCCGCAGTTCGAGCGCAAGGCGTTACCTATAGTCAGTTCATGAATGCGCTGAAGAAAGCCAATGTGCTGTTAAATCGAAAAATGCTTTCAGAAATGGCGATTCACGATCCTCAAGGCTTTTCTCACCTTGTGTCCAGCACCAAGGGAGACGGACAACCCGTCGCCGCTTAAGATTCAGGCTTTCGTATCTCGAATTCAAACCCGGAAGTAGGCATATCGATTTGCCAGGCTTCAAGCACTTCCGGGTGAAACTCTCCAATATATCCCACTGCATGCCCATTACAACGGATTCGGCCGACTCGTCCCTCTAAAAATGAGGGATGGGTGACTGGCTCCAGTTCGTAGGGCCACACCATGTAATACATCAATAAATCCAAATAGCTATGGATCTCTGAAAAATTTGCTCCGGAATTGGCGCTAATGGCGGCTATGGACAGTGTCGTGCGAGAACCCACATTGGCTTCCAAATCCAGTTGAGCCGTTTCTCCAACCTCAAAGAGCAGGTGGGGATAAAAGGCGCGAGGCGATTGGGCTTCCACCCGAAGCAGGCACGGCAAAATGGAAGGTCTGAGGCAGGCATAGGTTAGGGACATCACGTTATCCACTTCCACCAGTTGCGCATATTCGGTGTCAGCAATCCGCATTCTGTCCACCAATTCCTGATGAGAAGCCATGATATTGGAAAAAATTTCCTGAAAGCCAAATCCGACCAGAAGATCACGAATACGATCGCTGGTCTGTTCTTCCAC
This sequence comes from uncultured Nitrospira sp., assembly GCA_902500695.1. Lineage (GTDB taxonomy): Bacteria > Nitrospirota > Nitrospiria > Nitrospirales > UBA8639 > Nitrospira_E. The sequence continues at coordinate 15,349 of CABVRQ010000037.1, read as the reverse complement.
GGAGAGACTTCCAACGGTGAAGGTCTGTGGCATAATCGGGGAAAAAGAATCATAGCCTCGCGTGATGGCGACATCTTCCGCCACATCCATCACATGCATGTAATCGTTTCGAAAGGCGGGTAACGTGACGGATACTGTTTGCCTGGTGGCTTTCACTTGGTATCCATAAGAGGCTAGGGCCTCCTGAATAGCCTCAGAGCCAAGAGGCATTCCCAAGGCCTGTTCGATCGCCTCCAGAGAAATACGTTGAGATTGATTCATGCTCAGGGGGGTTTTAACGGTTGTGCCGAACTCCGTTTCGTAGGGATACGTAATATTCACCGGCTCGATGGTTGCCCCACGATCGGCTAAATTGCAGGCAAAAATGTTCAAAGCCAAGACAACCATACCCAAATCGGTTCCCGTGACTTCCACGAATAAATCGGTGTCTCCCAGCTGTACTTCACCAAGTTCCCGGCTGTTGATAATGGGGGGAAAGGATAGCACCTGTCCATCCGAATCCCACAGGAGTGGCAACCGGTCACATCCAGCGAGGATCGATCCATATTCAAGACCTTTGGGATGGACGGTGAGAATTTCGTGAGGAGTCATTTTTTCCTCAAATCCCAATGGTGTAAATCGAATTTCATCGGGTTTCACGAGGCCGTACGTGACAGGAAACGAAATGGACGAGTACCGATAAAGGCCGATGGAAACAGTTTCGCGTTTTCGTCCAAAGGCGTCGGCTAATTTTTCTTGGGTTTGAATGCATTGGTCGAGACCCTCAGCGGTCATGGCATATCCCAACGAGACGCAAGCTGCCACATAGGGTCGAACGGTTTCCATGCCTTGGGCCACTTGAATCCGTCGTTTTGCTCCCTTCTTATCCGAAAAGAAGGAGTAAGGGGGCATCCCTTTATTCAACACGGATCGAATTTGTCGGGCAATCCCTTCCACGCACCATAAATCAGGCCGATTAGTATCTTGAAGCTCCACGCGCACTTCACCAGTGTCCTGTGAGACGTCTTTCACCTCCCCTTTCACATAGGGCATCCATTGTTCAATGTCGGACATGGAGGCAGGACGACCGACAAGTCGACAGAAATCTTTTTGGAAAATGGAAATGGTTGGCATCTTGGGTATTTAAAATTGACGGCGCATATTGCGGACCGCTTCAAGATCAGAGGTGAATAAATCGCGAATATCCTGTATGCCAAGGGCTACCATGGCCATTCGATCCAACCCGAGTCCCCAGGCGATAACCGGAACTGTCACCCCCAAAGGTAGCGTGACTTCAGAGCGGAAAAGCCCCGCACCGCCCAGTTCCATCCATCCAAGCTTTGGATGACGGACATGCAATTCTACCGAGGGTTCGGTAAATGGAAAATACGCTGGAAAAAATCGAATCTCTTTGGCTTGTGCCATTTCCGTGGCGAACAATTGCAGGAGACCCAAGAGTGTCCGGAAGTTGATATCGGAACCGAGCACAATCCCTTCCACCTGAAAAAAATCTGTGGCGTGCGTGGCATCGACATTGTCATAACGAAAACACCGGGCAATAGAAAAAAATTTGCCGGGGATCGGAGGATTTTGTGCCAAGGTTCGAGCGGAGACAGCGGTGCCCTGGCTGCGGAGAACCAAGCGCTTCGCCCGCTCATGGTCATATTCGTACTTCCATCCTTTCGATCCACTCGTTCCGCCGTCCCGGTGGACTTGGCCGACCTGGCTGAGAAATGGCTCGGGAATTTTCTTGGCCATCTTGGGATTCTTCACAAAATACACATCATGGATGGCACGAGCAGGATGGAATTGAGGCATAAAGAGTGCGTCCATATCCCAAAATTCCGTCTCAATGAGTTCGCCACGCATTTCCTGAAATCCCATGCTCGTGAGTTTGTACTTCACGGTATCCAGAAATTCCCGATAGGAATGGCGTCTGCCGACGGCCAGGCGGGGAGGTCGGAGATTGATGGAGTATTTGCGAAAGGACACATTCCGCCAGGATCCGTCTTTTAAGAGTTCTGGTGTTAATTGTGAAATTTCCTGAGCGGCCCCTTCCCGTAAATGAGGCAGAAGATTCCGGCCCTCAGCCGTGAGGATATAGGTCCGTTCGGTATGATCATCGATTCGAAAGGGTTCTTGCGTATTGCCGCGTTTGACCGCGTATTGGCGAAGCAATGTCTGGTGATCGGAAGGAAATGAATCCAGGGGGCGTGCGCCCTCATGAACCTGATTGAGTAGGCTTCGCAAATCCCTCACCGTGTCACTTTCCTTGCTGGTTATTTCCAGCATTCCACCTGCCCCCATCTGAATGACGCCTTCTTTCTTGAGAATCCCGATCGCCCGGCTTAGCTCGGAGGGTTGGAATTGGCCCGTGGCTTGAAGGTCTTTCACGGTGGTTGATGAGCTTTCGGGATCGGCATTCTTCACCGTCCGAAGGATCCACTCAAGTGGAGACGAGTCCGGCTGGTGGTATTGGGTTCCGACCGTGGTGAGGGACACATAGGTCGTGGTGGATTCAGACGACAGGCTTACTAATTGTTTCGTGAGCAACCACCCGACGGCCATGCTGACTTGTGAGGGGGCGAGCTCCGTGTGGGTGGCAAGTTGAAGGTCTGAGAGTGGCTGTGGGTCTTTCCCCAGTGCACGTAGGACCTGAATTTCGAGAGGATGAAGGCTGTCGGTGTTATTGGGGGAATTCATGGGCCCGATTAGACAATCACGGTCTGAGTCGCGGTTCGCATCTGCCGAATGGTTTCGGGAATATTCTTGCTGCCAAAAATGGCGGAACCGGCAACCAGGACATTCGCGCCGGCGTGAATCACTGAAGCCACGTTGGTCAGGTTGACTCCCCCATCGACTTCTAAATGAGCCGAACTGCGGGAATTGGTCATCATCGTCCGGATACGCCGGATCTTATCCAGGCTGGAGGAGATAAATTGTTGGCCTCCAAACCCGGGATTCACGGACATCACCAAGACTAAATCCACGTCGCCAAGTATTTCCTCAATGGCGGTGACCGAGGTCGCAGGGTTCAAGGATACTCCGGCTTTGACCTGTCGTTCCTTAATAGACTGAACCGTTCGGTGTAAATGTGGACAGGCTTCGACATGCACGGTCAATAGATCGGCTCCGGCATCGACGAACTCAGGAATAAAGGCATCCGGATTCGTCATCATCAAATGAACATCTAATGGCAAGGAGGTCACCTTGCGAAGTGCTTCAACCATGGGCGGACCGACAGTCAAATTGGGAACGAAATGGCCATCCATGACATCCACATGAATCCAATCCGCACCGGCTGCTTCTACCATCTGGACGGCTTCCGCGAGCCGGGCAAAGTCAGCAGAAAGAATAGAAGGAGCGATTAAGGGTGTGACTGGCATTGTCATTCAGATTTTTTCAACCGGCACGCAAAAAATCCGTCCATGTTCAACGTTTGAAAGGCCGTACACAAATGCCCAGGGTCAGTGATGAGTGATTGCCCCGCAACGGGCACCCAAGGTGTGACGGATTCCTGAGAAAATTCAGGATGTTCCTGACAAAAATCGGAGATGATCTCTGTGGTCTCCTCCGGTTCGACTGAGCAGGCACTATAGACCAAGATTCCCCCTGGTCTCAAGAGGTCACGGACCCGATCCAGAATCTCGCGTTGAAGACCTCGGGCATGTTGAATGGTCGATAACGATTTTATTAATTTTCCTTCCGGGTGTCGGCGAAGAATACCGAGGGCGGAACAGGGCGCATCGACCAGGATACGGTCAAACGGTTCGGCCAGCATGGCTGGAACCTTGGGGCGGGTTGGTGAGGAATCGTTGGCCTCGCCCAGGGCAGAAGATGGCCCTAGGTCAAAGTGAACAGGATGAACAATGGAAATCTCCAGCCGGGCACAATTAGAAACGAGCCGGTCCAGCCGGCCCTGATGACGATCAAGTGCCACAATGGTCCCTTGGTTCTTCATCAATTGCGCCAGGTGCGTGGTTTTTCCTCCGGGAGCCGCACAGGCATCAAGAACCCGGTCGCCGGGCTGAGGGTCAAGGAGCAAGGGAATGAGTTGGGCGGCTTCGTCTTCCACGTAGCACCAACCATCCATCAAGGCGGACAGTTCTCCTGGATTGCCACATTTGTCCAAGGTCAGCCCGACGGGGCTCACGGTGGTTTCCTGTGCAAGGATTCCTTCCGCTTGGAGGCGGGCAAGCAAATCGGAACGGGAACACCGAAGGGAATTGGTTCGAATCGTTAACGGTGGAATGCCAAGAGACTGTTGGCAAAGGTGTTCCGCTTGTGTGAGTCCGAAGAATTGTCGCCAGCGCTCAACTAACCAGGGCGGGCAGGCATATCGAATGGAGAGCGACTTGGTGGCATCGACCGCTGGATCGGGCATAGGGGGAACAGGTTGCCGAAGCAAATTGCGCAAGACGGCATTCACGAAGCCGGACCAATTGTGGCCCGGTTGTTTCCGGATGAGCTGAACAGCTTCATTAACCGCGGCGGAAGCCGGAATACGATCGAGATAGAGCAATTGATAGGCGGCGACCCGTAGCGTTGTTGCGACCGTCAGGGGCAGGCGGACCATGGGCTTGCGGGAGACCTGATCTAATCGCCAATCCAGGGTGAGGTAATGCCGCAATACCCCATAGACCAACTCAAAGGCCAGGTGCCGATCGCGTTCGGAGACCACGAGGTCTTTGGTGATGTGATCGAATGCGTCATCGCTAAACACCCGGGATCGTTCAATTGCCTGCAACGTGGCGGCAGCGATTTTTCTCGCACTCCAGGAACGACCAGGCGAAGATGTCGGTGGTTTGGCGGAGGATGTGGAATGTCGCGCTCCCATCTTTATGCCTTGGGTATCATGCGGAGGGTGTAGCCAAATCGGCGGCCATTTCAATGGCTTCAACCAGGCTGGTGGGGTCGGCTTTGCCCTGCCCGGCAATGTCATAGGCCGTTCCATGGTCAACAGACGTGCGAATGATAGGCAGACCCACCGTGATGTTCACGCAATGGCCGAAGGCCACAGTTTTGAGCGGAATCAATCCCTGATCATGATACAGGGCGACAATACCGTCAAATGATCCTCGTACCGCCTTGCCGAACAAGGTGTCGGCAGGATGAGGACCCGTGCAGACAATGCCCTGCTTTTTGGCTTGCCGAATCGCGGGTTGAATAATACGGCCTTCCTCGTCTCCAAACAGCCCATTTTCTCCGGCATGGGGGTTGAGGCCTGCCACACCAATGCGCGGATTCTGAATATTGAACAAGCGGGTGAGTCCCCAATGGGCCAATCGAATGGCCCGGAGGATCGTGGCGGTCGTCAACACGTTCGGGACTTCACGAAGAGCCAGATGTGTCGTCGCAAATAATATTTTCAAAGGGCCCCCTACGATCATCATCCCCGACTCCTTGGCCTTCGTCAGGTCCGCCAACATTTCGGTATGGCCCGGATATGTGTGCCCTGCTAAATGAATCGCATGTTTATTAATGGGTGCCGTGACGATGCCCTGCACGCAACCGGCCTGGGCTAACCGGACAGCTGTTTGAATGCA
>CABVRQ010000037.1:8465-9724 GCA_902500695.1 uncultured Nitrospira sp. | reverse complement strand
AAGCGGTTTAGTCGGTTGGATGGACATGTACGGGTTACTTGCGCCGTGCCAATTTGGCAGGAGAAGTTTTGCGAGGGGATGGGGTTTTCGCAGTTTCATACGTCCGCCGTGCGAGGTCGATGATCGTTTGAACCGGCTGCTTGGTGCGTTCAGCTAACGCGACACAATCACGATATTCGGGAGTGGCCTTTGTACGGCCCTTTCCAAGATCAGCAATCTTTATGCGGACAGAACCCCCCAACAGTCTAATCGTTTGGAAGGAGCGAGGTAGAATGGCTCGATCCATTTCCTGGATCCGTATTCCGAGCGACGAGGTTTCGGAAAATAGTATCGACTGCAAGGCCTGAAGATTCTGTGAGAACGCGATGACTGTGACAATCGTACCGGGCCGACTCCGTTTCATGATGGTCGGGGTCAAGGTGACATCCAGTGCTCCGGCCTCGAACAGGCGCTCCATGATCATCTCATACAATTGCGGATTCATATCATCAATGTTCGTCTCAAGCTGGATGATGCGTTCCGTATGATTCGAAGAATCAGAATCTTGAGCACCAACAAACAGACGAAGCACATTGGGCCAGCCATGAGGATCGGCCGTGCCTGCGCCATACCCCACCGTTTGTGGCGTTAAGCGCGGGAGCGGTTTACAATCCTGAGAGAGAGTTTTAATTAATGCGATACCGGTCGGAGTCGTGAATTCAATGGCCGGGCCATTGGAGAGAATGGAAATGCCTTGGGCCATGTGCGCCACTGCCGGCCCAGGCACCGGAAGCAGACCATGCGCCGTGGAAATCGTGCCGGCTCCCACATTAATGGGAGAAAATGACACCGTCGTCACGTTCAGATGCGCAAACCCCAGCAGGGTCCCGACAATATCCACCAGCGAATCGATCACACCCACCTCATGGAAATGTACCTTATTCGTTTCTTGGCCATGAACCCTGCCTTCGGCTTCAGCCAGCATTTTGAAGGTGTGAAGGGCTTGCGTGCGAATGGCGTCCGGCAGGCGGCTATTCTTTAACGTTTTTTTGATGGTGCCAAGTGATAAGGGCTTGGTAAACCCTTTGTGAATATCCACATCCACTTTGGTGGCCCGGATGCTGTTGCGGATCACCTGCTGTTCGCGAAGCCGATAGCCTTTGATGCCTAGGGCTTTGAGGCCTTTTTCAAGAGAAGACAAGGGCACACCGGTATCGACGAGGGCACCCAGAAACATGTCCCCGCTGACCCCTGAAAATGCATCGATATGAAGATGTCTG
>CABVRQ010000037.1:0-8365 GCA_902500695.1 uncultured Nitrospira sp. | reverse complement strand
CCCCATTTGTGTTTTATAGTTTTACGCCAATATCTGGGGAGGCAGTGGACAGGAAAATTTCTTTTTCCGGTTTTTACAACCGATAAATTTGGTTAGCCACGAAAAGTATATACCCTGTTTCTTATGGGTCTATCCAAGTCTGTGAAAATTTCTTGATCTAAAAAAAGTTAAACGATGAGCCAGAGGAGGTCGTTGGTCCAGGAAATTTACAAAGACTACACACCAGAGGTGAATGTCAGGAAGATCATTCAGATTCTGCTTGAGTATGTGCCACCAGAAGACTTGGCCCATTTACAGTCTATCGTTCTTACAAATACCGCCGCCTTATCACGGAAAAGGAAGCGGCAAAGAGGTGCCTCGGGGGCTCCTATTTCCCGCGTATTGGGCCGCTGCCAGCAACGGTGGAAAGGACAACTGGCCAACATAGAAATTTTTGTAGATAACATCCTGAGTGATGCGTCCTGGTATGACCTGAGGATACCGATGCTGAGAAATGGGATGTTCGCCAATGTTCTGTATCATGAGATTGGACATCACGTCCAGGTTATCTCTAACTCTCAACTTGTCAAAGAGGAAGCCTTCGCCGACAAATATGCCCGTCGCCTTAAAAAACGTTTCGTTCGGCAACGGTATGGGCATTATCGACCATTGTGGAAGTCCTTTTATTGGTTTATCAAAAAGGTCGGCTTGGTGAAGTTTATCGAACGCCGTAGCGGGGAAATAAGAGAGGAAGCATAATAGAATTCTAGAGTTAAATGGAAATTTTGGTAAAAATAAGAAGTAGAGGAGAAACATGTATCACTGAGCCTTCCGGCCCCCCACGCCATTAGCCCTCGATCCTACGCTCGTTGAACTTCTCTGCTATTGGCCGGAGCCCTGGTACGCTTGTCAGATGAGGCCTCAATGGGTATTCTGTTTGTAAAGAATCCGGAGTGTATACCGTGACGACCACTGACTTGCTCAGATCCAGACGAGACAGCATCATCCAGCTTGCTGCGCAACATGGAGCGCATAACGTGCGTGTATTTGGGTCGGTGGCCCGAGGGGAGGCTGGTTCCTCAAGTGACATCGATCTATTGGTGGAGATGGATCAGGGGCGCAGCCTGCTGGATTTGATCGAACTGAGTCAGGAGTTGGAAGCGTTCCTTGACCGCAAAGTGGATATCCTTACCGATCAGGGACTCAGTCCCTACCTGGAACAGCGCATTCACGCTGAAGCCGTCCCCTTATGAAGGACGACCGCATTTACCTTCTGCACATTCGAGACGCTATCCAACTCATTTTGGAATATACCGTAGCTGGCGAAGTAAGCTTTCTCGCCGACCGGAAAACCCAAGATGCCGTCGTGCGCAACCTTGAAATTATCGGGGAGGCCACCAAGCGCCTGTCTGCCTCCCTCAAGAATGCTCATTCTGACGTCTCATGGAAACCCATCGCTGGCATGAGAGACAAGCTGATCCACGATTACTTTGGCATCAATCTTCAACTTGTGTGGGATGTTGTTGAGCGTGACCTGCCGGTCTTAAGGCTCAAAGTCTCACAGCTCTTAGGAGAGTTCGGTCAGACATTCTAGCCGCGATTTTTTGGTGTGATGGAAACCACCTAGCCCCACTTCGCGTGGCGTGACGGACTCCCTCTCTTTCCGGTGGCCCCAAAATAAATCTCAAATTTGATTGGTCTCAAGAGAAAAATTTTGGCACAATGATAAGGATGTCTTCGACACGCAGGAAAATTCAATGGCGGTGGCAGCCTGGTTTATTGGTGCTGGCCCTCGGGTCATTTCTCGCTCTTTCCCCCTTCAGCTCAAGCGAGGCCAAGTCTAAGTCCAGGTCCGTGTCGGTTTCTCCCGTGAAGATTTCGGAGGTCGTGCTCTCTCCCGATCCCTTTATCATTGGGAAAAGTCCTTTGAAGTTGACCATCCTCGTGGATCTGCCGTCATCGTTACGTGGGGCCAATGTGCTTGAAGTGTCGGCCATGATCACCTCGCCGACGCGGCGCTCCATGAGTTTTATTGCACATCGCCGGTCGGTTGACGACCAGGAGGTGAAAGGGAGAAATCTCAGCGTTCCGGTGGAGTTGGTCTGGGATGGGAAGGATCAATATCATCAACTTGTGGCTGATGGCTCGTACTTTTATGAACTTCAGGTCAAATTAATGGAGGATGAGGGGAATGGTCCCCGCACGAAGGTTGTGTCGCATCGGGTGCACGGGACACTCGAAGCGTTGGCCTATGTGGGTGAGGTATTGCCTCCCCTTCCTCCGGAGCCGGATATTCCCGAGGAACTTGAGATTCTCCGTGAGGGGGAGAGTTCTGAAGAGAATGGCCCGGTCACGGAGGAAGGCTTGAAATCTTCCGACGATCTCCTGGTTCCAGAGGAGGAGACCTCCATAGACGCTACGGGAATTCTTGAGCCGGAGGAGGCCGGTGTTTCAGAGTCTGACTCTCAAATCGTTGATCCAGAGGAGAAAGACGAAAAGATAATCCCTGAAATGCAAGAGTCGCCAACTTCGGACCCTTTGAACGATGCGATGCTTGAGTTACCTAAGTCCGGGGAGGAGCTTCCGCTTCTCCGTTAATATTGATACGGTGGGCGAGACAGCCTGCTCCAAACCCGTTATCGATATTTACTACGCCGATTCCTGATGAGCAGGCATTTAGCATGGTCAGGAGAGGGGCAAGCCCGCCAAAATTCGCCCCGTAGCCCTGGCTGGTGGGCACGGCGACAATCGGGCGATCGACCAACCCTCCTACCACGCTGGGCAACACCCCATCCATTCCCGCCACGACGATGATGACCCGTGCCTGGTGAAGACTCTCCTGGCGATCCAAAAGCCGATGCAAGCCTGCGACGCCAACATCATAGAGTGTCTGCACCCGGCTACCCATGACCTCGGCGGTGACTTTGGCCTCTTCTGCCACTGGGATGTCGGAGGTGCCGGCTGTGACGATAAGAATCAACCCCTGCTTCTTCCGTGCGCTATCGGCAAGAGACACCATTCTTGCCATCTCATGATACTCCGCTTTGCGGGCCAATCGCTTGAGACTGCGCGCATTAGCGGGCGTAACGCGTGTCGCGAGAAACGGTCCGCCGGCCTTTAATAATTTTCGAGCGATAGCGGTAATTTGTGCGGGTGTTTTCCCTTCGCACAGGATCACCTCCGGAAAACCTTGTCGAAGCGACCGGTGATGATCCACTGAGGCAAACCCGAGATCTTCAAACGGGAGGGTGCGGAGCTGACGAATAGCCTGGGGGACAGAAACGTGTCCGCCTTGTACCCGTTGAAGCAAGGCCGCTAACCGGTCGTGGTTCATGAATGAGCCCTGGAGCCAAAGGTCGCGGTGCTGGCGGAAAAAAGGCCATCTGTTTCGCCTTTGGCTAATCGGGACATCAAGTCGGTCACGATATGCCGGGGATTGCGCGCTTCAAACAGCATTTGGAACACGCCGCGCACAATGGGCATATCCACATGATAGCGTTCAGCCAGGGCCATGGCGGCCCGACTGGTGGGAACACCTTCAGCCACGGTCCTGGTGGTTGAGCGCAACGTCGTCATATTCGCGCCTTTGGCCAACTGCAGGCCCACCTGGTAATTCCGGCTCAACGTCCCGGTACAGGTGAGCACCAGATCTCCTAATCCCGATAGCCCATAAAAGGTGGCAACATCGGCGCCCATGGCCCGGCCTAACCGGATCATTTCCGCCAGTCCTCTGGTGATTAAGGCGGCTCTCGCATTCGATCCAAGGTCCAACCCGTCGACCACCCCAGCTCCAATGGCCATGACATTTTTTAAGGCACCGCCCAGTTGCGCACCGATCATATCCCGTCCGGCATACACGCGAAACTGTGGAGTGATGAAGGCTTGTTGCAAGCCATTCACCAGATTGAAATCCCGCCCGGCGAGTAAAATGGTCGTAGGTTTCCATCGGCTCACCTCTGATGCGAAGCTGGGTCCGGAAAGAATGGTGATGAACGGATGCCACACTGCCGGGAGATGACTTTCGACCACCTGACTCATCAATTGCAGCGTGCCTTCCTCAATGCCTTTGGTCGCAATGATAATGGGAAGAGGTTCCTTTAGTAGCAGGTTGAGTTGCTTTACCATGTTGGCCATGGCATGTGAGGGTGCCGCAAGCAGGATGACATCCGTGCCCTGCACGCAATCGGGAAGACTGATCGTAGCCTGGATAGAATTAGGTAAGACCACCTCCGGGAGATACCAGGAATTTTCTCTTGTGCGCTGGATGGTCTCCGCCACCTCAGGCTCATGCGCCCATAAGCGGATGCTGAATCCTTTGGTGGCCAATAGGTGAGCCAAAGCCGTTCCCCAGGCTCCGGCGCCAATCACTGAGAGGACACGAAAGGAAGTGGGTGTCACGGTGTCTCCTGACAAAGGTGGTTCATGGATGATTGTGAAGGTGGTGCATGGGCCAAGGGGGCGAACGGATATACTGGGAGAAAAGCCTGCACCGGCCTGATGGAACGAATGCGGGTCGATGTTGGGATTGAATCGTGATCTGTTGGGAAATTATAAAAATGACGTGGGAAGTGAGTCAAATTATTTTGCCTGTTTCGCCTGGACGAATCGATAAAAATTGGGCAAGATAGAGAAATCCAACAATCATAAGGCATGCGTCATCTTAACAGAAATCAGGTGCTGTGTGAGTGAAACCAAGCCGTGTCCTTCTTGTGGCTATGATCTCCCTCTCAAAGGACGGTTCTGTCCTAAATGCGGGAGTCGGGCGGATCGAAAACAGGTAGAGGAATCCAAGCAGGAGCCGCTCAACCTTCGTATTCTCTATATTATGGTGGGGCTACTCATCCTGGCCGTCTTATTTCCTCCCTGGCAAACGCCACCGGAGCAGGCGCCGGAATTTTTAGGATTTCACTTTATTACTTCTCCCCCCATGGAGGGGGCTCAACGCAGTCCCATCCTCCAAAACATTCAACTCTTCACAATTGCCGTGGCTGGGCTGTACTTTTCCTGGGCGTTGAGAGGCAAGGGCTAACCTGGCCATTCCTCCGAATCCGGCGAGGACGTGTTTGGTGAGGGTGACACCGGAAGGCATGGGATATCGGGAATACCCGGGCTCCAGGTTTCCCCAACATCCCGTGTTATCTTCCTGTGAGAATCACGATTGAAGCCGGATCACAGCCGGTTACTTGGCGACTTGCAGGATTTGTTGAATGGCCTCAGACTTTTGCATCCGGAGGATCTGGTAGATTTTTGGACCATCTTCCAGGACGTATTGTCGGTCTTCGGCCTGCACCTTCGCGCACGGTCCTGGTTTCCCTTGTAGAGAAAGAAAACGGGTGACAAGCGGGGGATTCCGGGAAATCCGTAGAATACTCACGGCACAGGCTTCCCCATCATAGGGTGCCGACACGATGTTGGCATCATCCCATTCCTGAATATCATAGACATGAGTGTGCACTTTGAGTTGGGGCACATTCGCATTGACCAGGGATGCGGTCGAGTCGATACACCGTTTAAATTCTCTCATGCAGGTGATACGCGATGTCTGAAGGACATCGTCGGTATTGCCTTCCTTGAGCATCCAGGAACCCTGGACTTCCACCCATTGCCCCCATGACTGATCGTGAAAGGTCTGTGGAGGAAGGAATGGGACTACACGATTCAAGACGCGATCATCCTCGGTGAGATGTTTCAGTGTCGGAAAGTCGAGGTCCCCGGTCTGAGAAAGCCCTGATTTTTCCTGATAGGCTTTCAACGCCTGTTTGGTGGATTGGTCGAGCGTGCCTGTATATGGTCCGACTCCATATCCAAAACGCCCCAGGAAAATCTGCACTCCGGTCATCAAGGTACGAAATTCATCCGGCTTTTTCCGTAATTCATCCAATTCTTCCTGCCCCTTTTTTTCTAGCGATATTTTTGAGGCGTCAGTTTGTGGTGGTTGACCGGGCGGGGGTGATGAAGATTCAGATGGTGCTTGTGAAGAGGGTGGTGTTTTCTGCTCTTCGCTCGCCGCGAAGCAGGAGGCATTAGAAAAGAGGACTCCTCCGACACCAATGAATACATAAAGAGCCATCAATTTGAAAAGTTTACCGGTGTGTTGCGACATATCACATTCCCTTCTAAGAAACTAAAAAACAGAACATCTGTGTGGTATTTAATCAATACCTGTGAAGATCAGGATCATTCCAGGTGGAGTTCGTGGAGTCAAGAGCTGAAGCCTGCTTGCTCTTTTAGCGGTGCGCGGTGGTCCTGAGGAAGGCCAAACGGCGAAAATGTGGAAAGAATGAAGAGGAGAAGGACCGACAAAAGACTCGTAGAGATAGCGCCTGCTTTGATTGACGGGAGGACAGATTGATCATGGCAAAACGCCGGATGGAGCATGCCCCATCCGGCGTAATGTCCGCACACTTGAAAAATTACCGTTTCTTCGTGGCAGCTTTTTTCTTGGCTGGAGCCTTTTTCTTGGCTGGAGCCTTTTTCTTGGCTGGAGCCTTTTTCTTGGCTGGAGCTTTTTTCTTGGCTGGAGCCTTTTTCTTAGCTGGTGCTTTCTTCTTTGTGGCCAAAACACTCACCTCCCTTCAAATATAGATGCGACGTTAGAGCCGCAGTGATAGCTCACCCTTACCATAGCAGTGAGTCTGTGAATAGGAACCCTTGAGCACGGTATTTGTGTAAGACGTCACGCGAAAATTTTATCGGCACTATCGTTCTGCAATGCTAAGCGATGTTCGGGAGCGAAATTGGAGAGGGAATTGATGTAAGCAAGAAGTGTTTCGATAGTTGTGCATGATGATATTGAATCTATACTACAACGTCTCAGCAATTAATTCCAGGAATTTTTTAATTTTTTTTGTCCTGCTGAAAACAGCACAGGGTGTCTGTCAGAAAATATTTTGTTGTGACGAAAAGAAACCTGATAAACATGGTCAAGGAAAGAAGAAATTTTTTCACTGTGTGATGGTCGTCAGCTCATGGGATGGGGAATAATTTGATTCGGCAGAAAACGCCATGCGTCCGATGAGTCGCCCGTCCTCCGTTTCCACATTCACGCGCCATTCACCAGGCTGGAGGCGTTGTTTCATCGTATACATGCGATACCCATGTTCTCTTCCGCCGGTGATGGAAATGGGAATGCGATCCGTGGTGATGAACTCAGCCGACTTCGTAAGTGGACGCCATTCCCAATGGTGATAGATGGTGGTATGCAACGTGATCGGGGCAAACACGGATGAAAAACTATAGACGGGTGTGTCGGTTCCGACACGGTCATCGGACCGTTTCCCCACGGCGTACCAGGGACCATCTTCATAGGTGAGCAGGTACTGATCCTGCTGCTTTTCAATGTGATGATAGATGCCGCCGGATTTGAGGGAGAGGGGAATGGGCGGAATCCAATTTAAAAAATATAACGCGGTGCACACTCCCACCAGGGCAAAAGCCGGGAAGCAAATGATCAAGGAAGCTCTGGTAGGAAGATTGGGAATGCCGCGGAGGGTGAGGCGGACGGTTTTCCACACGACGGCAATGGTGATGACGGAACCGGCTAAAAAAACCGAGGCATTCATCCATCCAGTCAGGACAGGGAGGAAAAAGGTCATAAAGCTTAAGGTGACGATTGAAAAGAGGCCCACCAGCATCTTGAGACTGGAATAGCGTCTGGAAAGAAATTCATTAGCGATTAGCAACCCGACAATGATTCCCAAAAAGATGGCGGTCGTGGACCATGACGCACTCTGGGAATAAAGGATGGCATACGCACTGAACAGCCCGCCTAATAAGAATTGCAGGGCCTTATCAAAGTGCGGACGGGCTCGATGCATCAGGCTGAGGACATTCCATCCGGATCTGTCCGGTATTGAGGGGACCAGTCCCAGTTGAAATCGACCGGTGAGGATAATGAGACTGCCCAGAAGCGTGATGTAGAGGAGGATAATCAGATTATCCAGCAATCGATCGATGCGTGTTAACGTCAGGGTATCATAGGTCACGCCGGCGAAAAAAAAGACGGCCGGGAGAATGGGTTTGAGGAATGTTGAGTGCCACTGCATCATCGTCTGGGCCACTGTCGCCGTGAGAGACGTCGTATACGTCGAAGGCAATTTGTCAGTTGTTAGATTCATTGTACCCCTTCCTTGAAAATCCTCGGAAGATTGATGGTCTTTCTTAAAGGGGTGGGTCGAAACTCTTCGGAGAACCAACAAGGCTGCTTATGAATCAAGACAAGAGGAATGAATCGCCTTCCGCTCTTTCTCTGACACTGGTCGGAATTCAATTTGCCCTGATCGGATTGATCGCCTTCACCGGGCCACTGTGGCCTTCAGGCTGGAGTCTTCGAGTGATACTTGTCTTTGGCGGAATGGTAGGCCTTTGGGCGCTGCAGGTCATGGGA
>CABVRQ010000036.1:35395-39248 GCA_902500695.1 uncultured Nitrospira sp. | reverse complement strand
AGTCAGAAGGTGAGCTGACTATTGTTTCACCTATCTTCATCCACGAATGGATTCAAGAGAATTCTACCCAACCTCACAAAGAGGAAGGGGACATTCAAGAATGTCTCAAGTGTTTTGACTGTGAGGCTGAAGCAGAGAGCCGTCTCTCCTTTTTTTGGGGGACTTGTGACGCTACCACTTGGTTCTGGCTTCCTCCAGGATTGGCTGGTTTCCGGGATGGCCCCATCGTACCCAGCTTTCTGAAACTTGGACACCTCGTTGGAAAGAATAAAAGGGATACCCCTTCTATTCTCTCCAAGAAGTTGCTGGAAGACTGCTGCCTACGCAGTCAATAGTTGATAGAGATTCGTCACTCCGTTTGCGCCAATCTTGTCATTCGTATCCATCGGCGACCAATTGCGATTGCCCCCCAGAAAAGAGCGTGAGTCATGTTCGAGCAGACCAATGATCACCTCGCCCACGAACCGAGCCCCGACCGGACCCAATCCCTCCCCCTTCACAAATTTCTTTTTACCTTGAGCATTTTCATCCATGCGTCCAATCGCCTTGCCTTCCGCGAGGAGGTAAATCCAAAGGGGGGTCGCCTTGGGGAATCCTAGCTTCTCTCCCTCTTCCCGAACGGTTTCAATCATCTCGGTCGTGACTTCAGTCGCTCCGGCAGCCATGAGAGCCCCGGCCACCTGTTCCCCGGATGGAATCAGGAAACTTTGCGCTCGCAGAAGATTCCGCACGGCAAGAGATCTTTCAAACGCGGGAACCGTCGGAGGCATAAAAGGGAGATCCAGCAGCACTTTAGCTAGCTTAGTATCCACCTGACCAGCCCGTTCGAATTGCCCATTGCCACTATCCAGTACTGCCGCCCAATTCACCACTTGATCTAGACTACTGACCGGTTGGAATCCGATTCCAAGTGTTGTTCCGAATACATCATGTTGGACACCCCCCGGTTTCACCTTGAGTTTCTGAGGAATCATGGTGTGGCCGAAACGGTACGCTGCCGCCGCAAATTCGATGGGGATGAAGGGCTCGTTCGTTCCTAGGCATTCAGGCTGATACACCTTTCTACCGTTTGCGAGAATATCGTCAACGATCCAATTTCCACATATCGTCCGCAA
The DNA here is from genome assembly GCA_902500695.1 of uncultured Nitrospira sp. Classification (GTDB taxonomy): domain Bacteria; phylum Nitrospirota; class Nitrospiria; order Nitrospirales; family UBA8639; genus Nitrospira_E. The sequence continues at coordinate 38,133 of CABVRQ010000036.1, read as the reverse complement.
GAAATCATTGATAACAATCCACTGATAATGCCAAGTGACCACCCGGCGCGCCTCCTCAAAAAGCATGGAGCCGGTGGGAGCATTGGGCTTTGCGGCAATTATATCCAGAACGCTGTTGTGGAACCGCAACATCCCCAGCTGCAATTGGGAGATGAGTCGATTTTCGTCGTTTCGGGGATCGCCTATGATCGCTGTCCCTTTTGGCGAACGAGGTAAATCATGGTTCTTCAGATCGTTTGGATTCGCCGGATCAGCATAATCCGCTCCGGTCAAAAATTTTCCTCCCCCATCATACAGATAGGGATGTGCGCCAGGACCGTCCCCATATACGCAGTCGAGGTCCAACGTGGGGGTACGAACGTTTTCTATGGCTGCGGGGGAATTACTCGCAGTGAGGGAAGAACTGTCGTCGAGGGTAATGTCATGATCAATGAATTGGCCAAAAAAAATCAGGCCTGCAGGCACTTTGTCCGTTAAATTTGGAGCACCTTTATCCTCCATTTTACCGCCAGCTTTGCCGACATCATGAAGCGTAAGTGGATTGATGTATAAGGGCGGCAGATCGGAAAACAGACGCGCAAAACGACCGGGCCGAAATGGTCCCAGCTCGCACAGATGTCCAATGCCTTTGTAAGGAACAAGACCATGATGCTGATTCGCCATTTCGCCCTCCTTTGTTAAATAAAAATGCCTAATAAGATTGAACACTTTCCTCTAAATTAATACGTCTCTTTTTAAACCTCGCAACGGCAGTCTAGGTCTCAAAGATTATAGGCATCGGCCACGACACGGCCTCGCATTTAAGTGCCGATGGCAGAGAAGCGTACCCGCCATCTATTCGTGGCAATGCGTAACCCTGTATTTCCTACTTAAAGCAAACTGCGAGCCAGCCTTCATCGGGTGTTACTCCCACCACTCTTTGTTCAAATTAATTGTTGATTTGATAGGAAAAAAGACTGACAGGGCCGAGCCAATTTGTGAATGAAGTTCTGACTTAGTTCAAAATCATGTATCTAGACAGATACTTTTTGAAAGGAACGGATACATCCCTAGCGGAACCGTTGCAGGGCCATCACCTCCGGTGAGATTCAACACCGACACTCCGAAGCCGTGGCTTCACCCTCGCCATTGGGTAGGGAAGGCAAGGATCCCCTCCCGGCATCCCCTTGGAACCCCTGATAAACGCTTTCTCCCCCCTTACGACCGAGGTAAAGGTATTTGCTCGATGTATTATTAGATTTGTTTTACACTTCCGTTATTTCAGATAAGACCCTCATGAGAGAAAACCGGCGTTAGGTTGGAAAAAGGTAGTCCGTAGCCAAACCGAATATTGGTTGCCCTTCATTCATCCATGAATTGATGAAATCGGCTTCAATCCAACAACCGGCATGGAAGGAGACATCCATAAATGCTTCTCTAGGATTTTGAAGGTGAAGAAGTGGCGGAAGGTCATCTCACCTTTTTGGAAAACGTGAGGTGACCGCTTTTTTGCGGGACTGGTTGGTTTTAGAGATGGCCTCAACATCCACAGCCTCCTGGAGGTTACGTACTTCGTTAAGAATCTTTAAAAATCGACGGCCGAATGGGGTCAGTTGATATTCCACTTCAACCGGAGGCTTTATCCCACACACCGTGCGCCGCATGATGCCGAAACGAATCATCTTTCGCCATCGCTCATTCATGACTTTCGCCGACAAACCGGGACATGCCCGGAGCACCATACCTGGGCGGTTATGTCCCTCCGCACAAAGCTGGAGTATGCGAATGGACCACTTGCATCCCACGATACTCTCGACCATCGAAGCCACAGGAATCCTCTTGCCATCCTGTACCCCCGTCTCCTCCACTCCGATTAACCGATCGTGCTGAACCATTCAGTCACCCCCTTACCAAAAAGTGCCTTCTTGCGAGACTCCTGCCAGCCTAGTATCTTGCATGGTCATGAGCAAATTCAAATACTCAACCACCAATCAAGGAGACTTTTGATGAAACTCCGACCGGCTCCTGAATGGCAGACAACAACATGGCTCAATACTCCAGAGCCCCTCAGTCTGTCCGGGCTTCGCGGGCAGGTTGTGCTGCTTCACGCATTCCAGATCCTCTGCCCCGGCTGCGTGTCGCATGGCCTGCCACAGGCTCAACGCGTGGCCAAGCTCTTCCCGGATCTCAGAGTCATCGGATTACATACGGTATTCGAACACCACGAGGCCATGGGCATGGCCTCGCTTCGTGCGTTTCTGCATGAGTACCGGATTCGATTTCCAGTCGCCATCGACCGACCAGGCCAGGATGGCGACCCGCTCCCCTGCACCATGCGGGCGTATGCGATGCAGGGAACGCCGACCACGGTGTTGATTGACAAACAGGGTCGGCTGCACCAACAGATATTCGGTGTGCATGACGATCTCCTTCTCGGGGCGGAAATCGGATTGTTACGGGCACAGGCCGCATCCTCTCCCGAGCCTCAGGACACACCTTCGGTAGCACCGTCTCCTCTATGCGGAGACGACTCCTGTGCGGTCTGATAGAAAACGTCCTGGCGATGATTCGCGGTGAATTCTTGAGACCGAAGACTCACTGACCCGATGAACCAAGCCTCCTTAGGCCAGAAGAGCGTTCGGAAAACCCTGCCTTCCCATTTTCATTTAGAGCAAGGGTTCGCTGGTGAGGAGAGAAAAACCGCCGTGGTCCAGAACGACAGTCCAATGGGCCATGGCTTCGGGAAGTTGTCCGCGAAG
>CABVRQ010000036.1:20019-35295 GCA_902500695.1 uncultured Nitrospira sp. | reverse complement strand
TTCACCCCAAGAAAGTACACTTTGTGTTTGGCATAAAAACTGAGGGATGGGCGCTTTCGCCCGAATTGTATCAATCGGTCATCCGGGCCCAGGTTATAGCCGGCGATAACGGCTAATTCCTGCGGGGGTCCGATGAAATACTGTTGGTAAATTGAGAGTCCTCCTCGCGCGACCAATACCGTAAAGATCAGCATCATTCCGCATCCCACCCATAAAGCCAGATGGCGCTTGGTGTCAGATCGCATGCACTGACGCATGAGCATCGTGCCCACCACCATGACGAGGCCTACCAGCAATGGAAGCCACGCCAGGTCCACGTTGGCCGCGGCCGGGAATTCCTTGGCAATTTGCTTCATGAACAACTGAAAGACCGCCGGCACAAACATCATCGCGATGCCCAAGAGGTATCCCACCCCGATGAGGACACGAGTGGAAGCGGTCAGTCCAACCGGCGTATCTTCTGTCAAGAAACGCTTCCACCATAGGGCGACCAGCAGGGCTGCCGCTGGAAACAGAGGGTAGATGTAATGGGGCAGGCGCGTGGCCGAGAAGGTAAAGAACAGTAACAACCCCACCACCCACAGGCTCAGGAAACACTCCAAATGTTGCTCTTGCGTGGCAGGAGCTTGTCCCTGCCAGAACGCTTTCGAGGGTTTTAACGTGTGATACAACACGGAAGGGAGAAAGGCACTCCATGGGAACAATCCAATCAACAGCACCGGCACATAAAACAAGAGCGTACCCCCATGACCTTCCATGGGATTCATGAACCGGCCGGTGGTATTGGCCTGTGCTGCGGCCCAATAGGCATCCCCATGTATTTGAAACATCATCACATACCAGGGAGCCGCGACTGCGGCAACCAAAACGACTCCGACAAGGGGAAAACCCCGTTGCCAGAATGTTCCCCATTGGCGCGTCAGGGTGAGATAGGGAATCACCCCCACCAACGGAATGATAATGCCCACGGGCCCCTTGACCAACATGCCAAATCCCATGGCCAGATAAAAGATGGCGAAAAGCCAGCGCTTAGTCTGTTCATGGTGGAGCGCGTGCCAAAAGCTATAGCCGGCCAATGTGGTGAACACGACCAATTCCGGATCGGTCAGCACCATGCGATTGATTCCTAAAAACTCCAAATTCAGCAGCAACATGCACGACGCGAAAATGGCCACAGTGGGGCCAGCCCACCTTCGAACAAACACATATTGCAGGAACAGGAGGCAGAGACCTGATAGGGCCGAGGGCAACCGCGCGGCAAATTCATTGATGCCGAACAGCGAATACGACCCGCTGATGAGCCAATACACAAAGGCCGGTTTGGCATAGCGAGGTTCATAGTTGAGAGTAGGGGAAATCCAATCACCGGTCTCCAACATTTCCCTGGCCGCTTCCGCATTGCTCCCCTCATCCCGATCCGTCAACCCCAGCGCGCCCAGGTCCGGACCAAAGAGCCATCCGCCCTCTACTCCCAATAACCAGGCAGCCAAGAGCAGCACACACACCACCTGGAATAGAGGAGATTGCGTTATTGAAGAGCGTAGAGAAGGCGGAAGGAGAGCGTGAGTGTGAGGGCTATCCACTCACGACTCGCTTATTAGCTTGATGGAGCAGCATGATATTGCGGACATACACCACGGTGCCGACGCTTTGACCGGCCATGAAGACCAGGTCGGCGATATGAATGGCATAGGTGAGCACAATCACACTCCCAACCAGGCTCATGTACCAGAACGACATGGGAATTTGGCTTTCCTCGTTGCGTTCCGACACCACCCATTGCACCAGCCAGCGTGAGAAAAAAATACCCTGCCCGAAAAACCCAAAGCCGATCCAGAGGAGTTCTTCAAACGACATGGCCAGGAATGTATGTGTGAAGGATTCGAGCATCGTCAACAACAGGGAATGAATCGTCAAAAGGGTTCCATCTTTTCAGAACCCTCTAATCGCATTATAGGTGTGTGGTGCCTCAATCGTTTTCAGCAGGTGGTCACTTCAAGAATGCTACGGTTCGGATTTCTGGGAATGGCTTCCCTTCATGGTGTAGTTCAAACAGCGTTTTTGCATCCACCTGACTGCAAAGAGATCATACAGACCGGCAAACAGCCTGTTGCCAATTCCGTATTTCGATGTCCCATGGGCTCTTGGAAAATGCTGGACGGGGATTTCCGTCACCGTAAATCCATACATTTGCGCCAACGCCGGATAAAATCGGTGCATGTTTTTAAATGGAGGAAGTCGTTTGACCACGGCCTGCTTAAAGACCTTCAAGGAACAGCCGGTATCTGAAATGCCGTCATGCACGGCCCAATTGCGAACCTGATTGGCAATTGTTGACGACCATCGACGGACCAGATTGTCATGTCTGGCTTGTCGTCGCCCACACACTAAATCATAGCGTTCCACCAATGGGAGAAGTTTAGCAAAGTCATTCGGGTCATACTGCAGATCACCGTCCATGGTGGCAACCAGCTCTCCCCTGGCCTCCCGAAAGCCCGCATCGAATGCCGCCGTTTGCCCATGATTCAGGTCTAAATGAATCACCCGTATCGCAGGAAACTGTGCGGCTAATTGATCCAGCAACGGCCCACTCCCGTCCGAACTTCCATCATCCACAAAGACGAGTTCAAATACTGCGGACCCACTTTCCGGTCTGGACTCAAAAAACTTGAGCAATTGGCTCGCCAATAGCGGGATGTTTTCCCGCTCATCTTTAATGGGAATGACAACAGAAATCCAATGGCGCGGCGGGTGGAGGCTCATGGATCGCGCGGACTACGCCACAGATAGCAAAGTTATAATGGGACACACGTTGCGGACCCTCCTACCCGGTAACCATTTTACTGAATATCTAAAAAATCGGTCAAACGGCCGTTCATCACGAGTTGCTCTTCTCGAGCTTCTGAGATCTTCATACGGCACTCCAAACCTACGGTCATGGTCAGTTGACCCTGGGAACAGCCTTTTGTAAGGTGGAGGACATTATGAAGGAGGAACATTCATGCAAGAAGACATTCTGCAAGCCTATTTGGAAATAGAGCAAGCGATGCAGCGCTATTCCATGTTATTACATGACCACGTGAGCCAACTCGAAACACAGACCGATGTGGAATCCAAAAATCGCTTCCATAGAATGAAGGCTGGCTCAAAGGCCATGAGAGACAGCAGCCAGATTTATCTCTCCTATGCGAAATATGTGGCGTATGGAATGCCCGAGGGTGAGGAGCTGGCTGAAGAGGAGGACTTACAAGCCTAGCAAGCCTTCGTACTGCCCAAACAAATCTCCCATCTGATCTATACTACCGAGGAGACGAAGAAACCCATTCTGCTGGCAGGAAATCATGGTCGGGGCGAGAGGATTTGAACCTCCGACCTCTCGCACCCCAAGCGAGTGCGCTACCGGGCTGCGCTACGCCCCGACATTATGCTGACCAGTCGTATGACCATCCATCATCTTGGCCGATGACCTATACCGTCGCTCGCCCCAAGATCTTCAAAATACCTTGCAGTTCCACCTTCGCTTTTTCCACACGGTCTTTTGGGACTTGAACAGCTTTTTCTGACCGTTTTTTGCGATACCAATATCGTTTCAGACCCGCAATCGTATAACCCTCATCGTAGAGCATTCGTTTAATTTCAAAGACCGTTTCAATGTCGCCTTTCGAATAGACCCGATGTTTGCCCTGACTTTTCTTCGGTTTGAGAAAAATGAATTCCGACTCCCAAAACCGCAAGACATACGCGGGAAGATTCGTCAAATCGGCGACTTCCCCTATTTTATAAAAGGCCTTATCCTCGTGTTTGGTTCCACCCCCCATACCTGCACTCACCCCACGGTGTATCTAGCAAGAGAGTGAACGAGACTGATAGCGAAATTCTTGCCAGTCAAGTATTGACATATTTCTTAAAGAGTTGGCTTGGTCTGAAGGTCACCACTCGTCTTGGCGTAATGGCAATTTCTTCTCCGGTTCTGGGGTTCCTGCCTTTCCGCTCTCCCTTGTTCCGGACAACAAAGTTGCCAAACCCTGCAATTTTGACGACTTCCCCCCGTTGAAGCATGGACTTGATTAAATCCAGTACATGCTCCACCATTTCCATGGAGTCGGTTTTTTGGATAGCTGCTGTCTCTGTAATGATTTCAGCAATGTCAGCCTTGCGCATAAATCAGAACCCCCTCACCAGTAGTCTCGAAGACCGTTCATACGGATTGTGAATTCACGCTTTCGACCATTGTTGCAGGCAGCAACGTAACGGGCAACGCAGATGATGTCAAGAACCGGCCTCTTCAGAGGATTCCCCTTTTTCAGCCTGTGATCGGAGAGACCGGCATCACTTTTGCGACTTCTCCTTCATGAGTTTATACTCAATACTATCCGCCAAGGCCTGCCAACTGGCTTCAATGATGTTCTCCGACACCCCGACCGTTCCCCATTTCTCTTTGTGATCACCCGACTCGATCAGGACTCGCACACGAGAACCGGTTCCATGTCGTCCGGTCAACACACGGACCTTATAATCCAGAAGCTTCATTTCCTGTAACTGCGGATAAAAATGCTCCAGCGCCTTGCGAAGGGCATGATCGAGAGCATTGACCGGCCCATCACCGACCGCCGCCGTATGTTCAACCACTTCCCCGACTTTGACCATAATCGTGGCTTCGGAAATAGGGTCTTCATTGGTTTTCCGTTTCTCAACAATGATCCGGCACCCCAAAAATTCAAACGATGGCGTATACGTCCCCATCGCTTTCCGCACTAACAATTCAAAAGACCCTTCCGCTCCTTCAAATTGGTAGCCTTCATATTCCAACGTTTTGAGGGAATCCAGTAATTCGAGCACCTTTGGGTTATCCTGAGGAAGATCAAGGCCGAAGGTTTCCATCTTCCCAAACACAGCACTTCGGCCACTGCTATCGGAAATGAGTACACGGCGATGGTTGCCAACAACATCAGGGTTCACATGTTCATAGGTGCGCGGGTTTTTTTGCACCGCATGAATATGCACCCCCCCCTTATGAGCAAACGCGGTATCTCCCACATAGGGCTGTCGTTTATTGGGAGTCAAATTGGCCATCTCGGCCACATAATTGGAAATGGTGCGAAGGTGGGCTAATCGACCATCTCCCAGCGCGGTTCGCTTCATTTTTAATTCCAGATTAGCCATCACGGAACATAAATTGGCATTCCCGCACCGTTCTCCAATGCCATTGATGGTTCCCTGGACCTGGATCGCTCCCTCTTGCACGGCGGTCAAGGAATTGGCGACCCCCATCTCCGCATCATTATGTGCGTGAATGCCCATGGGCACAGAACAGTTCTGGCGGACCTTCGAAAAAATCGCACCAAGGTCCCAGGGCATAGTCCCCCCATTGGTATCACACAGCACGATCCGCTCCGCCCCGGCTTCTATCGCAGCTTGAATGGTTTTCATGGCGTAGTCGGGATCGGTTTTATAGCCATCGAAAAAATGTTCGGCATCGTAAAACACCTGCCGTCCCTTTGACCGGAGATAGGAGATGGAATCGGCAATCAGTTCTAAATTGATGGCCAACGTCGTTTCCAAGGCTTCCGTCACATGCAGGGTCCAACTTTTCCCAAAGATAGTCACAATATCCGTTTCAGCGGATAAGAGAGCTTCAAGCGTCGGATCGGCCTTTGCCGTATTTTTGGCCTTTCGCGTCGATCCAAATGCCACAATTTTGGCATGCTGCAATGGGGTGGATTTCATGATTTGGAAAAACTCAATGTCCTTCGGGTTGGCTCCCGGCCACCCTCCTTCAATGAAATGGACCCCTAGATCATCTAGTTTAAGGGCGATACGAACCTTATCCTCCACCGAAAAGCTGACATCTTCGGCCTGCGCTCCATCCCGGAGGGTGGTATCGTAGATTTCGATGACCGGAAATTGAGAGTTCATATCACGCATACGCAACATCGGTGTAGGCACAATTCCCCATGCTAGGATTTTCTGCGCTCCAAAGGTACTTCCAATTCAAACTCCTGGTGCAAGGCCCGAACCGCTAACTCCATATATTTTTCTTCCACCACACAAGAAATTTTAATTTCCGAGGTACTGATCATCATGATATTAATGCCTTCACGTGAGAGCGTCTGAAACATTCTGGCTGCGACACCGGAATGCGAACGCATCCCGACTCCCACTAACGAAACTTTGGCAATGCCTTCGTTCACCTCGACCGTCCGTGCTTCCACCGATTTGGCAATATCTCTGACAAGACCCATCCCTCGAGGAAGGTCAGCCCTCGGCACGGTGAAGGAAATATCCGTCAGGGAATCCTGACTCACATTTTGAATAATCATATCCACGTTGATGGCGGCGTCGGCAATGGAGCAGAACAATGTTGCCGCAATTCCGGGATGATCCGGGACCCCGACCACCGTGACCTTGGCTTGATTCCGATCGCCCGTGACCCCCGAGACTAAGACTTGTTCCATATCGACATCCTCTTTTACCACGCAGGTTCCAGGCCCCTCTTGAAAACTGGATCGCACTTCCACAGGCACCTGATATTTAGCAGCTAACTCCACCGAACGAGACTGGAGGACTTTAGCTCCCAGACTCGCTAACTCTAACATTTCTTCATAGGAGATTTTATCCAACCGTCTTGCGCCTGGCACAATATTAGGATCGGCAGTGTACACACCATCCACATCGGTATAGATAAAGCAGGTATCGGCCTTGAGCGCCGCCGCCAGGACCACAGCCGTCAAATCAGATCCCCCGCGCCCTAACGTCGTCACATCGGAGGCGGCGTTGATACCTTGAAACCCGGCCACGATGGGAATAATCCCGTCACGCAAGGCTCCCAGTACCCGGTCCGTATCAACCCGGGAAACCCTGGCCTTGGTATGCGTGCTATCGGTGACAATCCCAACCTGGCGTCCCGTAAAGGATTGCGCCTTAATCCCGAGACTTTTGAGGGCCATCGCCATCAACGCAATCGTGACACGCTCTCCAGAAGAAAGTAACACATCCAATTCCCGATCATCCGGGTCGATGCTCAACGTCTTGGCCAGTTTCATGAGGCGATCCGTTTCCCCGCTCATCGCAGACAATACGACCACCAGTTGATGCCCCTCCCGGTAGGTGCGCTCAATAAGCCGAGCGACGTTTTGGATTCGCTCCAGACTCCCAACCGACGTCCCGCCGAATTTTTGAATATACAGTGCCATAGGATTTAGTGAGTGACCATAAATCGCTCAAACAGTTTGGTGGCATCACGGAGGGGATGGTTGGCCACCTCTCGTTCATTCAATGGCAACGCATGATTTTCAGATTTTCCCCCTGAACCTTCAAACACCAGATAGGGCGATATAGCAGGCCCTGCATCCTTCCGCCCATGTGGACATGGGGTAACCAGAACAACGATCCGGTTGGAGTCGTTGTTTCCCACAGACTGATGGATGGCTCCGATCACCTGCTCGTCCACTTGCCCAAGATATTCACCTGATTGTGACGGTGACACCGCCTGCCCATCCTTGAAGGCCCACTCGTAAAAGGGAATATGCAGACAGACCAGGTCGTGCTTCTCCAACGCAGTCAAAGTTCTGTTGGCCAGGGCCTGCAACCAGGCGACATCTCCTCCTCCCACATGTTCAACCTTGACCGTCTCAAGTCCAGCGGCCATTCCAACACCGACATACGGCCCATCCGGTGAAATAACCATCCCGTTGACTGGCCACCGTTCTTTTAAAGGAGGCAATTCCACAGGTTTTCCTGACCCCCACAACCATAAACAATTAGCCGGCTTCAACCCGGCATTCAGACGCTCTTGATTCACAGGATGATGGCATAGAATCGCCCTGGAGGCCGCCATCAGTTCACGTAAAATTTTAGATCCGTCGCCGGTGGGCAGATACGCTTCGATCGACTGCCCCAAGGCCTCGTATGGGTTGCGACAGGCCACTTTCCCACTCCCGCCCACCCAGACCACAAGATGTCGATGATGGCTACCCATGTAGAATTGAATACTTTCAGAAATCAATTGTTCATTGACGGCATCAATGAGTTCTCGGGCGTCCTCAGTCCCGATTCCTCCGCCAAAGGGGTCGGCCATGAATAGCTGGGGACCAAATTTTTTCCCATCCCCCCATCCATCCTGACCACGGAGAGTCACCAAATGACAAAGATAGGCCACATCATGGGCATCCAGAACAACCTCTAATCCTCTTGCTTCAAAGACACCAGGACCCGTATACCATTTGTGTGGATCGTATCCTAAGACGGCAAGGAGGGCCATTTCCCCGCAAAATGGCCGGGTTTCCCGGGGAACCCCTAAACGTCCCAGCTCACCTTGCCCAGCCAATTCATCCAGGTGCGGTGTCGGAGCTGCTTGCAAGACGGTTTGGTCCCCTAATTCCTGATACGACTGTCCCGTCAAACCATCGAGGTGAATCACGATCGTTTTTCGCACGATCTTGGCCTCACTATGTTGATTGAGTTAGTAGTTGAATGAACGATCTTGGTTTGCAGGAGACCATGGGGGATTACGTATTTGTTAATTGCGCTCTGACCGCCTCATGGGTGGCAGGAACGGTAACCGGCCGATACGAGACCGAGATAGCCGTATCCGGGTCTTTTAACCCATGTCCGGTTAAGGTACACACAATGACTCCCTCTTTTGGCAACAACCCGGCGCGATTCATTTTATCAATTCCTGCAAGAGATGCAGCCGAAGCGGGCTCGCAAAAGACCCCTTCTTCACTCGCCACCATTTGGTAAGCCCGAATAATTTCTTCGTCAGTCACCATATCCAGATGTCCCTGTGATTCCTCTAACGCTTTCAGGGCTAAATTCCAACTGGCGGGATTCCCAATCCGAATGGCTGAGGCAATAGTTTTCGGTGAATCCACCACATGGCCTCTGACCATAGGAGCCGCTCCTTCCGCTTGAAACCCGAACATTCGAGGCAACCCTTGTGATTGTCCGGCTTCCTGGTACTCCCGATACCCTCGCCAATACGCAGTAATATTCCCGGCATTTCCCACAGGGAGGGCATGCATGACAGGGGCATATCCCAGCTGATCACAGATTTCCATGGCCGCCGTTTTTTGGCCTTCCAAACGAAACGGGTTAATTGAATTGACTAACTCAATCGCCGTTTCTTGACACAAAGCCTTCACAATCGTTAAGGCCTGATCGAAGTTCCCATCAATTTGAATGACCTGGGCCCCGTGCATAAGGGCCTGGGTCAGCTTACCCAATGCAATATTCCCTGCCGGAATGACGACATACACCGGCAAACCCGCTTTTGCCCCATAGGCCGCTGCCGAAGCGGAAGTATTGCCCGTCGAAGCGCACATGAGTCCCTTGGCTTTGTTTTCCACGGCTTTAGAAACCGCCATGGTCATCCCCCGATCCTTAAACGACCCGGTTGGATTAGCCCCTTCTATTTTCAGATACAAATCCAGTCCCGGACACAATTTCGCGGCTAAGCGATTGGCTTGGATCAGTGGTGTATTCCCCTCCTGTAGAGACACAATCGGAGTCTGATCTCCTATCGGGAGAAATTTTCGATATTCCTCGATAATGCCACGCCAGGGAATCATATTGGCTTGTCCCTTTTTATGAAACCATGTGCCCTCATCTATTCCACCCCTTCCATACGAAGTAACGTCGTCGCCTCGGAGACCATGGAAAGTGCATTAATTTCCTGTAATGCCGACTGAACGGCACGCTCTACGGAACGATGCGTCAGGATGACCAACGGCACCGTTTGTCCTTCCTTTCGCCCTTTTTGAAGGACAGACGAGATGCTGATCCCACGCTGCCCGAGAATCCCTGATATGGCCGATAGGACGCCGGGTTGATCCTTGACCATGCACCGCAAATAATACCGGCTTTCAATGTCATCCATCGGCCTAATGGTAATGGGCGCACGCGATGCCCATTGAAAGGAGGTCACAGGAACCCGTCCGGCAACTCCAGCTAGGCGATTTCGTGCCAGATCGATAATATCCCCTACCACGGCGCTGGCTGTTGGAAGCGATCCGGCCCCTTTGCCGTAGAGCACAACGTCTCCAACGGCGTCACCAATCAAATGAATGGCATTATAGACCCCATTGACCTGTGCAATGGGAGATCCGGCCGGCACCAGGGCAGGATGCACTCGTGCCTCAATGGCATGCTCTTGAAGTTTAGCGATTCCCAGCAATTTAATGGTAAACCCGAGTTCACGGGCAAACTCGATATCCACCGTCGAAATGCGGGAAATTCCCTCGGTGAATATGGATCGCATGGGCACGGGCGTTCCATACGCAAGATTGACCATAATAGCCAGTTTGTGAGCGGCATCCACGCCATCAACATCCAGGGATGGATCCGCTTCGGCATACCCTTCCCGTTTCGCTTCCTGTAAAATTTCGTCAAAATCACGGCGCTCATTGGTCATCCTCGTCAAAATATAATTTGACGTACCATTCATGATCCCCGTAATCGACAAGATCCGGTTTGCAGCCAACCCTTCGGTGAGGGATCGAATGATGGGGATGCCGCCGCCGACACTCGCTTCAAACCCGAGATCAACGCCTGCCTTAAATGCTGCCTCAAAGATCTCTTCACCATGATCGGCCAGCAACGCTTTATTCGCCGTCACCACACACTTTTTGCCTTCGAACGCCTGAAGAATAAACCGTTTGGCCGGTTCATGCCCGCCAATTAATTCCACGACTATATCAATCGCAGGATCATCCAGAATGCCCCGAGCATCCGTCGTCAATACCCCTTGAGCCACAGAGACTCCACGATCGGCTGTCACGTCCAAGTCCGCAATCCTCACCAGTGAAACCGGAACCCCGACCCGTTGTGCAATCAGACCGGCATTCTCCTGAAGAATCTTGACGACCCCTGTTCCAACAGTACCAAACCCGATCAATCCAACCTGAATGGATTTTTTCATTCTGGATCCCCGTCAAATTTTAAGGCCTGACGGATTCCTCGAACAGCCTGAAAAATCCGATGCTCATTTTCGACTAATGCAAAGCGAACATAGTCATCGCCGCCTTCGCCAAATCCGATTCCCGGTGAAACCGCCACTTTGGCATCTCGTAACAATAACTTGGAAAACTCCAACGACCCCATTCCGAGATAGGGTTGTGGGATTTTTGCCCAGGCAAACATAGTGGCGCGAGGATAATCGATCGGCCAACCAATGCGGTTGAGTCCACGGACCAGAGCATTTCGCCGTCGCTCATATCGTCCCACAATTTCTTTCACGCAGTCCTGGGGACCGTTCAAGGCAATAATACTGGCAATTTGAATAGGCTGGAACATGCCATAATCCAGGTAACTTTTGATTTTGGTCAACGCCCCAATGACTTCACGATTCCCGACACAAAATCCTACCCGCCAACCCGGCATATTATAACTCTTCGAGAGGGAATAAAATTCCACGCCAATTTGTTTGGCCTCCGGAATTTGAAGAAGGCTGGGAGCCTTGTAACCATCGAACACGATATCGGCATAGGCCAAATCATGGATGACCCAGACCTGGTGTTCCAGGGCAAACTCCACCACCTTTTTAAAAAACTCCAGGTCAACGACGCGAGTGGTCGGGTTATGAGGGAAACTGATAATCAACGCTCTGGGAGCCGGTTGCGTCTGCTTGAAGGCTTTTTTCAGGTTTTCGAAAAAATCCGAATCAGGCCCGAGTTCTACCCCACGGACTTCCCCACCCGCGATGATCACACTGTACATATGAATCGGATACGTGGGGGTCGGTGCCAGAACCACGTCACCCGGTCCCACCATGGCCAAGGCCAAATGCGCCAACCCTTCTTTCACCCCCAGAGTCACAATCGCTTCCGTCTCCGGATCGAGACTGACCTCGTAATTTCGTTGATACCAATCGCAGATGGCATGACGCAATTTCGTAATACCACGTGAGGCCGAATAACGATGATTGCGCCCGAGTCGCGCCGTCTCAATCAATTTGTCCACGATATGACGGGGTGTGGGCTGGTCGGGATTGCCCATGCCTAAATCAATGATGTCTTCTCCCCGCTTCCGGGCTTGGAGTTTTAACTCTTGAACCTGAGAAAAGACGTATCCTGGGAGTCGCTGAATTCGGTAAAAAGGTTCCATTGTTTGTGTGAAACGACGAATCGTCCTTGATAGTTTGGGAAGGGAATGGATAGATAATCGTACGATTTAATAGAGTTTTTATTCTAGATGAGGTGACACGACCAGTCAATTTTAGCGAATGGGAATTTTCAGTTATTTTATCCAATTCACTCTTCCTCCACAAAAATTCCATTTATTGCGGGAAGATTTTCCCTTTTGCCATAATGAGATCTCGTTGGTTCTTTACTCACCCAGACGTTAAAGGACTTTCATGGCACGACTCGGCGTGAATATCGACCATGTGGCGACCCTTCGCCAAGCTCGTGGTGGACATGAGCCAGACCCCATTATTGCCGCTTCATTGGTCCACCTTGCAGGAGCCGAAGGCATTGTGGTGCACCTCAGGGAAGACCGGCGGCATATTCAGGATCGGGATCTGACCATTTTGCGTGAAACCGTGCAAACGCATCTCAACTTAGAAATGGCCGCAGACGAGGCCGTGGCCAAAATTGCCCTGAACATTAAACCCGATCTGGTGACACTCGTGCCCGAACGGCGCCAGGAACTTACCACAGAGGGTGGGTTGGACGTGGTCGAGCATCGTGACCGTATCCAGGCCATGGTGCAATTACTCCATGAAGGCGGCATCCCCGTCAGTCTGTTTATTGACCCAGATGTCAATCAGCTTCGCGCCGCCCACAAGATCCAGGCAGATTGCGTGGAACTCCATACCGGCCGGTACGCCAATACACGCCGTCAGCAGGAGGAAGATGCTGAGTGTGACGCGTTGGTTCAAACCGCCAAACTTGCGTCGAAATTAGGATTGCGTGTGAGTGCGGGGCATGGGCTGAATTACCGAAATATCAAGCGGCTGACCGGCATTCCCGAAATTGAAGAATTCAACATTGGTCATAGCATTATCGCTCATGCAATATTTGTTGGACTTGAACGAGCAGTCCGTGACATGAAACACCTCCTGGATTAACCTCTACAAGAAGAAACAGGATCTCCTCAGCTAGATACTGTGAATGACCCGGAGACACTCACAAATCAATTCACGAACAGTGCAAACCGCGAATATCGTCCTGACCCGACTATGCATGGCTTGCTGTTGCTCAGACTTTAACTAACCATTTCTCCTTGCTCCTGTGATCTGCCTATGTGGGTTGTGACCGCTGAACAGATGCAAACACTTGATCGGCGCACGATCCAAGAAGCCAAGGTTCCCGGCATAACCTTAATGGAGCGGGCTGGAGCCGGTGCGATGGCCCAGCTCATAGAAGCCTTGGGTTCCCCTAAGGGCAAAAAGGTCGTCATTCTTTGTGGCAAGGGCAATAATGGTGGAGATGGTCTGGTTGTTGCCAGGCTTCTGGCCAAAAAAGGGGCAAAACTGAAGGTCGTCTTGATGGCTCCGCTCCTGGAACTCAGTCCCGATGCGAAGATTATGTATCAGCGACTGAGCAAGGTCATCAAACCATCTCTGTTTACCGTCAATCCCTCTGAGGAGTCTCTGCATTCCCTCACCCAGGACGCCGACATTCTTGTCGATGCGCTCCTGGGTACGGGGCTCTCTTCTTTGGTTCGTCCCCCCTACTCCTTCGCCATTGAAGCCATGAATGCCTCCCAGGCCTTTACCTTGGCCATCGACATTCCGTCCGGATTGGATAGTAATACCGGAGCCCTACTGGGAGTTGCGGTTCAGGCCGATCTCACCGTGACGTTCGGATGCCCAAAAATTGGCCTGTATTTGGGTTCAGCCATCGACAAAGTGGGAAAGATCCAGGTCATCGATATTGGGATTCCCAAGGAGTTTGTGTTGGATCTGGATCCCAAGATTCATCTTCTGTCTCAAGAGATGGCTCGCCCCCTCATTCCACTTCGCAATCCGTCCTCACATAAAGGGACCTTTGGCCATGCAGGGATTGTTGGTGGTTCACAGGGGAAAACGGGGGCTCCGGCTATGGCTGGACTAGGGGCACTTCGTATTGGAACGGGACTGGTGACCGTAGCCACCCCTCAAAGCGTTTCGCCCATCTTGGAGTCAAAGCTTCTGGAAGTGATGACTGAGCCCATGCCCGAATCGTCTCAACACCTGATGGGAATGGAGGCCTATCCGTCCCTGCTGGCTTTCGCAGCCACAAAATCGGCTCTGGCTTTCGGGCCTGGTATGGGGATTTCTCCTGAAACAACCGAGGTCTTGCGGCATCTCCTTCCTCAACTGGAGGCACCCTGCGTACTCGATGCCGATGCCCTCAATGGATTAGCACAACATTGCCAAATATTTTCATCCATGAAAATACCGCCTATCCTGACGCCACATCCTGGAGAGATGGCCAGGCTTCTTGCAGCCTCTTCCCCCAAACAGGTCAATGAGGATCGCATCGGCGTAAGCAGGCAGTTTGCCATGCAACATCAGGTGATCTTGGTACTGAAAGGTGCTCGAACCATCATCGCCGAACCCCATGGACAGGTGGCCATTTGTCCAACTGGCAATCCTGGAATGGCTTCCGCAGGAATGGGCGATGTCCTGACCGGGATAATTACCGGTTTATTAGCTCAAGGCTTGAGCGGTTGGGATGCAGCCAGGGCTGGCGTCTATCTGCATGGATTGGCAGGCGATCTGGCCGCCACCACCATCGGTGAACCAGGATTGATCGCGGGGGATGTGCTAACCGCGATTCCTCATGCATTGACCCAGACTCTCTCTCATTCGTAGGAGCTTCCGATCCTGAATCCCTCTCACGCCATTCCTCAAACATCAAGCAGCGATGCCCTTCGACTACGGATGGCATCTGCCCAGGAAACCATCAAATTTGGTGAACGATTAGGGCAACAGTTAACCGGAGGAGACGTGCTGGCCCTAACCGGTGAACTGGGAGCAGGAAAAACCGTTCTCACCTGTGGAATTGCCCTGGGGCTAGGAATTCCCATGGATCAAGTCAGCAGTCCCACGTTTACCCTTATTCAGGAATATTCAGGGACTATTCCGCTGATTCATGTGGATTTATATCGTCTTGAGGGGCCCTCCGATATCTCCACCTTAGGGTTAGAGGAATATTTTACTCCACACACCATTGTCCTCATTGAATGGGCGGAACGGTTCCCTCAGATATTACCCTCCGACCACATGGCCATTTACTTGGAATACGGAGAGGCAGAAGACATCCGGCTTGTCACCCTGTCTGGAACTGGCCC
>CABVRQ010000036.1:0-19919 GCA_902500695.1 uncultured Nitrospira sp. | reverse complement strand
CTGATGCCATTGTATTTTTTCGTGTTGGGGATTTTTATGAAATGTTTTTTGAGGACGCCGAAGAAGCCTCGAAACTCCTTGGCATCGTGTTAACGGCACGAGGGAAGGCCAAAGGGGAAGCCATCCCTCTTTGCGGAGTGCCCTATCACACCTCAACCGGGTATATCGCAAAGCTCTTAAAAGCCGGGAAAATAGTGGCCTTATGCGAACAAGTCGAAGACCCCAAGCTTGCCAAAGGGCTCGTCCGTCGTGAAGTCGTTCGGGTCTATACGCCGGGAACCTTATACGATCATGAGTTGCTTCCGGCAGGAGAGGCCAATTTCCTGTCAGCCCTTTGTTACACCCCCATATCCAACACGGGAAATACCACACGAGCCAATCGCTTCGGACTGGCCTCCCTCGACCTCTCAACCGGCGAATTTTGGATCTCAGAATCCTGGATGAAGCATTCCCTGCAAGAGGTCGTCGATGAACTCGTCCGCCTTGAGCCCAAAGAAGTCATCTTTCCTGCTCAACTCCAGGAAGCAATGACATCCGCATCCCAATCCTTGCCTATCGCCCGTATCGTGCCTCGTGATGCCACGACCTTTGGTCTTGAGGAAAGCAAGACGATTCTCACCAGAATCTTTCAGGTCAATCAGGTTGAAGACCTCCAGCTCCATGGCCTCCAATCCGGACTTCAGGCCGCAGGAGGCCTTTTACGCTATCTGGCTGACACTCAGCCAACACTCGCACATGGCCATATACGACGACCATTGATTCGACTTCTCGAACATGAAATGCAACTGGATCAGACCACTTTGCGTAATTTAGAAGTTCTCAAGCCCGTATCCGAACAGCGCCAAAGCCCTACCTTGCTCACGACATTGGACAAAACCAAAACACCAATGGGCACAAGACTTTTGCGGCAGTGGATCGTCCGGCCCCTGACTCAGGTCCCGGCCATTCACCTGCGCCAGGAAGCCGTAAAGGAATTGGTCCTCAATCTTGAGATTCGCATGACGATTCGTGACTATCTGAAAACGGTGCAGGACTTGGAGCGACTGAATAGCCGAATTGTCCTGGAAGTGGCCAATCCTCGAGACCTTATCAATCTCCATCGCTCTCTGGAAGATTTGCTTCTGCTTCAGCAACTCTTACCGTCACTCCAGTCTCCCATGCTGCAAACCATCCATGCCGCCTGGGATCCACTCCTGGATGTCTCCTCCTGGATTGCCGACACCATCATTCCCAATCCGCCCCTTTCAGTAAAGGAGGGCGGCATTATTCAAGCAGGGGTGAATACGGAACTGGATGAATTACGAGTTCTGGCAAAAGAAGGAACCCGTTTACTGGCCGAAATGGAGACTCGGGAACGCAACAGGACCGGCATCGACTCTCTTAAGGTGAAATTCAATCAGGTCTTTGGCTATTACATTGAAGTGACGAAAGCGAATTTACCACGTGTCCCTGCGGATTATCACCGGAAACAAACCCTGGTCAACGCCGAACGGTTTACCACGGGAGAACTACAAGATCTCGAAGGTCGGCTTTCCAGTGCGGACCAAAAAATGAAGAATTTGGAAGCGAAGCTATTTGGAGAAATCCGTCTCCGTGTCGGATCTGCCTCCATCAGAATCCAGGAGATGGCGCAACAATTAGCTACGCTGGACGTTCTGGCAGGCCTGGCTGAAGGGGCAACCATTAACCGGTATCACCAGCCAACAGTCCATGAAGGAGGAACGATTCAAATCACGGATGGTCGCCATCCGGTCATTGAACACA
This sequence comes from uncultured Nitrospira sp., assembly GCA_902500695.1. GTDB lineage: Bacteria > Nitrospirota > Nitrospiria > Nitrospirales > UBA8639 > Nitrospira_E. Next base: position 18,155 of record CABVRQ010000036.1, on the reverse strand, counting down.
TCCGGCAAACTGAAGGATTTATTCCAAACGATACAACACTGGACTTGGACGCCAACAGACTTTTGTTAATAACCGGTCCCAATATGGCTGGAAAGAGCACATACTTGCGACAGGTTGCCCTTATCGTACTTATGGCTCAAATGGGAAGCTTTGTGCCGGCTGAGTCAGCACGGATAGGGATTGTTGATCGGATTTTTACCAGAGTGGGGGCAGCCGATGATCTCAGCGCAGGTCAAAGCACCTTTATGGTCGAAATGAGTGAAACAGCCAGAATTTTGGACACGGCGACGTCGCGAAGCTTATTGTTGCTGGATGAAGTTGGAAGGGGAACCAGCACCTATGATGGACTGAGTATCGCATGGGCACTGGCCGAATATATCTTAGACCGAGGGCATCTCGGAGCACGGACTCTTTTTGCCACCCATTACCATGAAATGACTCAATTAGAGACCCTCAGGGAAGGCATCAAAAACTACACGGTGCTTGTTCAGGAAAAAGGGCAAGACGTCTTGTTTCTAAGAAAAATCATCCAGGGTAAGGCTGATCGAAGCTACGGAATACAAGTCGCCAAACTGGCAGGGATACCAAACCAGGTCCTGGATCGTGCAAGAAATATTCTGGCTCAGCTTGAACAGGATGCCTCATCTACCAACGTGTCACTCTCTGATGAGCCAGTGAATCCCACTCCTCTCGAACAAGTCTCGCCAAAGCCCCATGTTATCTTAGATGAAGTCAAGCAGATGGATCTCTTTTCGATGACTCCGCTTGAAGCCCTGAATAGACTAGCTGATTTGAAGGCTCGATTGAACGAGCACAATCCCTGATATTTAGGGAAACACCACGCCAATAAAAAAAGGGCCTGCGTTGCACGCAGGCCCTTTTAAAAACCTTTAATCTAATATTCTTTAAAGGTTATCGTCTTTCTTAATGCTTCCCACCCATTTCCTTGTGCACTTGTACTTTCTCAAATGTAGCCGTGGCTGGATCGTAAATCTGGCCGGTACCTTGATCAGAGTACGGAATAATTCCAACAATGGCTTTGCCATCTGGAATCAACACATCATAGAGCATTTTGCGTTGGTCTGGCCATGAATCAGCCCGCATAGCATCCAACACCGGCGTGGTACGAAGAGTAGAGATACTTCTTGGTTTTTCAGGAGACCCGGCTACTTCCTGAACGGACTTAGCCGCAGAAACCACCCGGTGGTTTTGCTCAGTTTCTTGAACCACAATTTCTACCAAGCCATAATTTGATGGCTTCGTGTCTGTCATCACAGCCTGACTTGAAGAATCTTTCCCGGCCGCCACAAGTGTTTTCCAAATCTCCTCGCTGCCTGGATACACTTTGATATTTTTGCCAGGATAATATTTTTGCCAATAATACCCACTCTCCGCATTCCCACCAAACACGGCGACATTGATCCACACCGCTTTATCGTAAGGATCGACTACAGCAACCCGACCTTGGAGGGTCGTTGGCTTGCTTAAATCACCCCACTCAAATCGCTCTTGAAACGCTTCGATGGCCATCGCGCTTGAGGCCATTGCCCCAACTAGCGCCACGGCTCCAACAAGGGCCAACCCTTTCTTTTTAGCACCTTTCATAATGGCTTCCCTCCTCGAGTAAAGTTTTAATTCTCAATCATGAATTATCGGACAAAAGTTTATTCTGCCTCTAACAATTTAAATCCCGTAATCGTACGACCACTTAATTGCACTTCCATGGCCACGAGTTCTTGGGCTGCCTTCGTGAGTTGGTCCATTAACGCCTTGTCTTTCACAGCCAAGCGAACGGTAGTTTGTGGATTGTACCAACCGCCATAAGGATTGTTCTTTTCATTGCCACCCGTATAACCCCAGGCGCAACAGATATACATTGGATCAGGGAGTGCAACGTTGCGATCATCAGTGGCCCGGCCTGGAGGATCGGCTGTTTCTTGTGGGCCAGATGCGTTCCAATACTGAATCCCGAATAAAATTTCGCCCTCAGGGTTGTCTGCCCATTGTGCATAAAACCGACCCTTCAAACTCGTGACTGCCTCGCCCTTAAAAGAAATATCACCCTGGCTGGTGACATCATTTGGGTCGCCTTTCGACTTATCAGGACCTGGGCCAGCAGCATACCCAATGCTTGCTAATCCAAGGCCCAACAGGCCCATGGCACAGAGAGCTACCAATTCACGACGTAGAGATGACTTCTTCATCTGCTCCCTCCTTACAGTGTTAGAATGACAAAAATTAAAAAACAACTTGACCTTTGTTTATCTTCGAAACGACATTTACCAAACTTCTTATACCCTTAGTTCTTAAAGGGTAAATCAGAGTTTTAAAAGGGTCCCATGCTACCCATCCAGGGCATGGTTGTCAAGCGTAAAAAGATGCGGCTTAGGGGTCATCCCCACCTCGGAATTCCCCTTTTCGGAATGGGTCCCAATGCCGTCACCACAAACTGTTGTAGATCAAATAATTTCTGGCTTAATTGCCGAATTTGTTCAGGGGTTATCCGATCAATGGCCTTAACCATTTCCTGAAGGGTGACATGACGCCCTTGATACATTTCGTCCTTTGCCAATTTATTCATCCGCCCGTATGTTCCTTCCAATCCCAACATCAAACCGCCCTTTAATTGGGTTTTGGTTCGCTCCAATTCCTTGCTCACCACGTCCCGACGGCATAACTTCCTGGTTTCCTGACAAATTCGGTCAATGACGGCCGCAACTTCATTCGGGCGTGTAGCAGCATAGACAGTAAGTGTCCCGCCATCCAAAAAACCTGAAAGATGAGAATAAATGGTATAGGCCAATCCGCGTTTTTCCCGGATTTCCTGAAATAATCTCGAACTGACTCCTCCTCCCAGAATCGTGCTTAAGACATGACCCGCATACCGATCCGGATGCCCTACCGGCAACCCCTTAAACCCGACACACACATGAACCTGCTCCAGTGGCTTCATGTGAAGACTTTGTCGTTCCTGCGGCTGATCGGGCCAGGGTGTTTCCTGGATAGTTGAGGGATATTTGTCATATCCGCTCCGCTTCCATTGACCAAAATATGTATTGACGGTATCAATGATTTCTGGAAAGGAAAAGTTTCCGGCCACTGCAACAATCGTGTGTTCCGGTCGATAGTGCTGTTGTCGATATTGCATGAGCAATTGGCGATTAAGTCGCTTCATCACCCCAGGCTCTCCCAAGATCGGACGCCCCAACGGATGGGAGCCGAAGATATCCTTGGCATGCAATTCATGAATATAGTCCTCTGGGTCATCCTGAACGGTACGGATCTCCTCAAGAACGATTTGCTTTTCTTTTGCAATGTCCTTGGCAGAAAACCTTGAATGGTGAAACAGATCGGCGATGAGATCAAATGCCAGCCCCATTTGCTGATCCAACACCTTCACGTAAAAAGCCGTGGCTTCATGAGTGGTAAAGGCATTCATTTCACCACCCAAGGCATCGATCTCATTAGAAATCTGAGATGCAGTCCGTTTTGGCGTGCCCTTGAACATCATATGTTCAATGAAATGAGATAGGCCACCCTCACCTTTTCCCTCGTAACGACTTCCAACCGTGGCCCACACCCCTAGGGCAACAGATTTCAATGAGGACATCCGCTCCAGGACAACACGGACTCCGTTATCCAATATGACTTTTTTATACACGCTTTGTTACTCAGGGGAACTTAAGAGGTCAGCTGATCCTTGTCCGTCTGTTCGGCCATGGCGTCTTTTCGACTAAGCCGAATCTTCCCTTGTCGATCAATTTCCAGGACTTTCACAAGAATCTGTTCCCCTTCAGAAATTTCGTCCGTGACCGAGGCCACACGGTGAGGAGCCAATTGCGAAATGTGCACAAGCCCATCCATACCAGGAAGAATTTCCACAAAGGCGCCAAAATCTACAATCTTTCGCACCGTCCCAAGGTAGATTTTCCCAATCTCCGCTTCTTCAACAATCCGCAGAACCATATCCATTGCCTTTTGCGCCGACTCCCCGTCTACTGCCGCAATCGTCACGACTCCTGAGTCATCGACATTCACTTTTACTCCACAATCTGCAATGATACTACGAATCATTTTACCGCCAGGCCCAATGACATCCCTGATTTTATCTTGCTTGATCTGGACCGTGGTGATACGGGGCGCATAGGCCGCCAGCTCAGTACGAGGGACCGTCAGGCATTCATCCATTTTCCCAAGGATGTGCAATCGGCCTTCACGAGCCTGCGCCAACGCCTGTCGCATCAGGTCAGGGGTAATTCCTGCAATTTTAATATCCATCTGCAGGGCTGTAACTCCATCTCGCGTTCCTGCCACTTTGAAATCCATATCGCCAAGATGGTCCTCCATACCCAAAATATCTGAAAGAATCGCTACGCCACCCTGTTCTAAAATCAACCCCATCGCAATTCCTGCCACCGGCGTTTTGATGGGTACTCCCGCATCCATCATGGCTAATGCCCCACCACAAATTGTGGCCATTGAAGAGGACCCGTTTGATTCTAGAATATCCGAGACAAGCCGAATGGTATAGGGGAACTCTTCTTTGGAAGGAAGTACGGCCTCTAATGCCCGTTGGGCCAATTTGCCATGCCCGACTTCCCGTCGTCCCGGACCACGAAGCATTTTTGCCTCACCCACGCTAAAAGGCGGGAAATTATAATGCAACATAAATGAGCGGAAATACTCGCCTTCCAACGCATCAATCCGTTGCTCATCATCTGATGTGCCCAAAGTCACCACAGCCAGGGCCTGCGTTTCCCCCCTGGTAAATAATGCAGAACCATGCGTGCGAGGAAGAATTCCTGCCTCAGAGGATATCGGACGAATGTCGGATAGACCCCGGCCATCGGCTCTTTTCTTTTTTTCCAGGATCATTCTCCGGACTTCGGAATATTCCAAGTTGGCAAATACTTTTTTAACCTTGGCTTTTCGATCAGCATCGTCTCCGGCAACTGTCTCAATGGCTTCCTGAAGAATTTGAGCGAAACGATCTTGTCGTTCCGCCTTAGCAGGAATATACATCGCTTCACCAATGGAAGTGGCTGCGATTTTGCGAACGGCTTGCTCAATTTCAGGGTCAATGGCTTCCACCTGCAAGACCCGTTTGACTTTCCCCGCCTTTGCTCGTAATTCTTCAATTTTGGCGACGATATTCTTGATTTCACGATGTGCCAGTTCGATCGCGTCAATCATCGTGTCTTCCGAAAGCCCATCCGCCCCAGCTTCGACCATCATCACGGCGTCCTTGGTACCAGCCACGACGAGGTTTAACTCACTTTCTTCCTGGGCCTTCTTATCAGGATTAACCACGAATTGGCCGTTCACCCTTCCAATTCTCACTCCTGCCAAAGGTTCGGAGGCTGGAATATCTGAAATGGCCATGGCTGCCGACGCGGCAACAATACCGATAACGTCCGAAGACATCGTCTGATCAATAGAAAGCACCGACACAATGATCTGGGTTTCATAGAAGTAACCTTCGGGCATCAATGGCCGAATCGGCCGGTCAATGAGTCGGCTCGTTAACACCTCTTTTTCACTTGGTGCCCCTTCCCGTTTGAAAAACCCGCCAGGTATTTTCCCAGCTGAGTAGGCTTTTTCTTGATAGTTTACAGTCAGAGGCAAGAAATCGGCGTCAGCCTTCAAGGTCTTTGAGGCTACCGCCGTAGCTAACACCACAGTATCCGCATAGGTCGCCAATACGGCACCATCCGCCTGCTTGGCCATTCGACCGGTTTCCAAACGAAGCGGGCGACCACCAACTTCCATTTCAACGACATGAATCATGTTTCAACCTTTCTGATCCTTGAGTGGATATATTGATATGGAGTGTGAGGCTTCGCTTCGCATTGAGAACCGGGCATCGATCACCCATCTCATTGATTCTGCTCACCCTAAAACCTGTATTCTGTCTTATTTCCGTATGCCCAGTGCAGCGATGACGGCTTGGTATTTTCCCTCGTCTCGACGCCGCAAATAATCCAATAACTTTCTTCGCTTGCTGACCATTCGCAAAAGGCCTCTTCGGGAGTGATGGTCCTTTTTGTGTGTCTTGAAATGTTCGGTCAAACTCGTAATTCTATTTGTTAACAAGGAAATCTGCACTTCAGACGAACCCGTGTCCTTGTCGTGAATCCGATGCGATTCTATTGCTGCCGTTTTTGCTTCTTTCGTTAAGCCCATAACTCCTCCTCCAGTTCCTCAGGGTTACCTGAGTTCAGTAAGAAAATCCTTCTACCAATGTCGTCTTATCCCCACTTTTAATCGAACCTAAATTTTCATAAACTAGGAAAACACCGTTTCAATCGCTAATACGGGACCTCCCTTACCTGTCTGAAAAACAGGGCCTCTCCCTAAAGCAAGCAATTGCCCATCTTTCTGTTTCACCCTCACCATATTGTCCCCCTTCGGTGAAACTCTTGATTCCACATACGTGTTGACCACACGATCCCAGGATATCGCATTGCCATGGAGCACCTTTCGAGCATCATCGCTATCCACCTCAACAGCGTGAAACCCTTCTAAAGCCTGATCCAAACTCAAAAATGCCCCATCCAGATGAGAGAATTCAAGTCCCCCAAGCAAGGATTCTACCTCAAGGGCCTGATCAACATGAATAGGCCCAACCCGTCGACGCTGAAGCCATTTCAAATGTCCACCCACCTGCAATACGTTTCCAATATCTTCGCAGAGGGTTCGAACATAGGTTCCCTTAGAACAGACAACTCGAAACGCGACCTCAGGGATATTCAGTCTTTGAATTTCTAAATCATGGATCACCACGGTTTTAGCCGGTCGGTCAACCGTCTCACCTCTCCTGGCTTTTTTATACAAGGGTTGCCCCCCGATTTTTACAGCCGAGTACATTGGCGGCACTTGCTGGATAGAGCCTTGAAACGTCGCAAACACTGACCGGATACGATCCTCAGTCAAAGATTCCACTGGGAATTCCTCTAATACCGTACCCCAAGCATCTTGTGTGTCAGTCCGCTGGCCCAATTGAAGCACCGCGCCATACTCTTTTTCCCATCCCAACAGATACTGGGCAATTTTTGTTCCCTTTCCAATTAGGACCGGCAACACACCTGTCGCATGAGGATCCAAGGTCCCCGCATGCCCAACTTTCTGAATACCCAAACCTGACCTGAGGCGTTGCACCACATCATGCGATGTCCATCCATCAGGCTTATTCACATTCAGGACTCCATGCAAGGCCATACCCTGCGCTGCCTTCGAGGCTTTAGACTGGTCCATGCAAGACCCCATTGATGCCATTACCCGTCTACACTTTCGCTCTTATTGAGGAGAGGGGATGATGACTCAGTTTCACCGGATTTCTCAGATTCTTCATGCAGAGAATCCAACAACTTTTCAATTCGATTCCCATACTCAGCACTCGTATCACGATAAAAAACCAATTCCGGCGTATAACGCAGATTTAACCGTCGGCCCAATTCCGTGCGAACAAACCCCACAGCGCTTTTAAGACCAGGCCCTGTAACCTGATCAAAATGGGCTTGATCCAAAGCGGTCACATATATCCGTGCGATTTTGAGATCTGCCGTCATCTTCACCCCGGTCACGGTCACGAATTGGATACGTGGATCCTTAGTTTTTCTGGAAAGAATCTCTGCCACTTCCATCCGGATCTGATCGGCAACTCTCGTCGCCCGACTGCTATTTGTGTTTGCCATGAGGTGAAAAATTTATATGAGAGCTTACAAGACTTCAATTTGAGATCGTAAAAGCTCGAGGGAGGGATTAGATCGTATAAAGTTGAGGACCTGGTCTAAGACGTGATTGACCCTTCCCGTGTCATTCGCCACACACACCACCCCCAAAATGGATTTTTGCCAAAGGTCCTGCTCGTCAATTTCAGCAACGGAAATATTAAACCGATTTCGCAATCGGGTAACCAAGCTTGAGAGTACCTGACGCTTACCTTTTAGGGATTGGACATCAGGGATATGGAGTTCGAGCGTGCACAACCCCACGATCATCCCCATTCAGGATCCCCTTATCCATTCTGTATTATAATTTTGTGGCCTCCTCTTCCAACACGTAGGCCTCTAACACATCGCCGATTTTTAAATCATTGAAATTCTCAACTCCAATTCCGCATTCATAGCCTTGCTGAACTTCCCGTGCATCGTCCTTGAACCTCCGTAACGATCCTATTTTTCCTTCATAAACCATCACCTGATCACGCACAACTCTCACTTTGGTGTTTGAACGGGATATCGACCCATCATTCACGTAACAGCCGGCAATGGTACCCATTTTCGGAACAGAGAATAGTTGCCGAACCTCCGCATGCCCCATGACCCGCTCCCTGATCGTTGGAGCCAGAAGCCCTTCTGCAGCCGAACGAATGTCATCAAGAATATTATAAATGATGGTGTACAACCGAATTTCCACGCCCTCACGTTCAGCAATTGCAGCCGCCTTTGAATCCGGACGAACATGAAATCCAATGATAATCGCTTTCGAAGCAGCCGCTAATAACACATCAGTTTCGTTGATGCCTCCCACTCCACTATGAATGAGCTTAAGCTTGACCGCGTCGGTAGAAATCTTCAGAAGGGCATCGCCTAACGCCCCAACCGATCCTTGCACATCCGCCTTGATCAGTAGCGGCAATTCCTTGATTTCCCCATCTTTAGATTCCGCATAAAGCTCCTCAAGCGTTCTTCTGGACGTAGATGAGAGACCTACATCTTTTTGCTTTTGGTGCCTGGCCTGGGCAATTTCCCTCGCAGCCCGCTCATCCTTCACCACGACCAGTTGATCACCGGCCTCAGGAACCCCCAGTAAGCCAATGACTTCTATCGGTATCGATGGCCCGGCTTCCTTCAGGCGTTCGCCTTTATCCGATGTTAATCCTCGCACTCGACCGCTCACTGAACCCACGACAAACGATTCTCCGATTCGTAAAGTTCCGGCTTGAATCAACACCGTGGCAACAGGTCCACGCCCCTTATCCAACTTCGCTTCTAACACGACCCCTCGAGCGGAACAGGTGGAATCGCCTTTCAATTCCATAATTTCTGCCTGAAGTAACAACATGTCAAGCAATTGGTCTAACCCCTTGTTTTGCTTGGCTGAAACTTCAACAAAAATGGTTTGACCTCCCCATGCTTCAGGTTGCAGGCCATGCTCGGCTAAACTTTGCTTGACCCGATCGGGATTCGCCCCCGGCTTGTCCATTTTATTCACGGCCACGATAATCGGCACATTGGCCGCTTGCGCATGATTAATGGCTTCAATGGTCTGAGGCATCGGCCCATCGTCTGCGGCCACGACCAAGACGACAATATCAGTGACCTGAGCCCCACGAGCCCGCATCGCCGTAAAGGCTTCATGGCCCGGGGTATCCAGGAACGTCACACCACGTTCACCAGCTTTCACAAATGACGCACCAATGTGCTGAGTAATCCCTCCCGCCTCCTGGTCGGTCACCTGGGTCTGCCGAATGGCATCCAGCAACGAGGTTTTCCCATGATCGACATGTCCCATGACCGTCACCACTGGCGCCCGTGGCTCTAACTGTCCATGGTCTCCCCCTTCAAGCACCTCATCCAAGAGGGCTTCCCCTCCTTTAGCAGCCACGGCCTCAACCACAAGGCCATAGCCATCGGCAATCAGTACTCCGGCTTCTAAATCCATAGGTTGATTGAGAGTTTTAACAATATTTAAATCCATTAATTTTCGAATAATTTCCGTCGGTTTCTGGCCAATGACCTCGGCGAAATCCTTCACGGATATCCCAGCAGTAACCTTCATAACTTTTTTCCTGGGTTTTGTGACTTCACCCACCGAAGGCTGTTGAACCTGACGGGTACGTTCCTCACGTCGTAACGTTGGCAACGGTCGAAGATCTTGCCAGACCGCAGCATCTTCAAAGCGGGCGGCAAAAGCATCTTCATCTTTTACACGCACACCTTTTTTAATTTTCTTGCCTTTTTCCTCTATGGGAACCTCTCGAGATGGAACGGCACTCTTTTTATCGAGTTTCCCTTCGCTTTTTCTATCTTTTTCACTGGTTTTATCAGAGGGAGGAATTGCCTCGCTTTTCACACTGGGAACAGGTGGAGTCGCCACACCACCAGGAAGCTCTCCCGATTCAGTGGGCAATAAGGCATGGACTTCTTGATGAGATTCCACGACCGATTCGCCAGGACTCTGAGTTAAAACGGGAGCCGTATCTAAGGGAGCCTCTGACTCCCCCTGGATATCGGGTGACTCTTCTGACTCATCCTCCCCGACGGGAGACAATTCCCCCATCTCTTCCAGGATTTCTTCTTCTGTTTTTTTCTTCTTAATCAGTATGTGTTTTTTTTCGGCTTTTTTCGGACCTTCGGCCACGGCCTCAGACCGATGCCTCACGGATGTCGACGAATCTTTTTTCAGAAGGCGCCCCCCCTCAGAGCTTTTCACACCGACATTCCCTGAAGCAGATGAATCCCCAGGCTTGGGGGTTGTTTCAGGAGATTTACCAAGAATAATATTCATCGCCCATTTGGCCATATTGTCTTCCACTGTATTGCTATGGGAACTAACCTGAATGCCAAGTCGCACTAATTCAGGAATAAGCAAACGGCTCTCCATCCCAATTTTTTTGGCTATCTCATGAACTCTCATGCACGTCCTTTACTGTGAAGCCGTATTCTTACGATCCCGAACTCTGCCCTGACTCTGTTGGTACCACCGCTGGATTATCTATGCTTTCATCTTGTGAGACTACTTCAGACTCCTTGGCATTTCCCGCCGGCTCTTCTGGAATCTGTGCAGCCTCTTCAGCCAAGGCAGCCTTAATCTCTAAGTCGCGCTCAAGCTTTTGCTTTTCGTATTCTGTAGAGCTAATGATATCAATCTTCCAACCTGTCAATTTTGCTGCTAAGCGGACGTTTTGCCCGTTCTTCCCAATTGCCAAAGAGAGCTGAGAATCAGCCACCACCACCAATGCCGATTTTTTTTGTTCGTCAATCCCTACTTTTTCAATGGAGGCAGGGTTCAAGGCTTCCCCAATAAACACGCGAGGATCATTTGTCCAGGGGATAATATCTATTTTCTCGCCATGCAATTCCCGAACAATGGCCTGGACACGTGAACCTTTGACTCCAACACACGCGCCAACCGGATCAACCGCCTTATCCCGTGAGGCCACTGAAATTTTCGTCCGGTCGCCAGGCTCACGCACCACTCCCTTAATTTCAACAATTTTCTCTGATATTTCAGGCACTTCCAGACCAAACAATTTCACCACGAATTGGGGATGTGCTCGGGAGAGGATGACTTGCACATCCTTGGGAGTTCGTCGAACTTCTAGCAGCAACGCCCGCACTCGATCACCCCGTCGGTGAGCTTCACGCGGGATTTGCTCTTGAATCGGGAGAAGGGCCTCTGTTTTTCCAATGTCCACCAGGTAATTTCGACGCTCTTGGCCCAAAATGACCCCATGCACTAACTCCCCTTCTTTTTTGGAATATTCCCGTTCAATCGACTCCCATTCAGCCTCTCGAACTTTTTGGCAAATGACCTGCTTCGCGGCCTGTGCGGCTATTCGCCCAAATTCTTCCAACTCGATGAGTGAGCCAATTTCGTCTCCCATTTCAGCTTCATCATCAATTTTCCTGGCATCTTCCAATGAAATTTCTGTTTTGGAATCCAGTACGTTCTCGGAAATAATCTTTTTCTTTACAATAGAAATTTCGCCGGTTTCCGTATCAATATCGACTTGAATATTTTCGCCATGCCCAAATCGTTTCTTTGCCGCCGTGAGAAGCGCCGACTCCAAGGCCATAATGACTTTAGCCTTATCAATCCCTTTCTCCCGACCGATTTGATCAATGACCAACATGAGTTCACTTTTCATTTGTATTCCTCGCAAGGCACGATGAGCGGTTCAAACGGACATGGGCGGTTGGTGCGCATTTCCAATAAAGCGTTAGAACGAAACCTCTAGTCTCGCTTTGGCAATATCATCCCAGGCCACAACGACTTCTTGAGGATTCTTGCTTTGGTCATCCATTAAATGAATCCCCATATCTGTGACGGTAATCAATTGCCCCAAGACAACTGATTGCTTCTTGATCGAGCTTTTTAGAGTGACTCGAAGTCGTTCGCCCACCACCCGTTCATAATCTTTGGGATCTCGGAGCGGTCGATCTAACCCAGGCGAAGAAACCTCAAACCGATACGCGGCTTGCTCTGGGTGAAGAACCTCCCAGGTTCGGCGCAGGGACTGGTGGAATTGTCCACAATCTTCAATTCCAACTCCCCCCTTTTTATCAAGAGTCAATCGAACCAAAAGGTTGGCGGGTCTCCCGGTGCACTGAACCTCAATGATTTCCACTCCTAGGGCTCGAGCGATTGGTTCGCCCGCTTGGCGAATAACCTGCTCAATATTTTCAGCCGTGAAGGCCACCACAATTCCTCGCTACAGCGGCCACAAGCCAAGACCAAAAAAAAGTGGGCTCACGCCCACTCTACTCGCAATCAACCTAGCATTTTCCATTTTTAAAGGCAAGAGCTCACCCGATTCACCGCAACGTCCTAGTTGGGCAAAATCTCTCAACAGGTCTTACTCACGAGCATTCCCTTACCATGGGCATAAGGAAAACCCTATGATAAGCTATTTTCTGAGTATGGTGATACTCACTTCCTGGTGAAAGCAACGAGAGAGGAGTTCAACCGATGCCTTGCATAGTTTCTGTAGCCTCCGGTAAGGGCGGGGTTGGAAAAAGTATGGTCGTCAGCAATCTTGGACTCCTCCTTGCCAAAAAGGGACTTCGCGTCACGCTGGTCGACATGGACATTGGGGGGGCTAATCTCCACATCTTGTTTGGAATGTTCCATCCTCCATCCACTCTCTCAGATTTCTTGACAAACACGCTCAAAAACTTAAATGAGATCGCCCACCCTATTCCCGGCCTCTCCTCCCTGAAGCTCATTCCTGGAACCGGGGAAACGCTCATTACCGCAAACTTGCAACATGCCAAAAAAAAACGCCTTATTCGGCACTTGCAAACACTTGATGCAGATATCATTCTCGTTGACGTCGGCGCAGGCACCAGTTATCACGCACTGGATTTTTTTCTCCTCGCGGACTATTTCCTTGCCGTGGCCACCCCTGACCCGACTTCGGTCTTAGATCTGTATCGATTCATTAAACTTGCCGCCATTCGAAAGGTTCTTACGGCTTTTTTAGCCCGGGACCCAGTGGCCGACGCCCTTCTGGACAAAGACTTCCATAGTGTCACAGCCGTACTGGAAGCCGTTGGAAGAACGAGCGAATCAGGTGTGGCAATTGCTCAAGAAGCTTTAAAGAGGTTTCATCCGGCCCTCATCTTAAACCGAATGACACCAAAATCCAGGATCAATACCCTGCACTTACAACATCTGCTTAAACAATATGTCGGAACCGACCTCTCTATCTTAGGCAATATTCCAGAGGATATTCAGGTTCAGCAATCCATCTTGAAATATCTTCCGGTGGCAGAACTGGCTCCCTCTTCTCCTGCAACCATCGCGCTGAACCAAATTGCCGCCAATGTACTTGAGATGGTGGGACGAACACCTGGATCAGTTGGCCGGATGGAAGAGCCCAGAAAGATTCGAGCATGAAAAATTTACGGACATCATTGCCTTGGGTTTTTTGAAAAAACCTGGCGGCTCTCCTCCTACATGAAAAGAGTCAAAAGACTGGCTTCCCGTTTTACTGAGCCTTGCCTTAACCTAAAAGCCAATTTGCCTGCCAAGCCTGCTACCCGCCTTACCTAGTTAGAGGACTCAGAGACCTCTTTCAATGAATCTTGCAATTGTTTGACTTTTTTCTCCAACACCCTGCAATTCTGTTGAGCCAGCTCGGATTCCATTTTTAAAGTTTCCTGCTCCCTCGTAAGCTTATCAATCATGCCTTCGGCTGATTGCAGACTCCGCAACGCATCAATCCGATCTTCCTCGCCTTCCAAGCATTGTGAATTGAGGCGTTCAACCACACCCACCCATTCCCGCGCAACGCCCCCCAAAGAACCAGGCACTGGAGGCAAGGTGGCCTCCTTACCTAAAAGTCCAACGGCTTTCTGAATCCAATCGATAAACAAAATAGCTTCCCAAAAATTCAAATCACCCGCACCTGCGGATTCCTCCGCATAGGGTACTCCTACCCCTCCCCGCTGATCGGCAGGAGGAACCGGATCCTTATGATTTTCCTTAGCACTCGGCTTGTAGGAGGAACCGTTATGAAATTGGTGCAGTAACACCGCCACACAATGCCGACAAAATGGTTGTTCCGTCGATGGGCAGGAACACCTGGTCGACAAGGTCCCCGCTCGCAACTTAATGATTTGCGTATACACGCCATAGACGCCATTGACCTCGGCCGTGATTTGCGTCCGGTCGGCATCAAGGATTTTGACTCGTTGGGCTGAAAAATATTGGCGGCCTTCTTCGAAGACCGTTCCTCCAACCACTGATTGAAGCATGTCCGCATCTAATTGGTTCAGCTCTTGAGCGGAGCAGGAAATTCTATTTCTCATGCAGGTACCACCCAATTCAAAAAAAAAGGAGACCGACATCCCACCGCCGAGAGTGGGGAGGGTTTAATATTTCGGAAAATATAACCGAGAATTAACCTTTAGGGCCAACCATCAAGTTTAATTTCCATGATCTAAATCCACCGGGCACCAGAATCACCGCACGGTATTCAACTCTGCCGGACGTGCTACCATGAAACCCGCTACCGCCATCGGCCACACAACACAGGCTTCCTTTCTTGAAAGCCTGCTCGCGGATGCCCCGGAAACTCTGCCTATTCTCCGGCAAAGTTGTATCCAAGTTCTCAATCTTACGCAGGATAAACGCTCAAGTGCCAGCGACATTGGAGAAATTATCATGCGCGACCAAGCCATGATGGCCAATGTCATTAAAATCGCGAATAGCCCTGCCTATCATACCCGCACACCGGTCAAAACCCCAACCTATGCGGTGGCCCTTATTGGATTTGACGTCACTCGCGCCATGGTGGTCTCAGCCCAATTAATTGAACAAGCCGACACCTTCGGAGCCAACACCGTCAACCTGAAACACCTCCTGGCACGGGCTCTCGTCGCCGGAACTCAAGCCCAGGAACTTGGAAAAACCATCAATTACGGGGAGGCGGGATCGTTATTTACCAATGCCATGCTCTACTCACTGGGAGACCTCATCCTCGCCCTCTGTCGACCGGACGTGGGCGAACAACTCGAGGTCATACGCCGGGAAGATCCAGCCAAGGTCGCCAAAGCCGAACTGTCTCTCTTGGGACGACCGCTGCATGTCATCGCTGCCGCCATGGCCAAGCATTGGAATCTGCCGGACAGCCTGGTTCAATTATTGGAGAAAAAACCGGTCTGGCCTAAATCCCGTCCCGAAGCAGATCAACGGATCATGGAAAGTATCGTTCGAGCCGCTAATGAACTGAGCTATTGCCTCCTGAACCCATTGGCTGCCGGACAGGGAGAGGTACTCCAAGGCCTGATCGAACAGTTTCTTCCCCCATTCGGCCTCTCCATGATCCAATTGGAACACACCGTGTCCCAAGCTTTTAGGCAAGCCTCAGAAATTGCCTCGGCCATCAACATTGATCGACAGCATTTTCTTCCCGCATCTGAAGCCGATGGCACAATACTTCACAACCACCACCTCCATCGGCTCACACAAACGATACATCAGGCTTTACACCAAGAAGGAATTCTTCCCGCAGAAACAGCAAAACCGGATCAGCAAGCCTCACCTTCTCTCCCGCCATCTCCGGCATCCGATAGACCATTGCTGGATTTCACGATTCAGGCCATGAAAATATCCGAACCCTCCTCGCTGCTCACCTTTGCCACCAGAACTCTCTATGTTTCATATGGATTTGAACGGGTCTGGCTCGCATTGGTGGTACCGGGAAAAGATAAACTCCAGGCCAAAATCGGGTATGGTCCGCATGCGGAAACTATCCAGGACGCGTTTCATTGCCCTCTGTCTCATGGAAATTTCTGGGACCGATTGCTCCATAGCTTCCACCCAATTCAATATTCTTCGTTGGGCCAGGAAGGGGAATCCGGAGGAATGCCAACCGACTTTTTAAAATACTGGGGCGACCAACCCGGCTTCGCCGGAACCTTATATGCACCAAATAGGCCTATAGGGGTCATCCTCGTGGATCGAGGTTCTACGGGGCATCCATTGACCGACACGGATTTTGCGGCCTTCGCCTTGGTGTTGTCCCAAACCAATGCCAACCTTGCTCGATTAGCCACCAAGCACTAACTATTTTTGACTTCATGCGGCACTCTTCTTTTGCTAAGGGTGCCGCACTATGTTTTTTTAAATGATTTTCACGGGTAATGAATTCTTACCCATAGGAGATGTAACCCGTGTTCCGGCTGGATTATTGAGGAGTCAATCACAAGTAGGACGTGATATTTATGGTGAGCCGCGTGCGGCTCGAACGCACGACCCTCGCCTTAAAAGGGCGATGCTCTACCAACTGAGCTAGCGGCTCACCGGGTCGCGATGCTAACAATGGATTCCGGTGTTGTCAAACTTACAGTAAAGAAAAATCTAAAGGAGCATTTAAACTATGAGCCCTTGCGTGATCGAATCAATGGATTTCTCACAATAATTGTATCTTCACGTTTGGAACCGGTTGAAATCATATCTATTCGACATCCGGTTAATTCCTCAATTCTGGCCAAGTACCGTTTAGCTGCAGGAGGAAGACCTCGATGGGCCTTCAAGCCAGACGTTTCGGTTGTCCAGCCCTTCCATCGTTCATACACCGGTTCACAGCCGGCCAATATTTCCAAATCACCTGGCATTTCCTTGTGGAGCTTTCCCTGATATCGATATCCCGTACAAATCTTCAATTCTTTGCAGCCGTCCAGCACATCCAACTTCGTGATTGCCAATGAGGTGAGTCCGTTGATTCGAACGGCATATCGCAATAACACCATATCCAACCAGCCACACCGGCGGGCCCGACCCGTTGTCGACCCGTATTCATTTCCACGCTGCATGAGTTGCTGACCCATTTCATCCGTCAATTCTGTCGGAAACGGACCTCCACCCACTCTGGTGGTATAGGCCTTCGTCACACCCAGGACTCCCGTAATCGTCGTGGGACCGACCCCACTTCCGGTGCACGCACCCCCCGAGCAGGAACTCGAAGATGTTACATAAGGATAGGTCCCAAAATCGACATCTAAATGGGTTCCCTGCGCCCCTTCAAACAAGACACGTTTCTTACTCTCAAAGGCTCGATCCAGGACCAAGGCCACATCCGTAATATGAGGACGAAGCCGCTCACCATAGGCCTGATAATCTTTAAAAATTTTCTCAACGGTGAAACCATCTACATTATAAATGCGCTCTAAGAACGCATTAATTTCTACCAGGTTTTCCTTGATCTTTTGTTGCAACACATCGGGGTTTAACAAATCTCCCATGCGAATGCCGACTCGCGCCATCTTATCGACATACGCCGGCCCAATGCCCCGGCCCGTCGTCCCGATTCGCCGAGCCCCTTTCGCCTGCTCTGCCGCCTTATCGATGGCTTTATGGTACGGCATAATGACATGAGCCCGATTACTAATAAGAAATCGTTTTCCAACCGGAATCCCCTTAGAAGTCAAACGATCCAACTCCTCGATCAACCCGGCCGGATCAATGGCAACCCCATTCCCCAACGCGCACATCTTCCCTCGATAGAGAATACCCGAAGGAATCAAATGAAAAATAAACGTGCCTTTATTAGTAATGACCGTATGGCCGGCATTGGAACCTCCCTGATAGCGGACAATGACATCCGCATCCTTGGCGAGAAGATCCACAATTTTTCCTTTTCCTTCATCTCCCCATTGGGAGCCGACGACAACCAACGCGGCCATAGTTTCCTCCACACGCACAGGACAAGAGCACGGGACAAAAAAAAACTCGGCCAGCGGGTCAGCCAGAGCTTCAAGGGTGAATCGTAGGTCTCAACGCAGAATTTGTCAACGAGGGAGCCCTGCCTTTCTTACCTCTGATTTTCTTGACCGAACCGTAGTCGCGTGATAGCATCATTTTCGGTGTGGGGCTGTAGCGCAGTTGGGAGCGCGCGTGAATGGCATTCACGAGGTCGCCGG
>CABVRQ010000035.1:36887-40853 GCA_902500695.1 uncultured Nitrospira sp. | reverse complement strand
TCATGACCGTAAAGGAAGTGGCAGCTCCTTCGGTGCGGGTTTTTCTTCAGGTTTTCTGATGAGGTCGGGACGAGCCTTCAATATCCAGTCAACCGCCTGTTCATTATAGTTTCTGAGCTGACCATAGACGATCCACCGCATGCTGTGAACAGTATCAATATAATCATTAAAATGGTCCTGCGTGATTTCTTTTGGGGCCACTTTTAATAATGTTGGCAGCAGACAGCTTTCACAACCTGAGGCTTGCTCCTGGAATGCCGGATACACAAAATGTTTGGCTAGATCAAGCCGGTGACACAATATACGGGCGAGTTGGTTGTAATTTCTTTCTTTGTTCTCCTTCCCGACAACCCCAAGAATTTCTTCCCCATAGAGATAGATCTTTTCCCAGGTCATCACATACGGCGCTTTTTCTAGAAGCGTATTGAGTAAATGACTGTTGGCTCCCAACAGTTGCTCATCAAACGCCGACGTCACCACATGTCTCGCCATTTCAGGACGTTCGCATAAGATATCGGTCATCCAGACAAAACACGTTTCCTGGATATTTTTGTCAAGATAATCAATGATGGATTCGATGAGTTTCATCTCTTCTCTGGTAATGAGCGATCGATCCCGGAGAATGATATCTTTGGCTCTTCGGACCCGACTTCTCACGAGTTCATTTTTTGACCCGCCATTCAGCATATACCCATTATCGTAATCAGCCCGCTTTTCTTCGTGACCGAGCACGGCATAGGCTTCGTTGATCCTGAACATCCTTTCCTTAGCGGCTTGTCGTTCTGCCTGTGGGACGACGTCCTCATGATTTTCTTTAACAAATTTCCGCCATGCGCCCTGGACTTCCTTCAGGAGTGCATCTTCAGGAAGCCCCAGAATTTGGTAATAGGTTAATCCGTCAATCATGTTGTTGTTCTAAGGGTAGATTAAAGTTCGATACGGACCATATTCGTGTAAAAATATACGCGAAGGACAGGGCTTCACACCAGAGATGATAGTGTCAGGAATAGGAAATCAGCCATTTCCTCCAATTACTTGCAATGCCGCACTGGCGTTAACCCACGGACCGGCATACTACCAACCTCATACACCAATGATGGTGTTTTATATAGCTTCGCACTCTTTCAGTGACCAAAGCTTTCAAAAAAATATTTATCCCCATAATCCACATAGTGAATTCCCTTTTCACAAAGGAGTTCGTGATTTCACAGTGAATTTATCCACCATCGTTCACACCTTTTCCACAATTTGTGACATTGACAGGGGTATCTCCCCTCTATATAAGTGGACGCATTCTTAGAAAATTTCACTCTCTTTCATTCTCTACTCTCTACCCCCATGAATGCACTGCCGGTGCTTTTCCATGGATTTCCTTCAATACAAGTAGCTTGTGTATTTTCTTGTCACTTGCATCCATCTCCGCCATTCTTCCTCGACAGGAATCAATGGCTGAATTGCGGCAGTCCCCAGATTATTCATCGGAATTTTTTATAAGTCTTTTATTCTCTAAGAGGCCTATCATGAAAAGCCACCCCATCATTGATCGCTCAACTGTTGCGAAAAATTGGCATGCTCGCGGATTTTCCTGTGGGGTGTGGATTGATCATGCCGGACGAGAATGGAGAGCCGTCACCCAGGATATGGAAGAAATATTTATGGCAATGTCCGGAGAATTGGAATTGGAGATAGCGGGAGAGCGGGTTCAGCCATCCGTGGGAGAAGAAATTCATATTCCAGGCGGGTCACTCTATACCATTCGTAATATTGGTGGAACAACCGCTCGTTGGCTCTATGGGCAAAAACGGGCGCCTTCCGCTCCACCTCAACCGATTGAATCAATTCGCGATCTCATCCAAACCCCACGGTAAAAGTTTACCGGATGCGGCCACTTTTATGAGTAGCCGCACCGTCACTTCGCATCCTTAGCACAACGAAATCCTGTTGTCAGGTCCTGGAAATCAACTTCCCCTTTTGAGCGGGCGGTCACCCGTAAGTTGACCGGCTGGTCTTCCCACGAGCCCCCGCGTAATACTTTATAATCGCCTTCCGCCGGCCCTTGGGGATTCTTCTTGGGACTCTCTTCATAATAAAAACGGTCATACCAATCATCGACCCATTCAGCCGCATTCCCTGCCATATTATACAAGCCATAGGCGCTTTTTCCGCCCTGTTTTAAGCCATGACGAATACTCATGCCCCTGGTCCCGCTGGTGACCGGCGAAAGGGTCAGTTTATAACTCACCCACCCCGTCGTCCCCTGGTTATAGTTTGCAATATCCACAAAGGGCTGCATGTGACCCCATGGATACCTTCGCCCATCGGTGCCACGAGCGGCTTTTTCCCATTCGGCTTCCGTCGGCAGACGTTTTTCCACCCACTGACAGTATCGTTTGGCATCGTTCCAGGAAATTCCCACAGCCGGTCTGATCCCAAATTCTCCAGTGGCAATGCCATCATCCCACAGCGGCGGAGGTTCGATACTGTAATCTGTATCCAATAATTTCTGGTACTCCGCCATGGTCACCTCGTACCGATCGATAGAATAGGCATCCAGCCAAACGGAATGCTCCGGTCGCTCGTTTCGAGAGCCGTCATTATCTCCCATGAGAAAATCCCCTTCAGGAATAAGCACCATTGAACCCGGCGGGCCATCATCCTGCTCTGGAGCATCTCCTGGTTTGGACTCTTGAGACCAGGCGGGCTGGCTCAGACCATTGAAAATGAAGAATACGGCCATAATGCCCAATAACCATGTGTGCGTCATAAGACCTCGCCAGAAAAATGGATGATTAAATTTTTGTTTGCAACACGCGCAACACTCCCTCACCAAACACCCACTGGAATCGGAACTGATCAACAAACGCGTTTAAGTGCTTTCGGCGGTATCTCGGCCAGCCAATTAACATATCAGCCGAATTGAATGCCCCCTCTTGTAACGATGCTCGTTTAGAATATTTTGGTTAAGCCAAAATGCCCCACTCTCTCAATATAGTAAGATGAAGATTCCACAGGTCCCCGAAAAAATATGGCTGATATACCTACCATATCGAACTTAACTGAACGAGGGAAGAGATCACAGTCGATTTCGTTCAAGACCCGCCACATAATATTTAAAAATCACTTGCATTGATAAAAATAAAAAAAAAGCCGTTGAAGAAACCTTCAACGGCTTAAGCTATGGCGTCCCCAACGGGATTCGAACCCGTGTTGCCGGCTTGAAAGGCCGGCGTCCTAGGCCAGGCTAGACGATGGGGACGCAATATTTCAGGATAGGTATTTGGCCTTTTATGAAAAACGCGGAAGCGATGGACCCGGCATTCTATCAATGAGGAAAACACGAGTCAAACCAAGGAATTATTCTCAACCATTTGGATGCTATGAGCTAACAAAACAACACGTGACATAGTCTGTATTATTGTCGCCTCGCATTCGTGAAATCTTTCAGACCATGGCTCATTAATACGTGAAGAGAAACCACCACAATGCCGGACAAACACGTAAACCCTAAAGATGGTGAGGGAGTGGGCCTGTAAGCCGGATTCTGTACAAGATGAAACGAGTCTCATCCAGTGGTGACCATTTCTCTGGAACCTAGGTTACCCTAGGCTTCAAGCAACCTACCCGAGAACCTCGACCGGGCCGGTCTCTCTCCCGGTCCAAGAAGAAATCGCTTCCTTCGACAAACCGGGAATCGTCCCCCTATTTGGTTTTGCTCCAGGTGACGCTTACCCTGCCACCTGTGTCACCACAGGCGCGGTGGGCTCTTACCCCACCATTTCACCCTTACCTGGCAAAATCCGAGGAGTTTGCCATTGGCGGTATATTTTCTGTGGCGCTGGTGTCGGATTGCTCCGCCTGGGCGTTACCCAGCACCTTGCCCTTTGGAGTCCGGACTTTCCTCCCACGAAAATTTCCGTGAGCGGCCACCCGGCCCACTCGCACCATCAAGAGTTATCGTAGGTTGAG
>CABVRQ010000035.1:5254-36787 GCA_902500695.1 uncultured Nitrospira sp. | reverse complement strand
CGATCCAAATCGGCTAACTCATTCGCCAAATTGGCAAAATGAGTCTCCAGCCTCGCCTTTTCGGTATCAAAAACTTTCTGGGCTTCGGTGGTTTGCTCTTCAAGCTCCTTGACGGCCTGCTCATTCTGTTCCACCCGCTCCATCATTTCCAGCACATTTTCCTCAATCGAATCTTTTTTCTTTCGAGCTAACTCAATTTCAAAGAGGTGCGCCTGATATTCCTTGTTCGTTTTTAACTCAGAGAGCCGATTTCTGATTTTCTGGAGTTGCTCTTCTTGAGTGGCGAGTTCCCGTTCTGAACTTCGTCGTTGTTTGACGAGAGATTCACCGGTATTTTTAAGGACTTGCAGCCTGGCGAGAATATCTTGAAGCGGAGATTCAGCGAATTTGAGAAGCTCTGGTGCCTTCCGCAACTGGTCTTGAATCTGAAAAATTCGAAGATCAAATTTTTGAAGATTAATCAGGTATTGCAACTGCAAATTCACAGAGTCCTCAATATCCTAAATCACGTTTGCCCGCCCGGTTACTCAAGTCCGGCCCTCTCTCATGGTGGGCCCACCAGGACTTGAACCTGGGACCAACTGATTATGAGTCAGCCGCTCTAACCAACTGAGCTATGGGCCCGAGAACATAAAGACGCACACACTCTTTTACCATAAATGACGCTCAGGAAAAACTACCCCTACGAATTTTATTCCCTCACAGGGTCTAAACTCATGGGGAAGCCGTTAATAAGGCCTTTTTCTGCCGAAGCACATTGGACTCCGCAACCAAAGCATCCACCAAGTCCTGGCGTCCCTCCCGTTGCGCAACCTTGAGTTGACTAATTACCTCGTCCATGAGGCGTTGGATCTGTTTTTCCTTTAAAACACGGAGACATCCGACGACATGAATGAACACTTCGTCACAATAATATTCCCCCACACTCAACCGGGAAATGACCGGTTCATAAGCCGGATCCTCACTGAATTCCGCATGCAGGGCATCGAGGTTTAAATTCCCTTCTTCATCCGTATGCTGAACAGCCTTGCCGAGAATATGGCGATACAGTGGGACAGTAAACGCACCCTCATCGAGTTGACGAATCTGATCCGGTTCCAGGCGACCTTGGAGTAATAACACAATAAGATCGCGTTCCTCAGGCTTGCCTTGCGGAATGGCCAGATTCGTGACAGGTTGTTCCTGTCGCGTAGCAGACGAGGCGGCATTCATCGGCCGGGAAAGCGTCGGAAGGCGTTTTCTAAGCAAATCCGGTCTGATACCCAATCGTTCCGAGACCACTTTCAGATATTCCTCTTTTTCAATGGGATTTTTGGTCTTATGAAGAATCGCAAGAATTTCATCAGCCCGCTTGACTCGATCTTGAATGGAATTCGTTTTGGTTTTGTTCAACACGGACATGATGGCAAAATCGAGTAAAGTCGCGGCCCTCCCCTCCAATTCCCGAAACGCCGGCACCCCGTTTTTCCGAATAAATGTGTCAGGGTCCTCACCAGCTGGTAGCAGGAGCACTCGGACTTCAATGCCGGAATTCATGAACAAATCAAGCGTCCGTAACGCAGCGCCGATCCCTGCGGCATCTCCATCAAACACGAGCATGACCGACGGGGCCAATCGGCGTAAAATCTGGACATGATCAGAGGTTAACGCCGTTCCCAAGGGTGCCACGGCATTCTCTATCCCGTTTTGGTGAAGCGCGATGACATCAAAATACCCTTCGACCAAATAAAACCTGCCGGAAGCGGTAGCTGATTGCCTGGCCTTGTCCATTCCATAGAGGGATCGCCCCTTAAAGAACAAGTCGGTTTCGGGTGAATTGAGATACTTGGGAGAGGCCCCATCTTCCAGGATCCGACCCCCAAATCCCAATACTTGTCCACGCGGATCAGCAATGGGAAACATCACCCGTCCACGAAATCGATCATACGTTGATATCCTAGTGCCATCCTCAGACACTTTCCGCGCCACCAATCCAGCCTGAATGAGTTCTTCTGGCTTGACGGACTGCTGTTCCAGCCATTTGGAAAGGCCATTCCATCCTTCTGGAACGAATCCCAACTGGAAGGTGTTCCAGGATTCCCTGGCAATCCCCCGCTGATCCAAATAATCTCGAGCGACTTGCCCTTCAGGAGTTTCCTGAAGATTGCGGTGATACCAGGAAGCCGCCAATTGATACACATGGAAATACCGCTCACGAGATAAGCCTGAAGTGGTCTTGGCCGCTGACTCCCGACGTTCAGGCAGGGCCACCCCTGTCCGTTGGCTCAACTCACGCAGAGCCTCCATGAAGTCCATGCCTTCCTGTTTCATCAAAAAGGTAAAGGCATCTCCTCCAACACTGCAACCAAAACAATAAAACATTTGTCGAACGGGGTTAACCGAAAATGAGGGGGATTTTTCTGAATGGAAGGGGCACAGCCCTTTAAAGTTTTGCCCCGCTTTGGATAGACTCACATATGTGGAAATGAGATCAATAATATCAATGCGATCTCGAATTTGCTGAAGAATCTCTGGAGGGACCCCTCGTTTTTCGCCGGTCATCTCACTTCTCACCACAGACTGTGTTAGGGACACATTACGAATTTCATTCCCTTCGGATACCAAATACTATCGGGACGCTTTTTCCCCGGCAAGCCACCTTTAACCTGGAGGCCACGCAAATGTCCGCCCACCCATGACGTGAAAGTGCAAATGAAAAACACTCTGCCCGGCTCCCGGTCCGGTATTCGCAACAACCCGATATCCGCTACCGGCAATTTCCCGCTGTCTGGCCATCTTGGCACAGACGACCATCAGGTGGCCTAATAAGGCCGCATCCGTCTCTTTCGTATCATCCAAAGACACCACGTGCCGCTTGGGAATCACCAACATATGCACGTGCGCTTGAGGATTGATATCGTTAAACACGAACGTGTGTTCATCCTCATACAGGGTGTCGGCGGGAATGGCCCCCTTCACGATTTGACAAAAAAGACAATCACTCATGAGTAGGGCCTCCTTCGAGCTGTCGAATTCCTGATTTGCCAAATCGCTTGCCAAGCTCTTGATAGATCTCTTCAGGAGGAATGGAAAAATGCCCGAGCATGATGAGGGTATGAAACCACAAATCAGCCATTTCATAAATAATTTCTTCCCGATCGCCATTTTTCCCGGCGAGCAGGACTTCGCCGGCTTCTTCCACCACCTTTTTCAAAATACGATCGAGGCCTCCCTCCATTAATTTCGACACATAGGAATCAGGACTCGGGTTGGCCTTCCGATCGCCGACCATTTCATACAGACGCCGGGTAATTCCGCCCCAGGCC
Source organism: uncultured Nitrospira sp. (assembly GCA_902500695.1). Taxonomy (GTDB): domain Bacteria; phylum Nitrospirota; class Nitrospiria; order Nitrospirales; family UBA8639; genus Nitrospira_E. The sequence continues at coordinate 33,482 of CABVRQ010000035.1, read as the reverse complement.
GTACCGGAAAAGAGGGCTGCTTCCTCTTCAGAAGTCGAAGAAGGCATGGGAGAGAAAAAACATGACCGGTTTCCGGTATGACACGTCGGTCCAATGGGTTGGGCTTTCGCCAATATCGTATCCCGATCACAATCCACAAACATTTCCTTCAAGAGTAACTCATGGCCGGACGTCTCGCCTTTTTTCCATAACCGTTTCCGTGATCGACTCCAGAAATGAACCCGTTGGGATTCGCAAGTCGCTTCCCATGCTTGTTGGTTCATGAACCCCACCATTAACACCGTCCCATCCAACCAATCCTGCACAACACAGGGGAGCAATCCTTGTTCATCAAACTGCAATGGGATCATCGAAGAAACTTCACTCATGGGTCGTTATGAAATTGAAACCGGAACGGTTCCCGGACGCACAGGAATACCCTGTTGAGCCAAATACGATTTGGCTTGCCCGATTGAATACGTTTGAAAATGGAAGATCGATGCCGCCAACACCGCATCTGCCTTCCCCTTATGGAACGCCTCATACAGGTGCTGAAGCGTGCCAGCCCCTCCAGAAGCAATGACGGGAATGGAGACGGACTCGGAAATAGCCGCAGTTAAGGCTAAATCATAGCCGTCCTGCTGTCCGTCCTGATCCATGCTGGTCAGAAGAATTTCTCCAGCGCCATAGTCCCTCATCCGCTTCCCCCACTCAACGGCATCAAGGCCGGTCGAGTTCCGCCCTCCATGGGTAAACACTTCCCAACCGGGATCTCTCCCTTCACAGGTGGTCGCCCGTTTTGCATCAATCGCCACGACGATACATTGCGAACCAAAACGGTTGGCGGCGGATTTGACGAAGTCGGGATGCTCCACAGCCGCTGTATTAATGCTGACTTTATCCGCACCGGCCTCTAATAACCGGCGAATATCCTCAATGGTCCGGATCCCTCCTCCAACCGTGAGAGGCATAAACACCTGCTCCGCCGTCCGAATCACCACATCTAAAATCGTATCCCGCTTTTCATGAGAGGCGGTAATATCCAGAAAACACAGTTCGTCTGCACCTTCACGATCATACACCTGCGCCACGTGAACCGGATCCCCCGCATCACGCAAATTCACAAACGAGACCCCTTTCACCACGCGCCCGTCTTTGACATCCAGGCAGGGAATAATTCTCTTCGTCAGCATGATGTTCGAGACGCTTCTGCCGAGGCCACCATTTCAAGAGCCGCTTTCAAATCCAAGGTCCCTTCATACAAGGCCTTTCCAATAATGATTCCGGAAATCTTGCTTCCAAGGGCCTGAATGGTCTGCACATCCTTCAGTACCGTGACTCCCCCAGAGGCAATCACGGGGAACGGCGAGATATCCACGGCATCCCGTAAAGCTGAAATATTTGGTCCTGCCAACATGCCGTCCCGGGAAATATCCGTAAAGACCATGCCTCCCAAGGGTAAATCTTTTACTGATTCAAAGACCTGTTGTGGAGTCAGACTGGACACGGTCTTCCACCCATGCACCGCGACTAAACCCTGCTTGACATCAATCCCGATTAACACTTTAGAAGGAAACTCTTTAGCGGCTGCCGCCAGGAACTCAGCATCCTGCAATGCCGCTGTTCCAATCACCACCCGGTCGACCCCACAGGACAAGTAGGCACGAATCGTTGAAGTATTTCGGATGCCACCACCGACCTGCATAGGGATCGTTAACCGTTTGGTGATGGCTTCAATGTGGGAGAGGTGCTTGGGAATTCCAGTCACGGCCCCGTCTAAATCCACCACATGAAGGTAGCGTGCTCCAAGACTCTGCCAATGTTCCGCCATCGCCACCGGGTCATCGGAATAGCTGGTGACCTGCTCCATCTCGCCCTGGCGCAACCGGACACATTTCCCGTCCTTCAGATCAATTGCAGGAATCAATAGCATCAGGGAGATCCCTCTCTCAAGGACTGAGCAGAGCCAGTATCGGCCAAACCGACCGGAAAGGCCTTCATCACTTTTTCTACGCCCAGTTCGGCAAGTTTATCGGCAGTCACAAACCCTCCACCCTTTTCAAAAAACCCTACCACATCCTGGTTAAGAGGTTTTTGTTCTTCAAAAAATTCCCCAGTCCACAAGATGGTTCCATCCGAAGGCCTCACAAGATACACTTCAAACCCCACCGCCGCAGGGTTAGCCCCAAGGCGACTCCCTTCGCGTTCCCGGTATGTGCTAACGAGCCCCGTCAGAATTCCATCAACCTTTAATTGTGTCCCAACCTCTTGGGCCATGACCGACAATGACGGTTCACCTTTCTGGCTTCCCTTGCCTAACACGGCGAAGGACTCCTCGGGGCCAATCACCCGTAAGGAAGGCCGGTTGACCAACGCAGAGACCACCTGTGTCGTAATTCGATGTGCAGCCGTTGCGGGCACCACATAACGAACTTTTCTGGAATCTGTTCCATTCACCTGATCAGTTCCCGGCAATCGAAATTGTGTACGGATTTCTTCGGGATCCCTCACGCCTCCACGTGTCGAGCTATTCCCCCATTGAGGGGTTTTGATCGTCTGAAAAGGAAGGATGGCAAGACTGGTTATACGGGAGGGGTCAAATTCTGGAGCAGCCTGAATCTGAACTTTAGAGGGAACACAGCCCACGCCGAGACACCACCACCCGATCAGGCTGATGACAAAAAAACCGGCTGGCAACGGTATGGACCCTCCATTGATCGCAAGAGACATTCCTCTCATTGCCAATCACCAAAATTCTTCAAGACCTGCAACCCGACGGCCTGACTTTTCTCTGGATGCCATTGGGTGGCAAAGATATTGTCTTTCCAGACGCTACTGGCAAAGGGAATTCCATATTCGGTTTGAGTACTGACGAGACCATGATCCGCCGGTTCGACATAGTAGGAATGCACGAAATACACATAGGAATCGGAGGCAATCCCACGTAAAGGCGGAGCGTCCGTATTGACTTGAATCGTATTCCAGCCCATATGAGGAATCTTGAATAAGGTTTCCCCATCTTCAGTTGGTCGGGGAATCGCCTTCACCTTTCCGGCAAGGACTCCTAACCCTTTATGACATCCAAACTCTTCACTTTCCGAAAACAATAATTGATAGCCTAAACAAATGCCCAGAAATGGCTTTCCCGAGGCTATGGAACGGTGAATGACATCCGTCAGCTCAAAGCGAACCAGGTTGTCCATGCAATCCCCAAATGCACCCACACCCGGCAAGACCACATGACTGGCCTGGTCAATGACATGAAGGTCTCGAGTCACGACCGCTTCATGACCCCCATATTCAAACCCTTTCTGCACGCTCCGGAGGTTTCCCATCCCATAATCAATAATGGCGATCATGTCCTGCTCATTTCTCTTTCTAATCCGTCAGCGTGGTCACCCTATCTACAACGATCCTTTGGTGGAGAGGACTCCCTGAAGCCGCTCCTCTCGTTTGACGGCCTGGTCTAGGGCTTTGGCAAACGCTTTAAAAATCGCCTCCATAATGTGATGAGGATTTCTTCCGTAGGGCACATTCACATGAAGATTCAACCCTCCCTGGCTCACAAAAGCCTGAAAAAAATCTTCAAACAGCCCCAAATCAAACGTCTTAATATACCTCGTCGGAAGCGCCACATTGTACACGAGGTACGGCCGGCCACTCAGATCCACGGTCACCTGAGCCAAGGTTTCATCCAACGGCACCGCTGCCCACCCGAACCTCGAAATACCCTCTTTCGTGCCAAGGGCCTTGGTGAGGACTTGCCCCATGACAATGCCCACATCTTCGATCGTGTGATGGTCATCAATCTCGATATCACCCTTCGCTTCCACGGTTAGATCAAAAAATCCATGTTTGCCGAACAAATTCAACATGTGATCTAAAAACGGAATTGAGGTCTTAATCTGATTATTGCCGCTCCCGTCCAGGCCCCATTGCACCCGAATGGCCGTTTCTGCGGTCTTCCGTTCTTGAAATGCTGTTCTGTGAACAGATTGTTGATTCATATCCATCGACTCTCCATCGATCGCCCGTGTGCATCAAGGCCTTCCAGTTGAGATAGACGCAGCACCTGGGCATTGGCTTTGCGCAACGCGGCTTGCGAATAGGACACCACGTTGCTGGTTTTTATGTACTCATCGACACCCAAACACGAAAAAAATCTGGCGCTTCCCCCTGTCGGTAACACATGATTGGGCCCTGCCACATAATCCGCAACTGCGGGAGGGGTATAGCGCCCCACAAAAATGGCACCCGCATGCCGAATACGGGACACATAGTCTCCTGCCCGATCCACATTTAATGATAAATGCTCAGGCGCAATTCGATTGGCTAATTCAAATGCCCCATCAAATGTCCGCACAACAAATACCATTGCGTGGTTTTGAATGGCCCTGGACGCAATCGCCTGGCGTCCCAACTGTGCGAGTTGGCGGGTCACTTCCGTCACAACCCGTCTGGCAAGAGTCAGAGACGTCGTCACCAGATAGACACACGCTTCCTCATCATGCTCGGCTTCGCATAGGAGATCGGCCGCAACATGAAGGGGGTTACTGGCCGAATCGGCAATGACCAGCAATTCACTCGGACCCGCAATCATATCAATATCGACTTGGCCATAGACCAGGCGTTTGGCCGTAGCCACATACAAATTCCCAGGACCGACAATTTTATCGACGGGCTGAATCGTCGGGGTACCAAAGGCCATCGCCCCAATGGCTTGGGCTCCACCGACCCGATAGATTTCATCCACTCCTGCGACATCCGCCGCCACCAACAAGGCGGGATGGATGATGCCGGTCGGGGTCGGCGTACACATGACGACTCGCTCCACACCAGCCACTTTCGCGGGGATGGCATTCATCAGCACCGATGATGGATACAGGGCTTTTCCGCCTGGAACATACACACCCACACTATCTAACGGCGTGATCCGTTGGCCCAATTGTATCCCCTGTTGATGATAGACCCAGGATTTCCTGCGTTGTCGACGATGAAAAGTCCGAATACGGTTCCCAGCATATTTCAATGCTTTAATATCTGAGGACGGAAGCTCACCGTATGCACGTTCGATCTCTTTCGCCGTCACACGAAGACCGTCAGCACTGATTCGGACGTGATCGAATTTCCAGGTCAATCGCTGGAGCGCCTGATCGCCCTCTTGCCGAACAGCATCCAAAATTGTCCTGACTACTTTTTCAACCTTGGTGTTTTGCTGAGCTGCCCGCTGGCATACACGATTCACCGCCTGCGAAAACCCCTGGTCCTTGTGGGAAACAATTTTCATACGTGGACCTTTTTGGAACGGGAACGGGAAAGAATTTTCTTCACCCGGGCAATCAGTTCTGTAATTACAGCATGTTTCATTTTTAAGCTCGCCCGGTTCACAATCAATCGGGCAGATGACCAGGCGATGACTTCATCCTCTACCAGATTATTGGCCTTCAAGGTGTTTCCGGTCTCCACAAGATCGACAATCCGATCGGCTAACCCCACCAATGGGGCCAACTCGATCGACCCGTAAAGCTTAATCAATTCCACAGGCAAACCTTGTTGGTTAAAATAACGTTCAGTGATCGTGGGATATTTGGTGGCCACCCGAAGCTTGGAAGACATCCGCTGCACAAGCTGTGGCCCGTTCGGCCTGGCGACCACCAGCCGACAGACTCCCAAGTTCAAGTCAACCGGTTCATAGACATCCGGGCTCTGCTCCAACAACACATCTTTACCAACCACACCTAAATCGGCGGCGCCATATTCGACATAGGTCGGCACATCGCTTGGGCGAACAATTAAGACCCGATGCCCGTGCTCCGGGAATTCCAAAATTAATCGACGGTCATCCGCTCGCACATGATATCCCGTATAGCCTGCCTGCCGGAACAATTCAAGAGTCGGATCAAGAAGTTTACCTTTGGAAAGGGCAATGGTAATCACGTCGCTCATGCCACCTCGCGAACGCGCTCAATCTTCGCGCCCAGGGCCTGAAATTTTTCTTCCAGCCGCTCATAGCCGCGGTCTAAATGATAGACTCGGGACACGGTCGTTTCGCCGTCAGCGGCCAAACCAGCCAACACCAAGCCGGCGCTGGCGCGCAAATCCGAGGCCATGACGGGTGCACCGGTGAGCAACGGCACACCTTTGACCACGGCATGTGGCCCATCAATCTCAATCGACGCGCCCATCCGGTGAAGTTCCGGGACATGCAGAAACCGCCCTTCAAAAATGGTTTCAGAAATCACGCTTACGCCTTCTGCCACCGACATCAACGCCATCATTTGGGCCTGGAGATCGGTCGGGAAGCCTGGATAGGGAAGAGTTTTAATTTCCACCGCTTTGAGCGGACCGGAACGGCGGATTCGTACGCCGTCATGGCTTTCGGTTAACTCCGCACCCATTTCCTGTATTTTTTTCAGGACGCTGCCTAAGTGATCCGTCATACATCCCTTCACCATCACATCCCCACCGGTAATGGCTCCGGCCATCAAATAGGTGCCGGCTTCAACTCGATCTGGGATCACCCAATGCCCTGCGCCATGAAGTTCCTTCACCCCTTCAATCGTAATGGTGTCCGTTCCCATCCCATGAATTTTGGCGCCCCGCTTGGTTAAGAATGCACAGAGATCCGTGATTTCCGGTTCCCGCGCGACATTATGCAAACTCGTGGTCCCTTCCGCCAGACAAGCCGCCATGATCAGGTTTTCCGTGCCCGTGACCGTCGGGAAATCCAGGTCAATCCTTGCCCCTTTGAGACGACCGGCTTTTGCATGGATATATCCATGCTCCACTTGAATTTCCGCACCCATCATCTCCAATCCTTTAAGGTGAAGATTGACCGGTCTGGTGCCGATCGCACATCCGCCCGGCAGAGAAACCTTGGCTTCTCCCAGCCGAGCGAGTAAAGGGCCTAAGGCTAAAATAGAGGCTCTCATCGTTTTGACTAAATCATACGGCGCTTCAATCGATTGCACCTGAGCCGCATCCAGTCTGACCCTGTCGCCTTCCTCTTGAACCGTCACTCCCAACAAGGCCAGTAATTTTCCCATCGTCATTACATCACGAACGTGTGGAACATGGTCGATTACGCATTCCCCACCCCCTAACAACGTCGCTGCCAAAATTGGCAGGGCGGCATTCTTGGCTCCGCCGATTTCAACGGACCCCTTTAAAGGCAATCCTCCCGTGATTCGAATTTGATCCATTTATAATATTCCGTGTCTATACAAGGCGCTGTTGCACGCACACCACTCGTGGAATGCCTTGGGAATCAGGCCGGACCTTTACAATCTTAAACGCATTCGTGAGGGAAGGATCCCGGCACAGAAGGTCAGCCTGACCAACTCCCACTTCCATGAGGATAAATCCCTTTGAGGAGATAAGTCCTGGCGATTCATCCAATAACCGCCGGTACACATCGAGTCCATCCGGCCCTCCATCCAACGCCAGCCGTGGTTCAAAATCTTTGACATCCGGAGAAAGGTGTTCCCATTCCACATGGGAGATATACGGCAGGTTAGCAATAATGGCGGTCACTTTACCTGCTAAATTTTCGGATAACAAGTGGGAAAGCAGGTCACCGGCCACCCACAGAATTCGTTGCGCAACCCCATGACGCATGGCATTGACCTTCGCAAGATGCAGCGCCGGAACTGACTTGTCTGATGCGATAATCACCGCTCCAGGAAGGTTGACCGCCAGACTGATCGCCAGACATCCAGAGCCCGTCCCGACATCCAGAATCACCGGCCGCGCGTCAGTCCCCAGAAACCCAATAGCCTCCTCCACCAGCAATTCTGTCTCCGGTCTTGGAATAAGCACCCCGGATTGTACGAGAAAATCCAGACCAAAAAAATCTTGAGTTCCCAATACATACTGAAGTGGTTCATGTAACGCACGGCGCTGAAACAAGGCGACAGCCCGCTGACAGACTTCCGCATCAACGGGAGCATCTGGATTCGCATGCAGTTGCAGTCGCGTAATACCAAGGGCATCCTCAAGAATCCACAGGGCTTCATTGCGGGCATTGGCAATCCCCGCTTGAGTCAGCGTCTCAACCGCACCACGATATAACTGTGTAAAGGAAGTGAAGGGGGGCATCTGAGCCTCAAAAAGCGCACATGCGTTGAACAGTCGGAGGAGACGGACAGGGGGTTACACGAAAGGCATCATTGGGCTTTAAGGCCCGCGATTAACCCATCAAGGTCGCCTTCCATCACCCGATCCAATTTGTGCAACGTCAGTCCAATTCGATGGTCGGTCACGCGATTTTGTGGAAAATTATACGTGCGGATTTTCTCACTCCGTTCCCCTGTCCCGACTTGGGAACGGCGTTGTTGAGCAATGGAGGCTTCCTGTTTTTCGCGCTCGGCATCGCCAATTCGTGTCCGAAGGGTTCTCATGGCCTTCGTTCGATTTTTTAGCTGTGATCGCTCGTCCTGACAAGTCACCACAACTCCCGTCGGGATATGAGTGATCCGGATCGCGGAATAGGTCGTATTGACACTCTGTCCACCAGCCCCTGATGAACAATAGGTGTCAATCCGTAAATCTTTCGGATCAATGTGCACCTCCACTTCTTCAACCTCCGGCATCACCGCGACCGTGGCAGTGGACGTATGAATTCGTCCATTCGCCTCTGTCGTGGGAACCCGCTGCACCCGATGCACGCCACTTTCATACTTGAAATGTCCAAAGGCTCCCTTGCCTTCAACCAGCAATACTGCCTCTTTGATCCCCCCAAGACCCGTTTCCTGAAATTCCATCAATTCGACCCGTAACGCCTTAGCTTCGGCAAACTTCGTGTACATACGAAGGAGATCTCCGGCAAAAAGTGCCGCCTCACTTCCCCCGGTCCCTGCGCGAATTTCAATGAACGAATTTTTATTATCCCCTTCATCCGCCGGGCAGAGCAATTCAATGACTTGGGCCTCCATGGCTTCGCGTTGACTTTCCAGGCTCTGCAATTCCTCCCCCGCCAAACGACGCATGTCGGGATCCAATTGCAGATCTTCGGTCATCAGCCGGGCCTGAGCAATCTCCTCGACGACCCGTCGGTACCCAGCAAACAACTGCGCAATGGGCTCAAGCTCCGCCCGCTCTTTATTGAGCGCAACCAGAAGGGTTGATTGAGACAGGACAGCCGGATCCGATAACTGATCGTTGAGGGTGTCATACTTATTCGCAATGGCCTCCCATTTGCTAAATAATCCACCCTCTTTCAGCTCTGCTTTAGTAACCGGTGGCATATACGTAGTTTAACAGGAAATCAAATAACTCAACAGGCTCTCTTTCCTGAACAACCGTGCCCACCATCCTCACACGGACATTAGCCTATTAATGGTGGGACTGAATCGAGGAGACCCTGTCAGCATTTTGGTGCACGCATGCTGAAAGGACCCGTCATGTCGACCGTAGATAGATAAATAACGGAAGACAGGGCTCCTTCAACACCCTGCACGCACGTCATCCCCTCGAGGATTGTATAGGCAGGACAATGGAGAAGAGGAAAAAGTCTTTATGCTTTGGCTTTTGGCTTCGTCAATTTGGCGTATTTTTTATTGAAACGTTCTACCCGTCCTTCAGCATCCACAATTTTTTGAGTGCCCGTGAAAAACGGATGACAACTGGAACAGATATCGACCTTCATGTCTCCCACGGTCGTCCGGGTTTGATAGGTCATGCCGCACGCACAACTCACATTTGCAAATTCATAAGCCGGATGAATGCCCTTTTTCATGCTACCTCCTTCAACGCCATCTCTCGATTCAAAGTCTAAATCTTAAAAAACCCTCAAGACGAAACCCCTATTGTGAATTATCGATTCATAGATTGCAAGAACTCATTATTGCTCTTGGTTCCGCCAATTTTATCCATGAGAAATTCCATCGCCTCCATGGTTCCGAGAGGACTTAATACCTTTCTAAGGATCCACATTTTATTCAGGCGGTCGCGATCAACCAATAACTCTTCTTTTCTCGTGCCGGATTGGCTGATATCGATGGCTGGAAAGAGCCGTTTATCCGCTAAACGACGATCTAAATGCACTTCCATATTGCCCGTGCCCTTAAACTCTTCAAAAATGACATCGTCCATTCGACTTCCAGTATCAACTAAGGCCGTGGCCAGAATCGTCAAACTTCCACCAAATTCGATATTTCTGGCGGCTCCAAAAAACCGTTTAGGCCGTTGAAGGGCGTTGGAATCCAAACCCCCGGACAACACCTTTCCACTGGGAGGGGAAATCGTATTGTAGGCACGCGCCAATCGAGTCACACTGTCTAACAAAATTACCACATCCCGTTTGTGTTCGACCAACCGCTTGGCTTTTTCCATAACAATCTCTGCTACTTGGGCATGCCGCTGAGGTGGCTCATCAAACGTGGAGCTAATCACTTCGGCGGCTTTAACCTGGCGCTGCCAGTCGGTGACTTCTTCCGGTCGTTCATCGATCAGGAGGACAATCAAAACAATTTCAGGATGATTCGCGATAATGGATCGCGCTACAGCCTGCAAGAGCATGGTCTTTCCCGTCCTGGGAGCGGCCACGATCAATCCCCGTTGTCCTTTGCCGATTGGCGTCGTGAGTTCCATGACCCTTGTGCAATACTCTTCAGGATCAAATTCCAGGTTGATTCGTTCTTCGGGATACAACGGAGTGAGATTATCGAACAGAATTTTATCCCGCTGCACCTCAGGCTCATCATAATTAATTTTTTCGACTTTCAAGAGCGCAAAATACCGTTCTCCGTCCTTCGGCGGACGAATCTGCCCTGAAACGATATCCCCGGTCCGCAAATTAAATCGTCGAATCTGGGACGGGGAAATATAAATATCATCAGGTCCCGGCAAGTAGTTGGAATCCGGGGCCCGGAGAAATCCAAATCCATCTGACAGAGTCTCCAGGACTCCCTCTCCAAAAATGACTCCGTTCTTGTCGCTCTGCCCTTGAAGAATAGAGAAAATCAGCTCTTGCTTGCGCAAATTCGGCGCGCCATCAATTTTTAAGTCACGCGCGATTTCATTTAATTCTCCAATGGACTTTTGCTTCAATTCGGCAAGATACATTTGGTTACTCCATTCATTAGGCCGGAAGGGTTTTCTCGTGGGCTTAGCCTGTTACGAGGGGTGGAAAGGAAAGGAACATTTTCATCTGGGTTGTGCGCTGCAAATTTTGGCGATCCCCGAAAAGGGAACCACTCCAGAATCTATAAAAATAAAAGATTTAGACCGCTGTTGTGTGTTTAGGAAGAATGTTTAGAGAAACTGAAGAACCACACTTGTTAAAACCACCCGTGTTGTCCTATCTACGATTTGAAATAATACCTGAAGTCCGAGAAGTTAATTGGCAGAAATGGATTTTGCTATCAAATGGGCAGGTCTTAAGTAATTATTTATCTCACTATTGAACGACTTGTCAATAGGCTACTTTCGGATATTGCGACAAGAAACTCAAATTTTCCCCAAACCACTCTTTAAGAAAGGCACTCTATTCCCTCATGGTTGGCACCCTTCTTCTTATTATGGTAAACCATTATGACGGTAATTGAAAGTCAACAAAGAAGGGCTCTCTCCAATGTCTGATTCAGGTTTTCCCTTTTCCAGTGAACGGATTTTCACCCTCTCCGAAGCCAACGGATTAATCCCTGAGCTGGAACAATTTTGGGGCAACATTAAAGCTGGGCGACAAATACTTATTGATACGAGGGAAGAAGTCAAAAAAGCCAGCGCCAAAGCGTCATGTGGAGGGGGAACGGTCATGGGTGTCCAATATATCAAAGGGTTACAAGACATCAATGGAAGCCTGCATGCCATACAGGAACTGGGTGTGGTGATTAAAGATGTCGAAATTGGATTATGTGATTTCCCGTTTATGCTTGATGACCGACTGGTATTTTTATGTTGGAAATCGGGAGAAGAACAGGTTCGCTGGTGGCATGATATCGACAGCGGATATGCGAACAGACAACCTATAGAAGACCAGAATCCATAAGACTTGCCTCGCATTCACCTATTCGTTTCAAGCCCATTCTCCAGACAACCAAATCTTCCTGTGAAAAATGGCCGTACCACCGCCTCCTGATATAATGGATTTCCCATCACCCTCGTAGAAGTCAGGCAATCCATGCAACTTCAGTAAAGATACAGAAGCGAAAGAATGAAATTCGTGATTCTAGGAAAAGATGGCCCCGAGGGGGCACAAAAACGGCCCATTTACCGGGAAGCCCACCTCAAACGGCTTGAAGCATGGGCACAACAAGGCAAAATTATTTTGGCTGGTCCTCTGACCGATAAAATGGGAAGCCTAATCGTGGTTGAAGCAGAATCACTCGAAGAAGTCCAAGCCTTTGCCAAGGATGATCCCTATACCCTTTTTGGGGTTTTTCAGGAAGTCACCATTCACCCATTTTTACAGGTGTTTCCCACAGCGAATCATTCACCATAACCAGAAAAAAATAGAAGAGGAATCCACAAAAAACCTTGAAACCCCCTACGCCGCTACTTCTTGGTGGACAAAGGCTCAGTCTTTTTCGGAACCAAATCCAACACCCGTTGCCATTCATTCGGACGCACTGGTTGAACCGAGAGCCGAGAACCTTTACGCAGAAGTTCCATTTCCTCTAGTCCCTTAATGGCTCGTAACTGATCCAAATACAAGGCCTGAGGAAACTTTTTCACGAACCGCACATCCACAAGAAACCAACGGGGCGAGTCCGGAGCACTGCGCGGATCGAAATATCGGCTCCTTGAATCGAATGCAAATGAGTCTGGATAAGCGGCCTTGACCACTTCAATGATTCCGACTATGGCTGGAGGATCCGCATTGCTATGGTAAAAAAATCCCATATCCCCAACATTCATGGATTTCAGGAAATTTCTAGCCTGGTAATTACGTACGCCTTCCCAGCATGTGGTCTGCCGTGGAGATTTAACCAGATCATCAATGGAAAATGTTGTCGGCTCTGATTTGAACAACCAATACTGTGCCATCATGTCTCACTCAAGGCTTTGGAAACCTCAAACACCTGATAGAATGAATACAAATACCATTGAGCAATTATAAAGTGTATATTTTTCAGAATACAACCGGACCCTTCGCTAATACGCCTACCATAGATGTGCTCTATTATATATGAAAAATTGGTCCAACCATGATTGATCAAATAATTCAGTATGCCGAAGCTTGGGTTCCACGAGAAATCTGGATCGGCATGATCACCTTTTCTCTCATTGCCTTTGTAGGAACTCTCATTGCGATCCCTGCTATATTAATTCGCCTTCCACCTGATTACTTTAACAATCATGGCCCCCGCAGGTGGTTTGCTAATCATCATCCAATAATTCGCACACTTGGGTTGATGGTGAAAAACGGCTTGGGACTCATTTTTCTGGTAGCCGGAATCGCCATGCTGGTCTTACCAGGACAAGGAATCCTCACAATGGTCCTGGGAATCTTGTTTCTGGATTTTCCCGGAAAACACCGGGTCGAACAAAAACTCATTCGGCAACCCCAGATTCTTAACGCCATCAACTCCCTGCGAAAAAAAGCAGGCAAACCCCCGTTTGTGTTTCATGAACAAACGCCGACCTGACCACATGTCGGCCTGAACACCTCTCAGTCTCCACCCCGTTTACACCCTTTTCTCCCATTGCTAGGATGCCCCGCATGTCTTTGTTGCATAAGATCGGATGGCTAGGACTCGCCGGACTCTGTGCCGTGGCTTTCGGCCATGTTGTGGGCATAGTCAATCCACACGAAAAAGTTAACGGGCTGTGGCTCGTGGTCGCCGCCTCATGTTTTTATGTGTTGTCCTATCGGTTCTATGGTCGGTTTTTGGCGCAGCGCGTCATGAACCTGGATGACCGCCGTCGAACACCCGCGCACCGGTTGGAAGACGGCACCAATTTCTATCCCGCCAACAAATACATTCTCTTCGGCCATCATTTTGCAGCCATCGCCGGAGCGGGCCCATTACTCGGTCCCGTGCTGGCAGCACAATTTGGTTTTCTCCCAGGGTTTTTATGGATTGTCATCGGCGCGGTTCTAGCAGGCGCAGTCCAGGATTTCATTATTCTCGTGGCCTCCATGCGACGAAATGGTCGTTCACTTCCGGAAATCGCCCATGCTGAATTGGGTCCCATCACTGGCCTGGCCACGGCCATCGCCGTACTCTTTATCGTGGTCGTCGCGCTAGCCGGATTAGGTCTGGCCGTTGTCAACGCGCTTTACCACAATGCCTGGGGCACCTTCACCATCGTCATGACCATTCCCATCGCTCTGCTCATGGGACTATACCTTCAAAAATTCCGCCAGGGACGGGTCGGAGAAATGACCCTGATCGGATTAGGGTTGTTAGTGCTGGCCATTATCGTGGGGCGAACCGTGGCCCAATCAGATTGGGCAGAATGGTTTCTCTGGGATCGCACCACACTCACCTGGTGCCTCGCGGCATATGGATTTCTCGCTTCAGTCCTCCCCGTCTGGATGTTACTGGTCCCTCGAGATTATCTCTCAACATTTATGAAATTAGGTGTAATCGCCCTTCTGGCCGTCGGCGTCATTGTGCTCGCCCCCACCATTGAGATGCCTCGCACCACAATTTTTGTGGCTGGCAATGGACCGATCATTCCGGGAACCTTATTTCCATTTCTCTTTATCACCATTGCCTGTGGGGCGATTTCCGGATTTCATTCCCTGGTCTCTTCCGGAACCACGCCGAAGCTGATTAGTCTGGAATCCCAGGCGATTGTCGGCTATGGCGCCATGCTCCTGGAAAGCTTTGTCGGCGTGATTGCGCTCATTGCCGCCTGCCTCCTCATTCCCGGCGACTATCTCGCCATCAACACCAACCTGTCGGCTGAAACTTTGGAGACCATGGGATTTCCGACCGCCCACATTAAGGAACTCTCCAGGCTTGTTGAAGTCGATGTGTCTGGCCGTCCAGGAGGTGCTGTGTCCTTAGCTGTTGGCATGGCCTCGATTTTTTCAGGCTTGCCGGGAATGTCCGGGCTCATGGCTTACTGGTATCAATTCGCCCTCTTATTCGAAGCCCTGTTCATTTTAACCACGATTGATGCCGGCACCCGAGTCGCCCGATACCTGGTACAGGAGTTAGGGGGACGGGTCTATGCCCCGCTCAAACAGATCAATTGGTGGCCCGGGGTATTGGGCGCCAGTCTATTCGTCGTTGGCGGGTGGGGATATCTCATTGGCACCGGATCCATTGCGACCATCTGGCCTATGTTCGGGGCGGCCAATCAATTACTCGGCATGCTCGCTCTCTGTATTGCCACGACCGTGCTCATCAAAATGAACAAAACATCCTATCTGTGGGTGACCGTGATCCCGATGGTGTTTGTTGGCGTGATCACGCTGGCGGGATGCTATGAACTCTTGGTGATCTTTATCGGTCGGGCACTCTCACCCGATGGGTCGCAAGGCCTGTCCATGGCCATCAATGCCTCACTCGTCGGCCTGGTGGCCATACTCGCACTCATTGTCCTCACAGACAGCGCCAGAAAATGGTATGGCTACCTGGTTCACAAACAGCCATTGAACAGCACTGAAGTGATTGAAGGCGAAGGCATTCAACTTCCCGCAGGACGGTGCTGCTAATCCAGCGACCCGCAACAACAACCGGTAAGGAGACTTATGGCAGACAACTATTCCTTCGACGTCATTTCACGGATCGACATGCAGGAAATGAAAAATGTGGTGGATCAGACCGAAAAAGAAGTCGGGCAACGCTTTGATTTCAAAGGAACAAAAACCGAGCTCACGTTAAAAGAAAAAGACAAGCAATTAGTAGTAATCTCGGATGATGACTACAAACTCAACGCCGTCCTGGATATTCTCAAGGCCAAATGCGTCAAACGCAATGTGTCGTTGAAAGGCCTGACGTATGGAAAAGTGGAAGAAGCGCTAGGGGGAACCGTCCGACAAACCATTACCATTCAAAGCGGACTTCCCGAGGACAAAGCGAAAGCCATCACCAAATCGATCAAAGAAGCCAAATTTAAGGCCCAGGGACAAATTCAAGGGGAACAAGTCAGGGTCCAAAGCAAAAGTAAAGATGAACTCCAAGCTGTCATGAAGCATCTGAAAGAGCAGGACTTCGGACTCGATCTGCAATTCGAAAATTATCGGTAAAACCTAACCGCGCTTTCTTCTCGCTCTGACAAGCCGAGCCCAAGCGTTCAAGTGCCCGGTCCAGAGCATGTTGACCCGCTTGAGCCCTCAAAATGTCACGGGCATCTAGTGGACGGTTTGAGACAATTGGCACATTTAATTGTTCTAAGGTTTTAGTCCCAATTCCCGATGTCCAAAAGCCCACGGTGAAATCCGACAATTTAAGAATGGGAATGGTCCCCTCAGCCATCGCTGATTTTTCTATGACAGTTCCACTCATTAGTGTCATCATCGTGGCTTGCCCGATTTTTTCAGGGCCAGCCTGCTCCCGACTTGAAAACACGACCACGATTTCATAGGGAACGCGCTAACGTTGTCCTTGGACTTTCAGTTCTTGAGCCAGGTTAACCGGATTAAATAACGGTGGAACGGTCACTATCTCATGAAAAGCGCAATGCTGCTTGAGAAATTCTTCCGTTCGTCGGGTGAGAATTTCAAGATACTCAGAAATGATCGCCGGAGCGGTTTTTTGACCTGCGGCATCGGAATACACCACCAAACCGATTATTGACTGCTGCCTCCACTCATCATTTTCGTGTGGACGCACACTGTGTGCAAAGGCGTCTTCTCCGAGAAAGTCAATCATCCGGGGTGTGGGACCTGCACCACACCCCACCATAATAGAAGTAACAAGACATATGAACCATATTCCGACAAGGATCATCGGGTATCAGGAAGTTGCCTGGTTCTTCTTCCATAATATTTCCAAATGCATGACCGCTTGGGCAATGGCGTCCTGCCCGGAAACCCAGCGAAGAGTCTCGTACTCCTCACTCTCAGAATTGGGATAAATAGGTGGTTGGTTCTGATATCTTCGGACAACCGGGTATACATTAGATTCAAGCGGGACATTCAATCGTTCGAGTGAGGCCCATGCTTGACCGTCCGTGGAGACCACAGGTCGGCCGGTTTGGCCATCAAGCAACGCTAATTCAACCCGAGCGTAATTTTCGGCCCGATAGCCTGGGAGACCCATACTGCGCATCCCACCCCCTTCGTTGCCCTGCAACGAAAGGTTCGCAAACACTTCCCACTCTGAACTGGACAATACCGCCAACAGAAGATAAGGAGCGTTCTGCTCCTTTGCCAATTGAATAAATTGGGCAGCAGAGCCATTGGGCTTCGAATCTTCAGGATACACGACCGAAGTGATTTGAATCGGCACTTGTTTCTGAATTTGCGTTTTCAGATGTTCCCCGAGATTTTCCAGCGTCCCACGGCGAAGCTCGGGAGCCGATTTTTCAAATCCTGAATCGTTCAGAACTACCAAGATACTGGTCACGCCTTCGGCTGGAAGCGCCGTTTGTGTCACAACTCCTTCCTGGGCGGAGAGTTGAGGAAGGTAAGACCCCAGACGTTTTGGAGTATTGTCCAACGAACAGCCAAAAGAAGAAAACGAACACAACAACCCGACAATCAACCAGATGTGACGCCACATGGTGAAGCCTCCAACGGTTAAGGTGACATTGGTCATAACGATTAATTGTCTTCTCTCGGATCAGGAATCGTCAAGAACAAGAAAGTGAGAAACCGAATAGGTGGTGTTTCAATGAAAAACAAAGCGAGCGGGAGGCAAGGCGGATTCCAGAATTCAACGTTCCCTCTCTAAATCATTTCCGTTATACGGACACGAGTCCATTTCCCACGGTCTCTTTGTCTCTCCGTCCTTCCCAAAGTCTATTATTCGGAAAAAATGTTAGGGGTTTCTTTCCAATGAATACCCGCCTCTGATTTCAATACAGAAGAAGGCCGCCTACGTGTAAAAAGCAGGGTCTTGTTGCCATCTTTCAAGATCTTGGGGTAGGGTAGAGCTGTGTGCCCATTCATAAATAAAATCTTTCAATACAGCCTATTAGCTGTTGTATTGTCCGTCCTTTCCGCCTGCGACAAAGTTTCCGTTCCCCGTTTGACTTTCGACGATCATTCAGAACCAAGAATTCCTTTCTCCATTACCTATGCGTTCGCACCCAATCTCCTGAACCATACTCAGACGGTGGATGCGTGCGGGTTGCCCTATACGATTCCGGTAGGTGAGATCATCGCCAAAACCTTTCTCAAAGTCGGCCAAAATCGCTTCAATGGCGTCAGAGCCGAACCGCCGGTGGGGGATGCCCAAGGCGCACCTCCCGATGGCTATCGAGTAATCGTGGATCTTAATCAATTTTTATTTGATCCAGTAACTTTAATGGCTACAGAACCCCAGTACACGGCCTTTGTGGATCTGAAACTTCTTGTTGTCTATGAAGATCCGCAAGGCACCTCCCTGGCCCAAACTCCCCTGACCTACCACGAGAAAGTTAACCTGTTCGTCCACGCCCTCTCCAGCTCAGCCAGCTCATGCGCTACACAGCAACTTGATGGAACAGTGGAAAATGCCGCCGAAAAGCTAGCCAAGGAAATGATCAGTGTGATGCCCCGCTTGGGGCAAGTATTGTCACCGGTTGTCACCAATCCATCCTCCTATGCCGAACCATCAGGGACCACACCACCCTCTCACTTTCCTATGAGGAATCCTGCCCCAACAGCCACGCCTCCTCAACCTGTCATAAGCCCTTCCGTCCAATTCCGAACCAAACTGGTCGATGCCAATCGAAACCTCATTTTGGAAGGAGGCGAGGCGGTGATCTTGCTAATCGAAACCACCAATGTCAGCGGATCAACCATCCCATCCGCCTACGTGGAGCTACGCGGCACACCCATGTTAGTCGAAGCCTTTAAACGTGTTGCTCCTATTCCTATGCCGATCGGGGAATTGAAAGCCGGCGAGAAGCGAACGGCTGAAATTCGAGGGCGCATCGGGGAAGTCAGGGAACAGCTCAAAGGCGAGCTGATCATCGGGATAATCCTCTCCGAAGGCCTGCCACCCGGAACTCATACCATTATGACTGAGATCCAACCCGGGCCCACAAGAAAACAGCATTCCCGGTAACCCCGAACGTTTGCCAAAAACTTTGGGGGAGCTTTATCCATGTCATCCTGGTTGAGGATATATCGATTCAGAAATATATGGTTGGGGTAAAACGGAGTTTTGAGGCAGGAAAAATCACCACGCGGGAAGAAACACCAGGATAAGATTACGCATGTGAATGATCGAGAATTATTTCTGGCCTGTTGAATATTCAAAACATTTGACCTATTCATTAACAACTGAATGCCCGAGACCTCCCGCAAGATATTGAGAGAGTGCTCAAAATTCCTCTCCGGTCCTGTCCTGAGACTTCTCGAAGGAAAGCCCTTAGCCACTTGGACGGACGGAGCCGCACGTGAGGAACAACCAGAGACGACCTGCCTGCGCGCTTGCGCGTCCAAATGGTTCACCGCATAGACGCAAAGCCGCTTTCAGCCTTCGTAGCTACTTCGGCGAAGGGAGGTAGGGAACGCGGATAGGAACTTTTTCAACACTCCCATTTAGTTCGTACCCTGGGCATACTTCAATCAAAAGTACATGAGAAGAGCTCAAATAATTTTATTCTTCGAGTTAGCCTGAGACTGCTCACCCCCCTGATCCTGACTCTCCCTGGCCAACTGGACTTCGGAATCAAAGGAGATAGGACCAAATAAACTGGCAGATTTCGAACCTGTCTGATCAGATTTCACCACTAAGGACATGCCCTCTAAAATGGAGGGTTCCTCTCCAAAGATGCTTCGATAATCCGCAAGCACATTCCGCTCTTCTGTTAACCACGCTCCGAGCTGAGCCGGCCCACTGCGCGCGACTACATAATGAACTGACGGATCATTTGGGCGTAGAAAAATTGTCCCGACCGGACGAGCATTGTCCCAAATATATCCAAAAATAGTTTTCCTGATTGATGCCTCCCTGAATGAAAATACCAGGTACAAGGCGGCCCTATGACTGCCTCGTGTAGAGACTGGCTGCCCTCCCCACCAGTAGGAAGCGTGAGCCCGTTCCATTCCCAGGAGACGGACAGGATTCGCTTGAAGATTTACCGTCAGCGAATTTGAACAGACTGATGCAGCCCTGCTCGGTTTCAAGACGCAAGACTTTTCGATGATTTTCTTGCACCACCTGAACCTGTCCGATCCCCTCCCACACTTTCATAGACCACGCATGAGGCAGAGTCTGCAATCGTGAGGCGGATGGGGGCGATCTAGGATAAAAATGGGTTTGAGTCTTTTTGCCGTAGGTATGGTCGCGCTCCTCCAGACGCACCATGCAAGTAGTACTCGCCTGCCTGATCGAACCCCGGTCCTATCAGGTCCCAGGCGAGGGCTAAAAAAAAACGCCCTGGCTGGGTTTCCCAGCCAGGGCGTTTCAGGATAACGGGGAGGGTTAAGTCCCCTAAGAAATAATTTTTAGAAGTTGATCCAGAGCTGGGTGTAGCCCCAGTTTTGATCAGCCGTGCCAAAACCATTCTTCTTTAAGTAGTCACCGGTAAAGAAGTGGCCGTAGCCCACTTGCCATCCCACTTTGTTGTTTTGGAAGAACAAGGTGTACACCACGTCGATTTCACCACCGAGGGACTTTTCTTTATTGTTGGCAGGAGTGTTAAAGAAGGTGGCCTGAGAAGCCGTGTACCAGTTGTCCTTCTCGTTCGCCAACCGCATGATATGCCCGGCAATTTCGAAATGGCTTTCTGCAGTCGGACGCAATTGTAAATTTCCGCCGTAGGTCAACATATTCTGCCAGGACATCAGGTCCATGTACCCGAAGTGAATGTGGTTCGTCGGGAACAATTGGCTGAACGTATGTCCACCATTCTTAGGGTCGCTACCGGTCGCATAGTTGATTTCCGCGCCGATACGGGGTTGCATAGGAACCGGTAAGGTGATACCACCATCCAAATGCCCGGCCAACGCATTAATCCGCGTTTGGCTGGGTTGTCCCGGGACTCCTAACTCTCCGAACTGCCAATACCCTTCACCGGTGGCATCAAACATTCCCTGCTTAAAAGCAACCCGGCCACCGACCGTGCTTCGTTTTTGATTAGATTGCTGGCCACCCACGGGACCCGTGGCTGTTCCACCGCCGGCAGTCAATGGTCCACCAGTGGTCGAACCCCCATCTTCGTAGATGTAGGCAGGCTCTACAGCCACTGAACCGAATTTCATGGGCATTCTGAAAAATAAGATATCTCCATCACCCCTAGACGCCTTACCATTCGTGCAGCCACCGGCATTCGCCACACAGTTTCCTTCCGCCACACGCAACCAACCTATTTCCACAGGGAATTGCGCATGGTTATACCGCATGGTCACACCGTCAAAGGCAAAACCGACGTTGTTCCAATCGAACGTCCCAAAGATCCGATGATCACCCCAGGCCAACAACTGCCGACCGGCTTTCATCGTTAAATTCGGAAGCACGAAGTTTCTGACTAACATGTATCCCTGACGGAGGAACATCTGCGTATCGGTACCACCGGGGTTGCCTGCGCCGGTGACATTCGTACTTGAGGTGTTCGAACCCCAATTGTTTGCAACCTGTGGTTGCACGAAGAATACAACATCAGGAGAGAGGTCGTAGTTAAATCCCAAGCGGATCAATTGACTGGTGAAAAAAGCATTGTTGTCACCATTTTTGCTAAAATTCCCGTTTGTTCTGAACTCGGGTCTCACACGCATGTCGCCGGAAATGGTCAACTTGCTGGGATCAAATATGCCCATTGGTGGATCGAAGTCGGTGTAAGGCACCAAATCTGGTATGGCCCGTCCGACCGCCGACACATTGGTGTTTTTGTCGGTCGCCGGAGTCGTCTTGGCGGCCAACCCTGGCGCTGCAGACATGGCCACAATCAACGCCGCTGCTGTCAACCTGCTAAAGGTTTGGTAAAAAGTCCTCATTGCACTCCTCCTGTTGGTGAAAAACCCCTGGATTCAAGTTCCAACATCCTGTACCCCAGATTTTTTCAGAACTGTTGGACCCTCTCATCCGCTTCCTTCTTGACTGCGTTATTCTTGCCGTCTCAAGCAAAGCACAAACATGCCTTCGGTAATCAAACAGTTTCCCTATTTTAGGACTGCCCCGCTTTATTCCTGTTTGCCATTTAGATGCCAAGTCTCCTTTTTTGTCGTAAATCATTAAAAAGCAATATCTTTTGCATAACTTGCTTCATGATTTAATTTCTTTCCCCTATCGCTTGAATGCTACGATAGTGGCAAAAATAACACGACAGAAGAGAACCGTAGACCCGCCAGCAGTGCGTATGATGAACAGTCTGATGACCGTCCGGAAGGAATTCGTGATGACACGAGAGAAAATTTAAACGCTGCAATAATGCCTGAGTATCAACGAACGATTCAGCAATCAACTCCTTCATGGAGCCGCACCTAACTGGGTTATCCCATTTTAGATCCACCGGAATCGGTGGCTTGTTCTGTCGCCCCTTTGATCTCTGCTTCGGCTTCTTTGATTGACGATTCTAAATCTTGTTCGACCGATTTGAATTCCTGCGTAATCATATTGATCTCCGGCTCAACGGATTGCCGAAGATCTTCAGTGGTTTCCTTAAACCCTTTGACCGCTTTCCCAATCTGCTTGCCGATTTCCGGTAATTCCTTGGGACCAAATAGCATGAACGCGATGACCAGGATGATCAAAACTTCCATCGCTCCTAAGCCAAACATCTTCCCACTCCTCTATGGTCTGCCTGCTGAATGTATACCTTGAGCGTTGATCAGGGTTTGGTCCCTGTTGCCTGTCCCTTCGGTGGGCGGTCTTCACCGTATCGGTCTCACCAGAGAATTAACTCTGTTTGGATTGCGTGGATTCCGTTGGCTGCGTCACCCCTTGCGCCGGTGGCGGAGGGGGAACTTCTGCTGTCTGGTGTTGGGTCGGCAATTGTTCAGGTTGGGGAGGTGGGACCTGTCCACCTTCGCCCTGATCATTAGGCGTCACATCCATTGCATCCGCTTCGGCCACAGACTTTTTAAAGCCCTTGATCGCTTTGCCTAAGCCCTCACCAAGCTGCGGGATTTTTCCTGCACCGAAAATTATGAGCACAATGATGAGGATGAGCATAAGCTCCATCCATCCAAACGATCCAAACACAGCAACCTCGCCTTATTGTAAATGAGTGTTTACATTATTGGAAAAATCCGCCGCAGTATACACAACACTTTTAAAAAAATCTACCCGATTGCAAATTTCTTGCATCCGCCATTATTTTCCCGATTGCGGATGTGCCTTCACAGTCTCCACTCATACGGCGACAGTCTTTCAACCTCACCATCATGAACCGCGTTCTGCCTTCATCATTTCAACTCGACGAGGAATATTTCGCGACAGTGAACAATGACTATGACCCGTTCGAGGAAAAAAACATGTGGGTATAATCCACGGGTTGTGGCGGAAGTTGCAACATGTCCTTGATGCCTTCTGAATCGTATCCTAATTTTTGCAAATCGGGCATGGCCTTCCAAATTTCCGATTCCGTGAGATACGCGATGGTATCCGGCACACCATGTGGCGGTAACGAATGCACCAGATCCTCTAAAGCCGCGCGTTCATGAGCCGGGGTACTTTCAGAAAGGGGAAAATCGATATGGCGTTGGTATGGGCTCACGTAGGTGCGGTTCAGTGCCTCCAGGGTACGAAGAATTAACGCCTCCAATTCCCAGGCCTGGCCTTCCGGCGGCAAAGGATGTGATGCCAGCAGATCCATAACACTGAGCACATTGGTCGACAAACTCCGTCCCACAAAATCCCGTTGCGATTCGATCACGCCGGTGTGAATATCCATATGCCTGGCCACATCTTGCATCAACTGAAAGTTGACCATAAAGCTGAATTGGCCACCCTGTACCGTATAACAGGGCTTTTCCGGATCATTCAGCACACGAGGATCGATCGTCCCTGCATCGAAGCTGCTAAACCCGATCGCATTCGGGGCCAACAATCTCTTGGCTTCCTTGATACTCTGACATGCCCCCACGTTGTAAGGCACGAGGACTTCTTCGTCGATGTGCTTGAGGAAATCCGCGACCGTTCGTCGAAATGGAAAAGTTTTGGTCTCGATGGGGCGATATTCACGCTCCCAGACAAGGTCTTCGAGAAACGAGGGTAACGCGTGAAGAGATTCGATGTCCTGCTGATCAAATGCCTCAATAAACTGTGTCCAATCAGGAAAATCCGCTAACCGCTTTTCGTTCAGATTGGGGCGAAGCTGCTCTTCATGAATTTCACCACCTTTTCGTAGAATGAGTTTAGTTGGCAACTCGCTCCACAGTTCATTGCAGATAATCCGATCAATACTTCCATCCGGACAGGCAGACAGATCCTCGATAGAAACAGGCTCAAAGGTTACCCGGTCACGATGCTTGGCCAAATCCGGATTGGCTTTGGCCTGTTCCAACAAGACCGGCTCGCGCTCAATGCAACGATAGGTGATTCTTGGAAATATCAGCTGTTCCTGATCGAGTTCCTGAAGACGATCCAGGAAACAGGCTGCCAGATTTCCATTTCCGGCACCCCATTCCATCACGATCAAAGGTGCGGTCGCTTGATCGGCGGCTTGAGTTTTCGCTCGTTGTCCACACCGACGCCAATAGTCTTCGGCCAGGGCAAACCCTAATCGGAAATCTGCCGAGGCCACCGTTTGGTAATACTCTCGCACACGACTTCCCCTCAACCCGTAAAATATTCGATTAATGTGGGCTTGCCACATATCTACCGGTTGAAAATCTCCTACGAGTTGCGGCAATGCATCGGGATCAATACTTGATGAAGCACCCATAGTTCTAACCTATATTCCTTAGACAGAATGAATGATAATGCCTGTGGCAACGAAGTAGATGAAAATGCGTAGAATCGCCAGGAATCTTAGCAAACACCTCCTAGTGCCGCAAGGCAAGAACGAAAGTCCTTGACTCGATGTCGCCATCGAAGGTAGAGAACGTGGACTCTTCAAGAGCAGCATGAAAAGAATGTTGGAAATAACGAATGTGGAGACAGACAACCTCTACACAAAGACCAACATGATCCATCCTTTGCCCCTTATGCCGCGGAACCTCCTGTTGGGCATCCTGATGTCGATTGTTCTCTTTGCGATGCTCGGCACCGCTTTTGGCGATGATCCTCCCATCCCGGCCGACTCCTCATCGGCGTTGCAGCCAAAAGATACACAACACGGATTTTTCCAATACGAGACTCCACCCGATCATTTCTCAGATGGCCCGGCCCCGTATGATAGTTACTCCCAATCGCCGCTCATTCCTTCATTGGATCAAAAACCCGCCGGGGTATTTCTAAATTTGGATTTCGCAGAAAGTTTCGAGGTCAAACCGACCGTCCGTGGCGGCTATACACACATACCCGTCAAGCCTACCGATAGATTTTTGCCACACGTCCCTTCCGTGTACCTGGTGTTTTCCGTCCATGAACATTTGTCGTCCTATCCAATCATTGGCCGTCTGTTCTCTGAATTAGAAACCGGGATGGATTCTCCCGAATGGCTCGACGAAGACATGGTCGATCTTGCCACGGAAGACGAGAGCGGATTTCTGAAATTTTTTCCACCAGACGGGATCTGGCAACCAGGCCGCTATCGCGTCGAAATCTTCGTGGGGTACACCGCCAATGACGTCAGCAAAATGGGCACCATGCGATTTACCATTACTCCTCCCTCTTTCACACCCCCCTCACCCTAAACACACCCGTGTGGCCACAGGCCTTTCGCAACAGCCTATTTCTTGACTCAACTTCAGGCTTCTTGTAATGTGTTCAGGAGTTTACCCTAAGCATATTTTTAGTCAATTCCAACCAACGCTTTGTCCGACCGTACCTTGAACATTGAACATTCCAAGAGTTCATGTACAGGCAATCCCTGATCTCTAACAATCCGCCGGGAGGCAACGGGTGTTAAAAAAGAGTGGGAGCTATTTACTCTTATTTATTTTTATTGGCGGACTGTTAGGCAGTATTTTAGGAGAAATTCTTCAGGTCGTGGCTCCTCAGGGAACCGTGCAAAACATTTTTGTTCAGGCGTTGAACTTGGGCTTAGATCCACCGGTCACCGTCAATTTGGTCTTGATAAAATTTACTATCGGTTTCCTCCTGAAAATGAACCTCCTCACCGTCCTGGGTATGTTCCTCGGCGCCTACGTCTATAAACACGTCTAACAGGGTGCTGAAAAAGTCCGCCAGCGGATTTTTCAACAGGCTCAGGATTGAAATTCGCTTGAATCCTGGGTAATGATGGGAGACCCAAGGGCAGGTGTAGAATTTTCGAATTAGATACCGACCTGGATCTGCTTTTGTCGGAGAACACGAATGGTATCCCGTAGCTGGGCGGCTCGTTCAAATTCCAAGGCTTTGGCTGCCGCCTTCATATCTTTTTCCAATGCCGTGATGCTCTTCTCCAAATCTTTTTCACCTCCGTAAGCCGCAATCGCCTCTGCCGCCACGGAGACATCCACATAATCCGCTTCCGCCAATTGATACTCCAAATCATGGATACGTTTAATGATCGTCTCAGGGGTGATCCCGTGCTCGGCATTGTATGCCAACTGAATCGTTCGTCTGCGGCCGGTTTCGTCCAAAGTTCTACGCATGGAATCGGTGACCACATCGCCATAGAGAATCACGGTGCCATCGCGATGACGTGCCGCGCGCCCGGCTGTCTGCACCAGCGCACGATACCCCCGCAGGAAACCTTCCTTATCCGCATCCAACACCGCCACTAAACTGACTTCGGGCAAATCCAATCCTTCCCGCAAGAGATTGATGCCGACCAGGACATCAAAGACGCCACGTCGCAAATCCCGGATGATGTCCGCCCGCTCAAGCGTTTTGATATCCGAATGCAGATAGCGCACCTTTAACCCCTGGTCGTGATAATACTCGGTAAGATCTTCCGCCATACGCTTGGTCAAGGTCGTCACCAGTACCCGATGTCCCTTCGCCACTCGCAGCCGGATTTCCCCGAGCAACTGTTCGACCTGGCCCTTCGCAGGCTTCACCTCCATCACCGGATCGATGAGGCCTGTGGGGCGAATGATTTGCTCAACCAGCGCCTTCCCGGCATGTTTCAATTCATACGGTCCCGGTGTCGCGGAGACATACACCACCTGATTCATGCATCCCTCAAACTCCGGAAATTTCAAGGGCCGGTTATCCATCGCCGAGGGCAGGCGAAACCCGTATTCGACCAAGGTGTTTTTGCGTGAACGGTCTCCTTCGTACATGCCCCCAAACTGTGGAACGGTGGCATGCGATTCATCCACAATCAGCAAAAAGTCTTTGGGGAAATAATCCAACAGGGTCGGTGGCGGCTCGCCAGGCGCCCGTCCGCTCAGGTGACGGGAATAGTTCTCAATCCCATGGCAATACCCCATGGTTCGAATCATCTCCAGGTCAAATCTCGTCCGTTGTTCAATCCGTTGCCCTTCAAGCAATTGATTCGTCCGGCGAAAGTAGGCAAGGCGTTCTTCCAGCTCTGATTCAATGCCGGTAATTGCCTGTTCATAGCGATCGGGCGCAATCACATAGTGGCTCTTGGGATAGATCGCGATTTTCGGAAGCTTCCGCAATGCGTTGCCGGTCAACGGATCGATTTCATACAGGGCTTCCACTTCATCGCCGAACAATTCCACCCGGACCGTATTCGAATCGGAGGAAGCGGGATAAATCTCAATGACATCCCCGCGCGCCCGAAACATCCCACGCTGCAACTCCAGGTCATTCCGCGAATATTGAATGTCCACCAGCTTGGCCAGAATGCGCTCACGGCGAATCTCCATGCCGGGCTCCAGATACAACAACATGTCGTGATAGACCTCAGGCGATCCAAGGCCATAAATACACGAGACGGACGCCACAATAATAATGTCATTGCGTTGCAGCAGCGCCGTCGTGGCCGAATGGCGCATCTGGTCGATAGTGTCGTTGATGGCGGAGTCTTTGGCGATATAGGTATCCGTGGTCGGAATATAGGCTTCCGGCTGATAGTAGTCGTAATAGCTCACAAAATATTCGACCGCATTATCGGGGAAAAAGGATTTAAACTCTTGATAGAGCTGGGCCGCCAACGTCTTATTGTGGACCACGACCAATGTGGGTTTTTGCACGTTGACGATCACGTTGGCCATGGTGAACGTCTTGCC
>CABVRQ010000035.1:2429-5154 GCA_902500695.1 uncultured Nitrospira sp. | reverse complement strand
AAAATGTCCAGCGTCTCCATAAGCCCTTCGAAATGCTCCATGCTGAGAAGCACGGCCGTGGGCACTCCGTCCCGTGTAATGCCTACCGTATCCTGACGCTTTTGTAGTTGACGGATCAGATCAAGGAGTTGCGCCTTCGCCTGCGTCACTGACACATATTGATCCACATGCGGCATTGGAAACCCTCCCCTTCAAATGGTTCGATATCTAACCATTATACTGGTCATCCTAAAACCAGACAAGATGATACGATCTGAAGACAATCGAGCATTGGTGGCCGTTCTTCAGAACGGTTGAATACTGCCCATTTTCGAACGCTCCCGTCTGCTGCTTCCACTGAAATTTCAAATTTTCCCTGTCGATCATTCCTCAACCGGCCATTCCGCGTGACCGGGAAGCACAGCTCCCCTCGGATGGAAAACGAACATGATATAAGTTAAGAAGGTTTGCGCCGCGACCGAAGAGTAATGTCGTGGATTCTCTTGACGATCTTATGCTGGTCAGTCCAGGATAATTAGAGACCACCCGGGACGCCCAGCCTGCATGAGAGGAGAACGTATGGCCACAACCACTATCGCGGAGTTTATGGGACATGACCATGACCGCCTGGATGAGATATTCAACCAGTTTCACACAATCAAGAAGCAGGATGCTCAAAAAGCCCGGTCACTGTTTCAAGAATTGGTAACCGGACTGCACCGACATATCATGTGGGAAGAGGAGATCCTCTTTCCGGTCTTTGAGGCTCAAGCGGAAATGGTCAGCGACCATGGACCGACCGGGGTCATGCGAAATGAACATCGGCAGATCAAGTACTTTCTGGAACAGATTCAGACAAAAGTCGCAGAAGGAGATCTTACCACCGAGGAAGCGGAAGAAGGCTTACTCCAGGTTCTCACCGCCCACAATGTGAAGGAAGAAAAAATCCTTTATCCGTGGATTGACAATTGCGTCAGCGACGAAGAGCGGGCTTCCCTGCTCGCCCAGATGGGAAATTGATTCCCAGGACCGCCCCCCCCTTTTCTGCCAGCCAGCTTCACATGCTCCTTTTCAAAACAACCCGATAATGTTTCCCTTTGCGTCAATCCCGATCGATTGAGCCGCAGGAACACGCGGCAACCCGGGCATCGTCATCATATCCCCGGTAATGACCACCACAAATCCCGCACCCATGGCGAGGCGAACCTCGCGAACCGGAAGAGTAAATCCGGTCGGGGCTCCTTTTTTGGCAGGGTCAGTGGAAAAGCTGTACTGCGTCTTCGCCATACAGATGGGGAAATGACCAAACCCGTTTTTTTCGAGTTCGGCAAAACGGGCGTGGACAGCCGGCGGAATCTCAACATCATCAGCCCGATAAATTTCTCTGGAGATGATTCGCACTTTTTCTGCCAGCGGAATCGTATCAGGGTACAGGACGCGAAAATCGGCGGGTTCTTTTTCGATAACCTCACGAACGGTTTCGGCCAGGGAAAGCGCACCGGCTCCGCCCTCAGCCCAATGATTCGCCAGCGCCATTTTGACCCCGTGATCCGCACACGCCTGTTCCACCAGTTCCAACTCCCGTTTAGTATCACTCGTAAATTGATTGATGGCCACGACCGCCGGAACCCCGAATTTTTTCACATTTTCCAAATGGCGCAATAGATTTGGCAACCCCTGCCGGAGCGCGTCCAGATCTTCCTGTTCAAGTTCTTTTTCTTTCGCCCCACCATGAAGCTTCAACGCCTTAATCGTCCCGACCACCACGGCACATGACGGCTTGAGGCCGGATCGCCGGCATTTAATGTTAAAAAACTTCTCTGCCCCGAGATCGGCACCAAACCCACCTTCTGTCACGACGTAATCAGCGAGTGTAAGCGCCGCCTTGGTCGCCACGACGGAACTACACCCATGGGCAATGTTCCCGAAGGGACCACCATGAACCAGGGCCGGATTATGTTCCAGGGTCTGTACAAGATTGGGATTGAGCGCCTCCTTGAGTAACACGGTCATGGCACCCTCCGCCTGGATATCTTTCGCAAAGACCATCTCTTTGTTAACGGTCCGCCCCACTTTGATATTGCCTAACCGTTGCTGAAGATCCTGGAGGTCCGTCGCCAAACACAGAATGGCCATGACCTCGGAAGCCGCAGTGATGTCAAACCGTCCTTCCCTCGTAAACCCGTTGGACTTTCCCCCAAGCCCCGTGACCACGGATCGCAGGGACCGATCATTGACATCCAGCACCCGCCCCCAAGTAACCCGACGGGAATCAATGTGGGGTTTGTGCCCCCAATTCACATGATTGTCTACCAGGGCCGCCAACAAATTGTGGGCGGACGTGATGGCATGAAAATCCCCAGTGAAATGCAAATTGATGTCGGTCATGGGGACCACTTGGGCATACCCACCCCCACATCCACCGCCTTTCATCCCGAAACAGGGACCCAGACTTGGCTCTCGAATAGCCGCAACAGCCCGTTCGCCGATCTTATTCAATCCATCCACCAGACCGATGAGCGTGGTGGTCTTACCTTCTCCGGCCGTCGTTGGGCTCATGGCGGTTATCAGAATGAGCTTGCTCTCCGGTTTGCTCGGAAATGGCGGGAGTGACGCTAAGGGAATTTTGGCCTTATACCGTCCAAACAATTCGATTTGACTCGCATCCAGATGGAGTTTTTCCCAGGCGATTTCGGCGATAGGTTGCAAGGGGATACGATTGGCAATGTCGAGATTAATGGAAGAA
>CABVRQ010000035.1:0-2329 GCA_902500695.1 uncultured Nitrospira sp. | reverse complement strand
AAACAAGAAGGAATATCAGCTCAAGGTCTATGACGGAATGACGGAGGCTCCAGGTCCCGCTTGGTATTCTCTCTCAAGTTTTGTTAAGTAGAGGGCATGCGTCAACTTTTCTGTACATTCTTTCTCTTAACCTGGCTCACCATGTGTAGCTGGTCCATCACCTTCGCCCAGGATTTTCATGTTGGGCAACCGGTGATTCTTGAGGCTACTAAGCCCATTGGAGTCCCGCTCCATCGCAACCCGGCCCCGAGCTATCTGAAACATATCCCGACGGGCACTTCAGCCACCATTGAACAGACCGCACAGAATGGCCAATGGCTTTTCCTTCGCTTGCCCAATGATGACAAGGCCTGGGTACATAAAAAATATCTCAAAGCCGGTTCATCGCTGCCGAAACCACCTGCCAAACCCGATCTTTCCCTGACCGCTGAGGGAGGAGAGCATGAAGTATGGGCCAGCCGGGATCAGTGCGAAACCGCCGTGAAGCAAGGCAGTCGTATGGCTGCGGAATCTACTTCCAAGATCCGACTGGCCACGTGGAATATTCGATGGTTTCCCATCGGCCAGCCCACCGGCCAAAGCGAGGATCATGCCGAGCCGACCGATCTCGAATGGCTGATCTGTGCGATCCGTTGGATGCAAATCGATATTCTCGCGGTCCAGGAAAGCTTAGCCACCCCGGAGGCGACCAAGGCCTGGGACAGGATCATCGCTTCACTGAATGAACAGACGGGGGACACATGGCGGTGGTATCGCCAACCCTGCGGTCGGCCCGAAGACCATCATGTCGGACTATTGTGGAACGACACCCGCGTGGCCTTATCGCAATTTGAAAGCTTGTGGCAATTTAATGCGAGGGCTCAATCGGCCCACAACGCCTGCACCTTCGGGCTACGCCCAGGGCAATATGCGTGGGTAAAAGCCAGAGAATCCGGTGGGGTCGATTTTCATCTGATCGGCCTCCACTTAAAATCCGGTCCGACGGTGTTTGCCGTGGAAGATCGACATAACGCGTTAAACCGGATTGATGAAGCGATAGGTCCCCTCCTTGCTCGCGATCGAGACGTGATCATCCTCGGCGACTTCAATACGATGGGTGCCGGCGATTGGCAATCACGGGACTCCGAGTTGAAGAATTTGCGCAGAAAAGTTGCCAAGGAAAAACCCGGTTTTGCTGACCTGACCTTACATCCGCAATGTTCCCACTATTTTCGTGGACGCGGCGGCTGGCTGGATCATGTGCTGGTTCCACAAGAGATGCAAGAAGTGACCGTCACCACCGTCCAGGTCACCGGCTATTGCGCCGTGGCAGGCTGTGAACGTATTCGAGGAAACTATCCGCTCGCCTACCGTCATCTCTCCGATCATTGCCCGGTGGTATTGGAAATCGAGAATACCGATAAAGATTAAGCGGCCAGAGTGAAGGGGCAAATCGGCATCCACGGAGCACATGCCCCATCCTTGCACGACCTCATGCACAAGAAGCCGTGATGCATTATTCCAGAACCTTGAGAACCCGCCGGGCTTCGGCCTCCACAAACACCCGTTTCACAAGGGGATGCTTCACCTTAATATCTTTATCCAATGTGGCCACGCCGCGTTCCACCTCTTCGGACGTGACCCCGTCTCGAAAGTCCACACTCAAATTCACCAAAATAAAGTTTGGCCCCATGTGCATGGTTAATACTTCATTCACATGCTCCACACCTGGGAGCTGTTTGGCCATGTCGCGAATGCTCTGGACCACTTCCTTATTGGCGCTTTCGCCAATTAACAATCCTTTCGTTTCATACGCAAGCCACATGGCGATCCCGGCCAAAATCAACCCGATGATACAGGTGGCAATACCGTCAATATAGACAATACCGGTAACCTGCCCCAACCAAATGCCGATAAAGGCCACAGCCAGGCCCAGCACCGCCGCCGAATCTTCAAAGAGGACCATAAAGATGGTCGGATCTTTTCCCCGTTGAACCGCTTGCAAATACGACCACTTTCCCTTGGCACGGGAAAATTCACGGAAGGCCATGTACCAGGCGGCACCCTCAAATAAGAGGGAGAGACTCAACACGATATAGTTGACCATGGGGTTGGTAATCGGTTCGGGATAAAGAATGTGCAACACACCCTCATACAGAGAGATCCCCGCGCCTAGCGCAAAGACCATAATGGCCACAGCAAAACTCCAAAAATAAATTTCCTTCCCATACCCGAACGGGTAGCGCTCATCAGCCGGTCGTTTCGCACGATGGAGTCCATAGAGCAGAAGACCTTGATTGCCGGTATCCACCAGGGAGTGGATTCCCTCGGCCAACATCACCGAACTGCC
>CABVRQ010000034.1:14587-42389 GCA_902500695.1 uncultured Nitrospira sp. | reverse complement strand
GAAGGCAGCCACAAGCCGGATCCCGGCCAGCAGGCAGATCAGCCATAGGCTGAACCGTCCAGGCTGTCGAGGCACATGTTTAAAGGGAGGCGGGTCGGTCATTTGTTGGGTGTTGACCATCATGTCGGGTGGGAGCACATATGTTCAGTATACTCAGCGCAGCAGAAGTAAGACGTGTAATTTTATCCATTTCATCATCAACAATAATGAGTTCAATATTTCGATATAGAATACAGGAGCCTGGTTGTATCAGAACCCTACTGGTCCGGCTACCGACGTTTACTCACTGGTACTACAGTTCTCCTGGTGAAACAAGATCGTTTCCTATACGCCTCGGATCCAGAGTGACCTGTCGGAGGATGGCTTTGTGCTCTGACAGGGTAGGAAATCTACATGGCCGCTCTTTGGTGAAGACATCGTGTTGTGTGGTGACTTCCCCGTCCGTGGCACGAGCGGGTGGTGTCCAGGGTGTACCCGGAAATGGGAAGGGCCCATACCTGTAGCAACGCTCGGTTCACCCGATCCGCCAATGAATTCTTCTGGAAGAACGGGATAAGTTAGGAAGATAAAACAGGGTGAAGGCCAAGGAGGTTGCAATTCCAAATGCCTTCACCCTGAGATGGAGCGGGGTAGGTCAGGGATGAGTCACGCCGCTCCGCTTGATGCTGAAAGAGTGCAATGATATTTCAGCTTCAAGGAAAAATATATCCCATCCGGTGAGATTGTTCCACCCATCCCTACTGATCGGTGCTACAGCCTGGAATATTCCTGAAAAACATGGTCATGTAACAATCTTTATTGGTCCCATATTCAGAAGCGGCTCGGGAACACAGCTTTTCAATATCATGCTCCTGCTCAAGCCTGCTTGAGACCATGGCCATACCTTTTTCTGGCATTCGAAAATCATGAAGTGAAAAAAATCTGGTGCAACCGTTGGTGAATGAAGGCGTGGTTTGGTAGCGAGTTCTTCGATCACAGGATATATTTCTTCCCGGCTGTTCGAAAATTTTCGCATCCATGTTCACATTCACCAAAGAGGAGGATTCTGGTATGCCATGCACGCAAGTTGATAAATGGTATGGAGTGGGCTCGGGAATGTGTGTTGTGTTGGCAGTGGGGTTCTTGATGCAATCGGTCGCCATGGCCAATCCTCATGAGCCAAGAGAAGTCGGGCCCTATACCTTAGCCGTCGGGTTTAGGATCGAACCGGCATTTGAGGATGTCGTCAACGCCCTTGATTTTTTTGTGACCCGAACAGCAGACGGGAAGCCTATCAGCGTGAGTAACGGAGACGTGGTGGATATTGAAGCGCAGGTTCAGTTCCGAAAAGAAGAAAGTGTCGGTTCTGCGATCATTCAGGAGGACCGACTTGCGAAACCCGAGCAGGCTTTCGGAGCCGACAATCGATACAATGCCTGGTTCAAACCCACGATTGACGGGGCATATGGGTTCAGAGTCAGGGGGGAGATCAATGATCTCAGCGACCCGCAAGCCGGGCCGTTATTTTTTGATGAAGTGTGGGTCTGCGGGGCCGGAACGCAAAATCCCCAAGGCAGCCGGTTTTCCTGTGTGGCAGATCCCCAGACCTTCCCCAAAGGTGTTCTTGACCATCGAGGCATAGACTTCCATGGGTATCAGGACGATGATAGTAGAAAGTTTTTCAAGGAAGGCGGATCGCGTACACACGGATCTCGCGATCGGGACTGAGAACCATCATTGGGATTTCATCATTGACTCCAGCGAGGGGGAGAATTCGCGCATGCATGTTCTCCCTCATCGTGGTTCTGGACAGTGGTGTTGCCGGGAGAAGGGATGATGGCCCTCACTGTTGTATCCTTTACTGAATTTCCGTGACGATTCCATTCTGATCGAAGATAATCCCCACTTCCGTGGTTCGGCGGTGCGCACGGGTAATCGGAACCTGGGTCACCCCGATGGGTGGGACACCGGTTTGAGGATCATGAAAATGTGTCGTGAGTAAATAGTTCCACTTTGCATACTTCCTCCCTTTCTCGAAGACCATAAATTTTTCATTTGGTTCTCCAAGATGATTCTGTACTTGTTGTCGGGTTGTGGTCCCAATGATTAACCGAGCAAGCTGCTCGGGGGTGACCACATGGCACCTGTTCCACAACCTCTTAGGATTATACTCAGAAGCACGAAAGCACAGATCCAACCCGGTCTCATGATCACCTCCGGAGAGAGTTGGATTGTAATCAGAATCAAACCTTGCGACGAATGTCACGATGTAAGGAACCGCTATTCCATGGGCACCTATTCCTGAAAATGTCTCGGGATCAGGTTGCTTCCAACGGGTTGATGCGGTTGGATCGGCAATTTCCGGAGTCGAGAATGTGCAGGGACAGGAAAGGCCGGCAACGGAGGCCTGATGAGATGGAGGGGAAGACAACGCCGGACCGTTTACTCCTGCCAGTTGAATCCGGAGGCTCGTGCCAATTCCTGTGGGGTCTTGAGTCCGGTTAACCGTCGTTCCCCGATGGTCCAGGTGGGATACGTTTTGATATCGGCCTTGGAGCAGGGGGCGGTGAGAGTGCTTCCCCTTCCGCCGGAACTGCATTCCACGTAGGGGAGCCGTTTGGCGGATGAAAGAAAGGTGGCTTTCTGTTCCTGGCAGCGGGGGCACCAATAGGCGCCATAAAATTTGGCACCGGTTTCATTAAGATGAATGGCCAGTGCCTGCAGTTGCGGATCTTCAGGACCTGCCGCCGGATCAAACCAACCACCATAATGCAGGTGAAGCCCGCCAACGATGAGTAGTCCGAGCACGACTGCCTCTTTCAGCGACTTCGTCCAATTGGGAGGACGTTGAACGAGAGCTAGTCCCAGGATGATCGTGAGGATGGCAAATGAAGTCAGGCAATAGGGACAGGTGGCTTCGATCTCCATGACCGAGACGATGGTCAAGTAGGCGCTGACCGCGAATCCGCTCATGGCCACGTAAATCAACGCCGATCCGCTCCCGGATTTTCCCCGCCCGGACCACGCCAACCCCGCGATCACCACATAGGTCACGAAACCCCACAAGGCCATGGGGATTCCCAGAAACGTGGCCCAGCGGCTGCTCTGCACAATGTCACAGCCGGAACCCTCGCTGCAAAATGCCGGGTGAACCTCGAACGAGGCTGTATAGGTCATATAGGCGGTTAACATCAGTCCGGCACCGGTCAGGATGATGAGGAGAAGGTCGAGGACGGTTTTCGAACCTGAGGGCAGGGAAGCCGGAGTTTTCAAGGTCTTTGTTGCTGCTTCAGGGTCGACTGATTGTTTTTGTCTTTTTGATTTTGCCATTTTGCGACTCGTGAAAGAGTGTATCATGGCATTCTTGCCAATGAAATCCCGGCAATGTATCAGAAATTTTCGACCGTTGGGGAGACTCTTGATGAGTCCATGTCAGGTGGGTATTCCCCATGATGGGTTGCCGAACACATGATCAAATCTTCAAACGGCTTCTGGTCCTTCAAGGACTTGCCTGAGAAAGGGCTGTGGTTTTTCAGTCATTGGTCTTGAGTGATTGGATGCCGGAGTAGGGACCTCTTAGCCTGAATATTTTTGGCCCCTGCTGAGCGGTGTTGAGGAAGGAAGAGGCGGGGTGCGCATAGGAGTAGGGTGAAGGTCTAGGAGGCTGCTGGAGTGCAAACCACCTTCACCCTACTCGTCCAAGGTTGGAGGCCGGTCCGTCCCTGGAGGTTCTACGCTGTTCCGTTCTTCCTGGAACCAGGAAAGGATGCGTTGCTTTGGTTAATGAACCGCATGCATTCGTTTCTCAAAATATTCATCATACCGGTGCACAAAATCTTTGGATTCACCGAGGGGTAAATGGCACGCCCGGCAGGTCGTGTAATCGACCTCCAACCGTTCGCCATTGGCCTTGAACGCTGAGTAAATCCAGTCGCCGTTTTTTAGATTCTCCGGAGCGCCTTCTCCCCATCCCGCCCCTTTTTGCATGACAAAGACCTTGGCCAGGTCGGCTTTCACCAAATTTCCGTCTGCTCCTTTTTCCAGGGCCCCCTCGGCATTTTTTTGGGCGCTGTAGATTTCCATCACCAATATGGATCCGTTGGCAAAGGCGTGACCTGGTTGGTTTTTGGCACCAATCGGGTTGACGGACAAGTCACGGATCGCATCGGGTTTTTGAACCCCCGATAAAAAGATGGGGAAGGATTTGTACTCTGAAGGAAACGCCAGCTCACCATCTTTGGGCATGGAGTTGGATTTCGCCGCAATAGGCATGGTGGGAGAAAAACAGACTAGAACCATCAAGGCCAGAAACGCGATACTCATTCTCTGCATGTTTCTTCTCCTCCTTCGTTGATATCTCTTCCGGTTGAGGCAACCGACCGATGGTGAAAGGCCAAATTCAGAAGGTTTACACGGTGGCTCCAGCATACGAGGGACTCTACAGTCCGTCTACAGATGGATACTGCCTTTTGCTACAGTGAGATGGTCCCTGTGTTGTATCGAGTTCTCATTTCCAGAATTTCTCGGGTTAGGGATACTGTGAAGGCACATAAAAGTTTAGTGGATTCATCGCCCGGTAGCTGACGTTCGTGCCCATTCCCGCATCGGGATCGACAAATCCATCGGCCATCCCGGTTTCGTGCAAGGTGAATGCAGACAATGCCGTGGGATCACTATTGAATTGATTGACTCGTTTGGCGAATATCCTCCTGGCGGCTTCAATCCGGTCAATTTCCTCGTCCGTACCGTATACGACAAATGGGGGATACGAACGGCAGGAATCGATGGCCGCGTAGAGGACCTGACGGAGATGCAAAAACGTATTAAGGGCGGAGTCGCCCATTTGTTGTTGTGATGCAGGGAGTGAGGCCATAAATTTGCTTCGCGCTACTCCTTCGGGGTGCTCTGCCGTAAAGATCACGGCATAATTCCGATCAAAGGCAATCGCTCCTTGGGTGACGACTCCATCGGTTAAATCCTGCAATTTGATGAAATGGACATACTGTTTGATTCTGGCTTCACGAGATTCGGAAGGAACCAATTGTCCGGGAACCCTGCGAATGATGAGATCCTGATATTTTGCCACCTGAATCCTGATGGATTTGTCATGGCCGCTGCTTTGACAGAGAGCCGGGCTGAAAGGGCGTGGGTCAAGTTGAAACGAAAGTATGCCCTGCTCATGACCAAACCCCAGGCTTGGAAAGAACATGAAGAGGACGATCAACAGTGTGAAACTGCTGGTTGGTCGGGAAAATTTAAAGGAATAACTGTACATGAGACAGTGCCTCCATTGACTAGGTATCAAGGAATAAAATGAAAACCTGCTTGAGAGCCGGTGAGTGCTCGGGGCTCTGTGGTTTGGTTCAGCCCGTCAAGGAACCCGCGGTCTTTCATCTTAATGAGCGAGAAAAACCAGGGGATCACATGAGAAGCTTAGAAGAGTGAAAAGTGAGGCGGAGCGCGAGAGGCACTATGGTGATGGCGGAAGAGATCCGGTGCTGTAGGTTTGAAGAGGGGAAGAACGCCCAATAGAGAAAACGACCTGAGGATGTCAGCTGACAGCGTCTGAAGGCCTTGCCCGGCTTGACACGTCCAGCTACACCAGGTGTTCCCATGAGTCTGCTGATCATGATGACCATGGTGGATGTGGAGCGGAGCCGTATAGGCAAGGCCTCCAGTCACGAGCAGGAAGCACATGCTGAGCATGAGAGCCGCAAACGATTGTGTGAGAGTGGTCTTCCTCATCTTGGGCAATTGCGTATACAGCAATTCAGCAATTTCGATGACCTCTGCCGTCAGGCTAGCTGTTCCTTTGCAAGGTGTCTACGGACGGGTGCTCATCGATGCAACATTTTACTCCCTGCTCATTGGCATTCCGTGATGGCGAATTCCCAATGGTCTTTTCGATTTTGTTGAATGAGCGAATCAATGGAGTCCCGAAATATTCGTAAGCTGCCTTTTCCAATTTTTGTGGCCTTCAGGCGATCCTCTTCAACCCACCGGTAGATAGTCCATCGGCTGACATTCAAGGTTTGAGCGGCTTCACCGACACGCAAAAGTTCTTTGTCCATGGGTTCTCCTTCCGCAGCATGTATGCTGTGTCATACGATTAACGTCATGTGATCGTGTCCGGTTACTGACATAGGAGTCCGGAACGAAATGGTTCCAATATGGCTTGAACGTCGTTTCTTCTTGAGCGTCTTGCGTCGAATCAATGGAGAATGGAGATCATTCGACCATTCTGCTCACGACGACACGATGCTCTTGAGATGTGTGTTCAGGGACGGACTACTTGAAATTCCGAGTCTATCCATGAACCAGAAAACGAAGGGGTGGGCCGCGAGGGGAGAAGGTGTGTAATGGCAAGGTTCGGGAAAAGGTGAATGCGGGTTTCAGAAACCAGAACAGGAAGGGAAGAAACGGTGCCGACCATTGAGTAACCGAACCGGTACCTGAGGCAATTTGGGCGACATGACAGGCCCACGAGCAAAGAAGAGAGAGGGATTGGGCCGTGTGGGAATGGTGAGAGGTGTTGGGATCAAGGGATCTTGAAGCACAGAACGCACCCGCACCCAGGAGGACGACGTGTAATCCAATCAACAGCGCGATCAGGCCGGGTGCCAATCGAGGGCATAGATTGGTGAATGGGGTTGATGGGTGGGCGTTCATGGTTCCGAATTGGGTTTTGTGGCAATCGCCATGTTGGGAATGCCGGCTAATCGAATGATGTCCATCACTTTAATGACCTGGCCATGGGGGACCTGTTCATCGGCGTTAATGACGACTGAAGGGTCCGGGTCGGCTTGCCGAAGGCTTGTCAGCCGGACTTCCAGTTCCGGTAGTTCAATAAGGTCCTTATTGTAGTACAGCGTTCCTTCATGGGTCAGCGTCAGAGAGATTTGATCTGGAACTTTATCCGTTGAGGAGTCGGCCGTCGGTAAATTGACCGGCATCCCATGCTGAATGGTCATGGAGAGCGTGGCAATCATAAAGAACACGAGGAGAAAGAACATCGTGTCGATCATCGGAATGATTTCGATGCGGGCTTTCTTCTTTGTTGGGGCCGATAGTCTCATGAGAATTTTAAGGAAAAGTTTGTTGTTGTAAAAATATTTTCAGTTTGTCCTACTGGGATCCTACGAAATCCTTCTTGATTCAAATGTCCCAGAGGTGTCACACCTAGAATAACGAACTAGGTGTGACAACCTCAATGTTCCGGTTCGTGAACTATTGTGTCCGGCCTGAACCCGTTAAAATTTCCATTCAACTCCACCAAACCCGCTGATCCCCTGACCGGGATTGAAGTACCGGCCCAGACTGTCATTGACCACGACAGCACCCGCATACGTTTGATCGGACAGGTTTCGTCCTTCTGCGAAAAACGACAGGTTCTTACTGTAATTATAGCCTGCCTTCAGATTGACGAGGAAATAGGCCGAGTTCTTGGCGGTGTTTTCGCTGTCCACGTAATATCCAGCGAGGACCCATTCAAAATTCGGCGCGATAAAAAATCCCACCGGATGGTCATAGCGTACTTCCCCGGCAAGCTGGTGCTCGGGCGCCCCGGGAACCCGGTTTCCGTCCTTGGCAACCAAGAATTTTGGAGTTCCATCTCCTCCGCCGTACACGTCATCTGTGAATTTAAATAAAGACCACGTATAGGCGGTTCGAACGGAGATCGTGTCGCTTTGGTTTTTGGGACCCTGAACCAGCAATCCGTTGGCTACTACCATGCTGCCTCCTGCTTCAATGCCTGTGTGTCGCGTCCCTTTGGCATTTTGATAGGTCGGTTGGTTCTGGACATTAAACGTCAGGATTTCCTTTTGCATTTCCAGGTTATAGAAGGTGAGGTCCCAGGTATAGCGGTTATCCGCCGTGGAGCCTCGCGTGCCAATTTCAAGCTGCCAGGCCCGTTGCGCATCCAGGTTGATGAAGGGGGTGGTGGGGACGGAGCCGTCGGGATTAATTGATGAGGTCAATTCGACATTGACGGGAGGTTCGTATCCACGGCTGACGTTTCCGTAAATTTGCGAGGTCCCGGTGGTTTGGTACACGAACCCCATCTTCGGGATAAGAGCATTGAAATGACGTACGCCGGTATCGCTGGTATTTAAATCTCCCGTAAAGGGACTGTAGAGTTGATTTCTGCCCTGCCGGATGCTGTATTCCCAGCGTCCGCCTGCAATGATAAGTAAATCCTTGGTTACATTGAATTGGTCTTCCAGGTAAGTGCTGAGATTGGTCGTCTCCAACGTAAGATTTTGAGTCTGAATCCCGCGTTTGCCTAAATTGTTGACAAAACGCCGTTGATTGGTGTCTCCGTATCGTGGCTGATTGCCGACGAGGAACTTGTTTTCATGCCCGAAAATAGGATGTGAATTGACGTATCGAATTTCCCCTCCCACATTATAGTTGTCCTGGACGATCGTTTGAAAAATAGGATGATCTACGTACTGGTAGGAATAATAGGGGATAATCTCAAAAAACTGGTGGGCGGCGAATTCGTTGCGATAGGCGGCCCCGGCCCGGATATAACTATAGTACCGCCCCCATTTGCAGGCCTCGTTTGGCCCGCAGGAGAACGGATTGATTCCCCCCAAGGTGTTAGCCTGTCTTCGATCGGAATCCAATTGCCCTTGGGTGATCGACCCTGGAAGTGCTTCTGACACTTCGGCTCCCAGGATATAGGCTCGCACTTCCTG
The DNA here is from genome assembly GCA_902500695.1 of uncultured Nitrospira sp. Taxonomy (GTDB): domain Bacteria; phylum Nitrospirota; class Nitrospiria; order Nitrospirales; family UBA8639; genus Nitrospira_E. The sequence continues at coordinate 33,708 of CABVRQ010000034.1, read as the reverse complement.
GTGATTACCGATCTGAAATCCAAAGTTGGCATTTAACCGTCCGCGTGCCTGCTGGCTGTTATCCTGAAAGCCGTCTTGATGATTGCCCGACGCGCTGACATAGTAGTCGGCGGTGGTGTCCATGGTGCCGACCTTAAAGGGTTTGGTGACCTGGCCGCTGGAGACCTGTCCGGAATAGAGACCGAAACTCCCAGCCAATCCACGCGCTTGGTAGAGGGAGGCGTTATAACCCGTCCGTGGCACAAAATTGATGGCTCCTCCCAGGGTATTGGCTCCATACCGGAGGGCGTTGGACCCTTTATACACCTCGATACGCTCATAGGCCATCAAGTCGATGGATTCGAAATCGGAGAATCCGTCTGCATCGCCGAAATAGATCCCGTTGATGAGAATATTAATACCACGATGATGAAAGTTATTTCTGAGGGAAGTCCCCCGGATTTGGAATTGTCCCTCGTCGGCACCGAAACGGGATTGGAACCGCACGCCTGGGGCAAATTGAAGGACGTCGGTTAAATTAAAGGCACGGGATTCCTCGATTTCTTTTTCCTGGATCAGGATGGTGCTGCTAGGCCGGCGAGCCAGTTCTTCCTTGACCGCATCGATATTCTCGATACGTGTTCCTTCTACGGTGAGTGTCGGCAGTGTTTCAATTTGCTCGTCAGCCCTGCTGAATGGAGGTTGGATCAGAACAAAACCCGTCAACATAAAAATCATTACGCTTATGATTACATGAGGAAATATTACACATTTGTGGTTGTTCATCGGTGCATAAATCCTTTCCGGAACCTATGAAAATAGATCATGATCAGAGCAATGAAAGGCCTAGCCCTGATGGAGAAAATTATGGATTGGTTGTGAAACGCGGGACTTTGATTAAACCGGAGGGCCGCGAGCCGAAGTCGGATAGAGTGTCGTCTGAACTGGGAGGAGGTAAGGGAGGAAGACGATTCCTGCAATAAAGAGGGCGAGGGTGAGAAGGGCATGATGGGTCGTGTCGGCCAGGTTTCCCTTAGAGCTGACCTGGCAGGCCCAAGAGCAGAGTGATGAGTGGGAACTGGTATTTTTGGAATGATGCGCGATTGGAGAATGTCTGAGCTCATGAGAGGCCACGCAATACGGCGCCATGCCAATCAGGCCGAGGTACACCATAGCTAGGAGGATGGATGAGTACTTGAGCAGTCGTGGCATGAGAGGTATGCGCGATTATACGGCAGACATGTTGAAGTTCTTATGCCTTGAGCCCATAAAAAATCCGGTCATCTCGGAGCGACTCGAAGATTAATGCGCATGTTTGGCGGCGGCATCTGTATGGGGATTGTCGCTCCATGAAAGCGGGGACCCTTGCTTAAAACGAAAGATAATGTTTTGAACCTGTTCGAAGTCCTCAAGCGGATTGCCCTGTAAGACAAGAAAACTGGCTTCATATCCCTCGTCAAATCGTCCGATTTTCCTTGAGGGGAAAATCGTCTGAGGTGTGGTCTCACTCCACATTTTCAGTAAGGTCAGATTGTCAAAAATCCCCATTTGATGAAGGTGAAGCGCTTCCGCGAGGGAAGTTTCCGCATGGTCGCTCCCGATGGCAATGGTGACTCCGCCCTGATGCAGTAACTTGAGATTTTCCATCTGAATTTTCCGGGCAACCTCAAGAACATTTTCCACGGGTGGTTGTTGGTGCTCTTTGGAATTTGCAGGAGAGTGGGGATGCGCTTCCGTATTGGTATGATGCCCCGCCGGGTGAAAGTGCTCGGCAACGGTCGTCGTGACAATCACGGTCCGGTGTGCGGCCGCCAGTTGGGCGTCCTCTTGAGTTAACCGCACGGCTGATCCTTGGGCGGGGGAAGGGAGAAACCACCCTGGGAGATGGGCGATCTCATCCACGTGACTCTTGATGGCCGTTCGAAAGTCAGCGGCCGTTTCAATGTGAGCGGAAACACGTAAGCCGTGCTGATGTGCATGCGTGACAATCGGCTCGATAAGCTCTGGATCCAGGCCGTTCCGAAACCCATGAGTGGAGGAGCGGGTGCCGTTTTCAAAATGTTCTGAGTCGGCAAGATAGAGCTTAATGAAATCCGGCTTGGTTGCCATGATGGCCGGCCAATGGGTTTCCACATCCTTCAGAGAGGAAAGAGAAAAGTAGGCTCGCCCGTTGAACCATCCTTTTTCACGTTTGCCAATGACCGGTTCATAGCGATGAGTGCGAAGCAGGTCTTCGTAAAGAGCAATGGGATGACCGTTTTGCCCGGTCAGACCCGCATGAGCAAAGACCGCATCTATGGTCTCTGGCGTGTTGAGTTTTCCGCGGATTTGCTCCACAAACTCGGGAATATCGGTGGTATTTTTTACATAAAAAATACCATCACGGACATAATGATTGATGACCTGGTCGATGTTCCAGGCACCTTCGACGTTATGGGTGTGGGCTTCACCAAACGGCGGCACGACAAACCCGCCTTTCAGATCGATAGTCCGTTCAACAACCTTGGGCCGCAAGCGGGTGAGTGAGCCCTGGATGGCATACCATGTGTCCTGAGTGAAGCTTTGGCCATCAAACCATTGGCCATTGATAAATGCATAGGTCTTGGCCGTATCTCCGTTGTGTAAGGATTCGACATTTGGGGTTGGTGACGGATGAGCGGTCATGTGACATCCCATCAATCCCAATCCACCAATGAGTAACAGGGTGGTCCAAGAGAGCAATGCGTAAACTGCCTGTTTGCTCAGAACCCATTGTCTTTCAGCCTGAACAATCATGATCCGATTGGTTTCAGTCGTAGTAAATGGGTAAATCTTACGGTGGCCCAACACGATCCTGCTGGGTTGTAGTAGGGGTTTTTCATGAATGCCCGTAATCTGAAGGTGGGCATTAGGAATTCCCCAGGAACGACTGGAGTTTGGTGGCATATTGTTCAATACGCTCGGTTTCCCGTTCGACCATAGAAAGGAACATGTTGTAAGGAATGAGCGTAATGACAGCAACCCCGATTCCCGCAGCGGTGCAAATGAGTGCTTCAGCCACTCCCCCTGTGACCGCGTGGGGATTCCCTAGTCCTGTTTCGGACATGATGCCGAAGGAATCGATCATTCCAATAATTGTTCCGAGCAGTCCCAGTAAGGGCCCCAACGTAATGACGGTATCCAGGACGGATAATCCCCGCTTCAATCGGGATACCTCGGCGATTCCCGCCGATTCCATGGCTTTGTCGGGCTGTTGGTCTCGATGAAATATGCCTGCCGCAAGCACGCGGAGTGTGGGGCTCTGACGTTGTTCAGCCAATGCCAGCGCATCGGTCCATTTTCCCTGTTCGACCAGTTTGATCATCCGGTCCGCCAGGCGGCTAAATCGCAACGATCGGAATTGGAATCCACGTTCGATGCTGATGGTCAGAGCTAACAATGAGCAGCCTAAGATGGGGATCATCATCCATCCGCCACCCATCAGTAATTGAATCATGCCTCTACTCCCTTCTTCTCGCGTCGCTTAACTGTTCAGGTCAAATTTAATGGGAATGTCGACCCATTTGGCTATGGGGATGTTCCCGTCCTTCGCTGGCTGAAATTTCCAGTTTTTAATGGCTTCTTGGGCAGCCAGATCTAATGCCTCATGACCGCAGCTCTTTCGAATTTCCACCTGGCTCGGAGCGCCATCGGCGGTAACCAATGTTCGCACAATGACCGTCCCCTCCCAACCGGACTCACGCGCCACACGAGGATACAGTGGTTTGGAAGAGGCCACAATTCTCGGCTTGGACGTTGAGGATCCCGCTGCCATTGGCGCCGGAGCTTTTAATGCCGGACGTGCCGCCGGGCTTGGCGGAGGAGGCAGTGCGTGCTGGGATCTTGGTTCGCGATTGTTCATTTGCAAGGGCGTCCTGGCAGGGGGTTGTTCCCGCTGGGTTGTCGATGGTGCAAGGGGAGGTCTTTGCCGGTGTTGAGGTGGAACGGCCATTTTCATCATCTGACGACTCTTTATGGCCTGCGCCGTTCGTGTGTCTTTGAGCATGGGCTTTGCCTGAGGAAGAGGCGGCGGAGGAGCCAGAGGTTGGGATGGTGTCGGTTTGATCGATGCCTGCATCGGTGGCGCCGGCATAGGCGGCGTAGGCTGGGTCCGGGGAGACGGTGGCGTGGGTTGTGCAAAATCCGGTTGGGGTGGGGTCAGAGGTTTCGTGAGCGGTTGTGGGGTGGGACTGATCTCCTGGAGAGCCGGAACCAATGTCACCTGGACCGTTGGGGAGGGGTCGTTGATTGTAGGGGGACTTGGCATATACGTCAGGGCGGCAAGAATTCCTGCATGAAGAATAACGCTTCCCAAAGCGCTCAGGACAAAAATCCGATTATTGAAATCGGAAGAGGAATCTTCAAACGTGGAGTTCACGATTTGCTCCGTTGTAATAATGTTTGAATTCGTTCATCCTGTCCCCCAAGCTTCAAGAATTCTTCGTAATGTTTGAGAGCTTTTTGGGGAGCATTGCGATGAAACTCATACAACATACCAAGATTATAGTGGGCTTCGGCCAACTGATCATTCAAGGATAAGGCCGTTTGATATTCTTCCTCGGCTTGATCAATTTTGGACAGCGCTGCATACACGACTCCCAGATTGACGTGAGCTTCCGCATTGTTTTTATCGAGAGCGGTGACGTGTTCAAATGCTTGTGCCGCTTCCTTGAAGGCTTCCTTTTGCCGGTACAGGATGCCTAAGTTGAAATAGGCGCTCGCTAAATCATTGTTTAATTTGACGGCATGTTGGTAGGCCTGAATGGCGTTGTCCACGTGATCAGATTGTTGAGCGAGTGATCCGGCCATTAACCATCCATTCACATACGTGGGATGGAGGGAGACCAGTTGGTCGACGTACCGTTGGGCTTCATCCGTCTTTTGTTCCTGGGCCAGCCAAAACGCGATGCCGTATAACGAATCGACGCGATGAGGCTCGAGTTCCAGAACAGCCTGATGGGCCTTGATGGCTTGTTGCGCCTGTTGTTGTTGATCAAATAACGCCGCCAACGCGATGCGGGCTTCCGTAAACTTGGGATAGGCCTTCAAGGCAAGATTGAATGATTGCTCGGCTTTTGGGAATTGGGCCTGTTGCTGGTAGAGGGAGCCAAGATCCACATAGGCTTGAGCAAATTTGGGATAGGCCTCCACCGCCCGTTGCAACTCCATGATGGCTTTATCCGGTTGCTCCAGGTTGTTGAGGATTAATCCCAGCAGATGGTGCGCCTCAGCGTATCCAGGATACAAGGCCAGCGCACGTTCCAAAGGGGCAACGGCCGAAGTCCATTGTTGTTGTTCATAGGACGAAAAGGCTTGGGAAAGAAGGTCCTGGGCCTCTCCAGCCTGACTTGAGGGGCTGCTCATGCCGACATGGGTGAGGAGGAGAAAAAACGCGATGAGTCTGATTTTTGAGAGAAGAGGTGTCATGGGCTAACCTTATTGATATTGGCAATATTCCACAGGTTTATTGAAGCAAATCAAAGCGAATGGGCAAATCCACGGTGGAGGCAACCGCAAATTCTCCATTTTTAGCTGGTTCAAAAGACCAGCCCTTTACCGATTGCACGGCACTCTCGTCCAGGAGAGAATATCCCGAACTTTCTTGAACAGTAGCACTCGTGACCGTGCCATCGGTACTTATATGTGTCCGGAGGACCACCTTCCCATGCCAGCCTTGCTCCCTGGCCATTCTGGGATAGAGGGGGCGTTCGGTTTTCAAGGGTTTGACACTTTTCACTCGCCCGCGTGTAGTTCCGATCTGGTCTAGGAGAATACGGGGCGTGGGCGGCTGTGGGAGATTGCCGATATCAAGGTCGGGAGCCCCAAGGTCATGAAATGTTGTTGGCGGCCATGGGTGGTTGAACGTGGGCAACGGAAATGAATAGGTTCTACTGGTTTTTGTCACTGTTGTCCCGGTCACTTCAATGACGTCTAATGTTTCAATAGGTTCTGAGCCATCAGGTGGGTTTTCCGCCAAAGTAATTGGGTTGGAGGTCAAAGTGCACCATAGAAATAAAAAAATAAAGAACATCAAATTGTGCCGACGTACCATAAGACCTCTTCCCCTTACATAACCTGACGACCGTTCGTGTTGCTCTATATCCCCTGTTTGTTTTTTATGATTGCAGGTAACGGCATATCGAGATAAAAGCCAACTGGCATCTTTGCCGTGAATAAATTCACTACCCCCTTAAAGAAGTTGCCACCTCGTTCGGCTTCTCCTGTCAGGAAAATGTAGGCAGCTTCCCTGATGGCGCTCAGTTAAGCCGCTCCCCAACTCAATTCGTTATGGCGGAAGCGGTTTGGGAGCCAAGCTTAGGATGATTTACCGAGGAGGAGCTCTGGTTGGAAGAAAATGAGTGGAAAGAAGAGAAGGGGCTTTAGGAAGCGGCCACTCCATGATGGCAAGAAGATGAAAGCTAGGGGATATTTCCTGGTTGTCCCCGGAAATGGTTTGTGCTGCGGCGCACATCCAGGAACAGACTGCCGTGCTGTGCGTGGCCGATGTATGGTGATGGGTATGCTCCGTAATATGCGATGCGTAGGTCCGATGCATGCTCCCCATGATGAGGAAGAGCATCAGAATGAGAACAACGGTGAGACTTTTTCGGTATGTCATGTTATCTACAGACCAGAAACGAGCAAAACCCTGAATAATAATGGATGCTTATGCTAGGGAAATACGAAAGATTCTGTCAAGCAAATGGCTGCCCTCTGTTTCGTGTCGTCGTCTGTCACAGGATGAATCTTTGCCGTCATGAATCCTTTTTTCGTGAGTTGATTCCCACCGGTAATTCGGTATACTAGGGCAACTATATGGTTTGAAAGGTGTGTCTAGCCCCCAATCCCTATCCATTGTGATTTTCTCCAACCCTATTTCTGTATCCGAGGTATAAGGTCGACATGTTTGTTCGTCTATTAAATATTCTCTTTGGTAGCAAAAATGATCGAGAGCTGAAGCGGCTCAAACCACAAGTGATTCGAGCCAATGAATTTGAGGCATCTTTGCAACCCCTTGATGACGAGGGATTAGCGGCAAAGACCCCAATCTTTAAAAAAAGACTGGAAGCTGGAGAGTCGTTGGATGATGTGCTCCCTGAGGCGTTTGCCGTATGCCGGGAAATGTCCAAGCGCCGGCTTGGCATGCGCCACTTTGATGTACAGTTGTTGGGGGGGATGGTCTTACACCAGGGACGTATTGCCGAAATGCGCACAGGTGAAGGAAAAACCCTTGTCGCCACCCTTCCTGTCTATTTGAATGCGTTGGAGGGAAAAGGGGTTCATCTGGTGACGGTGAACGATTATCTGGCGAAGCGCGATGCCCAGTGGATGGGGCCGCTCTACCATGGTTTAGGCTTATCAGTCGGGACCATTCAACATGACGCCTCATTTTTATTCGATCCGACCTTCGATGCCCCGGATAAACGGTTGCAATTTCTTCGGCCATGCTCTCGACGTGAGGCCTATGGGGCCGATATTACCTACGGGACCAATAATGAATTTGGCTTCGATTATTTAAGGGATAATCTCGTAGTCACGGACTTGAGTCAGGGCGTTCAACGGGAATTGAATTTTGCCATTGTTGACGAAGTTGACAGTATTCTCATCGACGAAGCTCGGACGCCTCTGATTATTTCCGGGCCCGCCGAACAAAGCACAGACCTCTATTTCCAGGTGGATCGGATCATTCCTCACCTCAAACGGGAAGAGGATTATACAATTGAAGAGAAAACAAAAACGGTATCTCTGACCGATGAAGGCAATGCGCATGTTGAGAAACTGCTGGGTGTCGATAATCTCTATGACTTGAAACACCTGAGTTTGGTGCATCACGTCATTAAGGCTCTCCAGGCCCATGTGCTCTATCATCGGGATGTCGAGTATGTGGTGAAAGATGGCGAGGTGATGATTGTTGATGAGTTTACCGGTCGATTAATGCCGGGACGACGCTGGAGTGATGGGCTTCATCAGGCTGTGGAGGCTAAAGAAGGGGTAAAAATTGCCAACGAAAACCAAACTCTGGCGTCCGTGACGTTCCAGAATTATTTTCGTATGTACAATAAACTGGCAGGCATGACCGGGACAGCGGACACCGAAGCTGCAGAATTTGCGAAAATCTACAACCTCGAAGTGAATGTGGTGCCCACCAATAGCAATATGATTCGACTTGATAACCCGGATGTGGTCTACCGGACGGAAAAGGAGAAATTCGAGGCTATTGCGGACGAGATCAAGGAGTATCATGAGAAGGGTCAACCGACTCTCATTGGCACGATTTCCATTGAAAAGTCGGAACGCCTTGCGGCCTTATTGAAGCATCGAGGCGTAAAGCATCATGTCTTGAATGCCAAGTTCCATGAAAAAGAAGCAGAAATTATTGCCCAGGCGGGGCAAAAAGGTGCGGTGACGATTGCGACCAACATGGCCGGCCGCGGGACCGATATATTATTGGGAGGCAATGCTGAAGCTCTCTTCAAACAACAGGTTATTTATCGGGGGGAAGATCTGACAGAAGAGGAGCAAAACAAAGCGTACGCCACAATTAAAGCCACCTGTGAGGAGAATAAGAAAGAAGTGCTGGCCGCCGGAGGATTGCACATTGTCGGGACGGAACGTCATGAGAGCCGCCGGATCGACAATCAGCTGAGAGGACGGGCCGGACGGCAGGGAGATCCCGGCTCCTCGCGCTTTTTCCTTTCCTTGGAAGATGACTTGCTTCGCATTTTTGCGTCTGAACGGGTGTCAAACCTCATGCTGAAGCTCGGCATGGAAGAAGGTGTGCCCATTGAGCACAGGATGGTCACTAAATCCATTGAAAATGCGCAAAAGAAAGTCGAAGGCCATAATTTTGAAATTCGCAAACATCTTCTTGAATATGATGATGTGATGAGTAAGCAACGGGAGGTGATCTATAAACATCGGCAGAATGTATTACATGCGACCGATGTGACCGAAGACGTTCTCGGTATGATTGAGGAAGTGGGCGAACGCTTCGTCGATGTCTATTGCCCTGAGGAGCAGTACGCCGAGGAATGGGATGTTGCGGGATTGGTGGAATCAGTGCAGGGACAATTTGGCGTGGATGTGATTCAAGCGGATGAGATCAAAGACGTCGGTCGAGACGCGCTCAAGGAAGAAATTCCAGAAAAATTAAAGGAGGCCTACCGGAACAAAGTCCAAGGACTAATCCAGGAGCATGGCGCCACCGAGGATCTCGTGCATTATGTGGAACGCACGATTCTGCTTCAAATGATTGATCATCATTGGAAGGATCACTTGTGGGGAATGGATCAGTTGAAGGATGGAATCGGCCTGCGCGGGTATGGGCAAAAGGATCCCCTCGCAGAATATAAGCGTGAAGGCTATGACATGTTTGCCGGAATGATGGAGCGGATTAAGAATGATACCTTAGAACGGCTCTTTAAATTTCAATTGGTTCGCGGTGAACGGCCCGAGCCTGAGCGGGAAGCGCCTCGCCCGGCACAATTAAATTTGAACCGAGGAGATGAGTCCGCTGCCACTCCATCACCACGCACCGTTCAACGTGCCGAGGAGAAAGTTGGCCGGAACGATCCCTGTCCATGCGGGAGCGGGAAAAAATACAAGAAATGCCACGGGACCTAACACCTGAAAGGCCTGCCATGCTCTTTTAATTGACGCTAGTCCTGTTGTCACTGCACTCTCTTCCCGTTTGCCACTCACCTTCCTTCCTCTTTTGATTTGGTTCTTGCCCATAACATATTGAATTCATTGTTTTTTATTGCCATAAAAAGTACGAAATTGCTTGACTTGGTTGAAGGTAGGCCGTTATCGTAACCGATTCTCAATGGGCATATTGCAGGAGTGACCATAGTCCATTCGTGCCATCAGATCATCAGAACATACAGGGTAATCCAGACCTTATCGAGAAGATTCTGTCGGAAATTGACCTTAATGGTCCCATGAGTTTTGCGCGTTTCATGGAATTGGCCCTCTACGATGTTCCACACGGATATTATATGACCAAAAAGGTTGAACCTGACCTCCCTTCCTCAGACCGGATCGGATGGGGTGGTGATTTTTATACGGCACCGGAACTTTCCCCTATTTTGGCGAAAACCTTGGTTCGCCAGATTTTGGCTATCGATGACCGGTTAGGCCGTCCCGCTCAGTTTACTTTTATGGAAATTGGTGCAGGGAACGGAACCTTTGCTTTCGATTTCATTCAAGAATGCCGAACGATCGATTCTGATTTTTTTCACCGCCTTTCTTATCAAATCGTCGAGCGGAGTCCTCATCTCCAATCGCGTCAGGCAGTCAAGCTCAGCGAGGTAGGGGGGGGCTGGGGGGAAAGTCATCTGAGTTGGAGGTCTTCCATAGAGGAAGTTGACTCGGATTCGGTGACCGGTGTTGTCTTTTCCAACGAATTAGTTGATGCGTTACCCGTCCATCGAGTCCGTATGGCTGATCAACGTCTACATGAAATATATGTGGCCTTCAGAGGCGGGCATTTTGTTGAATGTCTGGATCATAGTCTCTCCCCGAAATTGATCGAATACATCGAGTCTCATAAGGTGGCCTTGAGTGAAGGCCAAGCCTCGGAACTCCATCTTGCCGCTGAGCATTGGATGAAGCATGTGGCTCGCCTTCTCCATCGCGGTGTCGTGGTGACCGTCGACTATGGTCATACGCATAGTGATTATTATCGTTCCGACCGGAAGGACGGGACCTTCTTGTGTTATTATCGGCATGCCATTTCGACCGATCCGTATTCAAGGGTTGGAGAGCAGGATATGACGGCTCATGTTAACTTTTCTGCTTTGGCGAGTGTGGGAACCACATGCGGGTTGGACCTCATCGGGTTTACGACTATGGCCAATTGGCTGATCGGGTTAGGAGTCGAAGAATTGGTGCGAGACCAGGAGCAAGAGTCTGATGATGTCAGGGCGTTGACTCAATTATTGCGTCCGCATGGTATGGGGACGACGTTTAAGGTTCTTGCTCAGCGAAAAGGGATGGAGCCTTTCGCTCTTCAAGGCTTGCGGTATCGGGCTTTTTTTGATGACGTAATGTCCTAACAGTGAAAAAGCCAGATAAGAAAGTTTGTAATCGGAGTTTAGTGTGGTGAGTATGACTCATTCTGGAATGAGAGTGACCCATGGGTAGTGAACCGGTTCCTTTTAATTATCTCCCCATCATCATCTTCATGGTTCTTGGGACACTCTTTGGAGTCGGGTCCCTGGTTGTGGGGTGGTTTATCCGTCCCAGCCGGCCCTATCGGGCGAAACTTCTTCCTTACGAAAGTGGCGCTCCGTTGTTTATGGACGCCAGGGTTCAGTTCCCGATGCGGTACTACATCATTGCCATGCTCTTTGTTATTTTTGATATTGAGGTGGTGTTCTTATTTCCTTGGGCGGTGGTGTTTAAAAAGCTTGGTCTTCTTGGCCTTGTTGAAATGGGAGTATTCCTGGCCATTCTTATTGTGGGATTCTGGTATGCCTGGAAAAAAGGTGCGTTAGATTGGGATTAACAAAAATAAGCCTTTACGCCTGGAAATAACCGCAGGTCACCCAGTACAATGGCACCCCCGTAGTTTTGGGATAGGAAACGAGCCACATACAGAACATTGATGTACGCAGGATAATTTTATGGGCATGCTTGAACGACAACTTGAACCGAATATTATTACGACCAACCTGGATTATTGTATTGCCTGGTGTCGGAAATCAGCCCTTTGGCCGATGACGTTCGGATTAGCCTGTTGTGCGATTGAAATGATCGCCTCGGTGTCTTCCAAATATGACATCGATCGATTTGGGGCCGGGGTATTTCGTGCGTCACCACGCCAGTCAGATTTGATGATTGTGGCTGGTACGGTTTGCCGGAAAATGGCACCGGTGATCCGTCGAATTTATGATCAAATGGCGGAGCCCAGATATGTGATCTCCATGGGATCCTGCGCGACATCCGGGAATCATTACAATAGTTACAGTGTGGTTCAGGGTGTGGATCAAATTGTTCCTGTGGATGTCTATATCGCAGGTTGTCCACCAAGGCCGGAGGCGCTCATGGATGGTCTTATTAAACTCCAAGAAAAAATTCAAAAAGAAAAATACTTTGTGAAGTAATACCGGAAGTTGTGTCGACGGTTTTTCGACCATCAACGATCCAGCAACAGATCGGATTTATGCATTCTTTTCTTGAATCCCTGGTGAACCGTTTTCCTCAGGCGGTGCTGACGGCGCAGCAGGATCCCGTGCGTTTGGACTTGTGGGCACAAGTGCAAGCCGATCATTGGCTGGAAATTGCGCAATTTCTCCATGACGATCCCTCGATGGCGTTGGATCATATCACCGATATCTGTTCGGCGGATTATCCTGATGACCTTGAGCGATTTGAAGTCATTTATCACTTTCTCTCCCTTCCACATGGAACCCGAATCCGAATTAAAGCTCGCGTGACAGAGGACCACCCGGAAATTGCCTCAATCAGTGGGATCTGGAAAGGGGCGAATTTCCTGGAACGTGAAGTGTACGACTTGATGGGCATCCGCTTTAGCGGGCATCCCGATCTTCGTCGAATTTTGATGCCTGATGATTATGATGAAGGGTATCCGTTACGAAAAGATTTCCCGGCTGAAGGGAAAGGGTGGCGGAGCCGCTTTGATTTTCTTCCCAGGCTGGATGAACCGGTTGGGGAATGGTCGGAATCCGAGGTGCCTGATGATCAACGGCATCAATTCATGGCGGATGACCATCCAGGTGACACCAAACGCACCACGGAAATGCTTCTCAATATGGGTCCACAGCATCCTAGTACCCATGGTGTGCTTCGGGTCGTGTTGGAGCTGGATGGTGAGCGGGTCAGCAAGGCGACGCCTGATCTTGGATACCTGCACAGGGGAGTGGAAAAACTGGCTGAAGGCCTGACGTATATGCAGATGGTCCCACATACCGATCGCCTAGACTATGTCTGTGCCATGACCAATAACTATGCGTATGTGCGGGCCGTGGAAAAACTCATAGATATGACCGTTCCGGAACGGGCGGAATATGTGCGGACCATCGTTGCCGAAATGCAACGTATCATTGGCCATTTATTCTGGCTGGGAACACAGGCCCTGGATATTGGGGCGATGACCGTGTTTTTCTGGACCTTCCGGGAGCGTGAAGTCTTGTTAGATATGTTTGAAAAATTGTGTGGGGCTCGTCTGACATTGAATTACTATCGGATTGGAGGCGTGGATGCGGATCTCACGCCGGAAATTATTACGACCCTCCGGGATTTTTTGAAAACGTTTCCTGAACACATTCGGGAATACGACACACTCTTACAAAAAAATAGAATTTGGGTCGCTCGCACAAAAGGCGTGGCACTCCTTTCTGCGGAGGATGCCATCAATTTTGGATGCACAGGGCCGGTCCTGCGCGGGTCGGGAGTGTCCTATGATATTCGAAAGCTGGAGCCGTATGGCGTGTATGATCGTGTGGATTGGGAAGTCCCTCTTGGAAAAGACGGGGATACCTATGACCGGTATTGGATCAGGATGGAAGAAATGTGGCAAAGCGCTCGCATCATTGAACAATGCCTCAATCAAATGCCTGAGGGGCCGGTGATGGCCGTTGATGCTCAAGCCATTCCACCCCCCAAGCCCGAAGTGATGAGGGATATGCAAAGCCTGATTCATCATTTCATTATCTTTACGCAAGGATTTAAGCCACCGAAAGGCGAAACGTATTGTGCAACGGAGGTGCCTAAAGGTGAATTGGGCTTCTTTATCATAAGTGACGGGAGTTCGCGTCCCTACCGGTTGAAAATCCGATCTCCTTCCTTTATCCATATGGGTGCCTTTGATCATATGGCCCGTGGATATTTGATTTCGGATATCGTCACGATTTTCGGAACGTACGATATTGTGATGGGGGAGTGTGATCGATAACATGGGGAATGGGGTCATGGAATTAAGGGCTGAGGGACACGATGGCCATTGGGTGATGACTGCTCGACTCAACGAACGAGTGTTCTATGCTATTTGAGCGATTCAAAAAGGAGGTTGATGCCATTCTGTCCCGCTATCCGGTGAAGCGTTCGGCGTTATTGCCGTTATTGAATTTGGCGCAGCGGGAAGAAGGGTTTGTGAGTGAGCCGGCCATGAAAGAGATTGCCAAAATATTGGATTTGACTCCCCCGCAAGTGTTTGAGACCGTGACGTTTTATACAATGTTTAATCTCAAGCCGATCGGGAAGTTTCACCTTCAAGTGTGTAAATCGCTCATGTGCGCCTTAGTTGGATCTGATGATCTTGTGACGTGGATCCAGAAAAAACTGGGCATTGCCCCAGGTCAAACAACTGCAGATAACATCTTTACGCTCAGCGTGGTGGAGTGTCTTGGATCCTGTGGGACCGGTCCCATGATGCAGGTAAATGATGACTATTATGAGCAATTATCTGAAGAAAAGGTCGGGCGTGTCCTGGACGATTTGAAACGGGACGGGACCTGTTCGCTTAAAACAGGACCCTTCATGTATCCTCAGCCCCTTGCTAAATGACAGGAGTCTTTGCAAGGAATAGACATGGATAAGCAATTCATGGGTTATTCATAACCGCCCGTTCACGAATTAGTGTGTTATGGCTACATACGAAAAAATCTTATTGAAGAATATGGAACAGCCGGGATACACCGGTTCGCTGGCTGACTATGAAGGGACCGGTGGGTATACAGCTCTTCGGACAGTTCTGAAGGATATGCAGCCCGATCAGGTGATTGAGGTGGTGAAAAAATCAGGTCTTCGCGGTCGTGGTGGAGCCGGGTTTCCCACCGGTGTGAAATGGGGATTCATTCCCAAGAACCATCCCGGTCCTAAATATTTGTGCTGCAATGCGGATGAAAGCGAACCCGGAACATTTAAAGACCGGCAACTCATGGAACGGGATCCCCATCAAATGCTGGAGGGGATGGCCATTACCTGTTTCGCCATTGGCGCACAAACCGCCTACATCTACATTCGAGGAGAGTTTCGTCTCGGCGCGAAGATTCTGGAACAGGCTCTTCAGGAGGCCTATGCGGCCGGGTATCTTGGCGAGAATGTTCTGGGGAGCGGATTGACGATCAATATATTTGTCCACCTTGGTGCCGGAGCCTATATTTGTGGTGAAGAAACGGCGCTTCTTGAATCGTTAGAAGGTAAACGGGGCATGCCTCGTTTTAAGCCGCCGTTTCCGGCGACGCATGGGTTGTATCAAAACCCCACTGTGGTCAATAACGTCGAAACGATGGCGAATATTCCTCATATTATCAATCGAGGGGGGGAATGGTTTGCCTCGATTGGCTCTCCGCCTAAAAGTTGCGGAACGCGGGTGTTTTGTTTGAGTGGACATGTGAAGCGGCCTGGCAATTATGAGGCTCCCATGGGCATCACTTTCCGCGAATTGATTTATGAATTGGGCGGAGGAATGCGATCGGATAAGCCCCTCAAGGCCTTTATCCCTGGTGGGGCTTCGGCTCCATTTCTGACGCCTGACCACCTTGATGTGAAAATGGATTTTGAGTCAGTGGCATTAGCCGGCTCTATGCTGGGATCCGGCGGCGTCACGGTGATGGAAGAAGGCACGAATATGGTGTGGGCCGCTCTTCGATTGATGGAATTTTTCTATCATGAATCGTGCGGAAAATGTACGCCATGCCGGGAAGGAACTTCCTGGCTTGTTCAAACTCTTCAGCGAATCTGGAACAAACGAGGGCGTCCTGAAGATATTGGTGTCCTTGATGAACTCTGCGGAAATATTCCCGGCCGCACGGTCTGTGCGTTCGGTGATGCGGCCGTATCTCCCATTGTCAGCACTTTGCGTCATTGGCGCGGGGAATATGAGGCGCTCATTCTGGAAGCCCAAGAGGCGATGCCTCGGAACAAGGAAATTCCGGTTTTCACCCATTGAGTGTTACTGAAATGACAACAACCCCAACGACCACGACAGACATGATTACGTTGACGATCGATGGCAAGTCGGCATCGGTTGCAAAAGGGACGCTGGTCATTGAGGCTGCGCGGCAGGTCGGCGTCATGGTGCCGCACTTTTGCTATCACCCGAAGCTGACCCCCGACGCCAATTGCCGGATGTGTTTAGTGGAAATTGAAAAAATGCCTCGGTTGCAAACCTCCTGTAGTACGCAAGTGGCGGAAGGCATGGTAGTGAAATCGGCGTCTTCCTCTGTGGTGCAAGAGGCTCGCAAATCCGTGTTAGATTTTATCTTGGCCAATCACCCGTTGGATTGTCCGGTCTGCGACCAAGGGGGGCGGTGCGATCTTCAGGACTTTTCCCATGAATACACCGCGACGACCAGCGGATTTAAGGAACTCAAACGGGTCTTTCCCAAGGAGTATTTCAGCCCGCTGATAGAAACGCAGATGAACCGCTGTGTCCAATGTTTGCGGTGCGTACGCTATTGTGATCAGGTCATGGATGTGAAAGCCCTTGCGCCCGTGGGACGCGGCACGATGACGGAAATTAAAGCCTTCGGGGCTCATGAATTGGATTGTGAGTTTTGTGGTGGGTGTATCCAGATTTGTCCGGTGGGAGCCATAACCAGTCGACTCTCCATGTACGAATTTCGCCCATGGATGCTGAAGCGGACTGATTCCATTTGTGGCTACTGCGGGGATGGGTGTCAAATCACCTTTCAAACCAAGAATAATGACCTCATCGAAGTGAATTCCACTCACGGGGCCGGTCGCAACAACGGTGATCTCTGTGCCCGAGGCTACTTTGGTTACGAAGTCAGCGTTCATCATGATCGGTTGACGGCGCCTCTCATCCGTCAAGGGGAAGCCTTTCAACCTGTGCAATGGGAAGAGGCTTTGGAGCTGGTGGGACAGCGCTTATTAGAAATTAAAGCCAAGTATGGTCCCGATGCGATCGGCGGATTAATTACGGGACGATGCACCAATGAAGATATCTATGTTTTTCAGAAATTCATGCGTGGTGTGGTGGGGACCAATCGGATTGATAGCAGCGTGCGGTATGGCCATCTGAATGCGGTGCATGCCATGCAGCGGGTGCAAGGCACCCATCGTTGGGCCGTGAGCTTTGACGATATTCTATCGGCAGATACGCTTTTACTCGTCGGGACCAATATTACGGAAACCAATCCGATTACAGGGTTGAAGGTCAAAGAAGCGGTGAAACGACGAGGGGCGAAGCTGATTACGATCGAAGCGTTGCAACCTGCCATTGGGAGCATCAGCAATATTGTGAATCTGGCCAAATATCATCTGGGCGTCAAACCGACGGCCTATGCCGGAGCAATTTTGGGCATGCTGAAGGCGGTGGTTGATCAGCAACTAGTGGATCCGGAACTTCAGGCCAACGCCTCGTCCTATGACAACGACATGACCACCACGCTGAAAGCCCTGTCCTGGGATGCGATTCAAGCCCAAACAGGACTGGCTTCGGAAATGTTTATTCAAGCCGGCCAGGTGTTTGCCAAAGGGGAGAAGGTCGTCATCCTTGTCGGACCGGGAGTCCTGCGATCTGTGGGTGGATTCGGAATGACTATGAATTTGTTGGACCTGTTATTGATAACGGGAAAACTCACAAAACCCGGTTGTGGTCTTGCTCCTCTGGCGGAAGAAAATAATGATCAGGGAGCCTTTGAAATGGGAGGAATCGGGTCGGTATTGCCTGGAGGGCAATCCCTGGGTGACCCGGAGGTGAGGAAGCGCTTGGCGCAATCGTGGGGTCGGCCAATTCCCGACACACCAGGCTCTTCACTCCCACAGATGATTGAAGATGCCCAGCAAGGCAAATTGAAAGCCTTATTTGTCATTGGTGAAAATCCTCTGGCCTCCTTACCTCCGTCATCGGGTATTCATTCGGCATTAGAGAAACTGGAGTTTCTAGTCTGTCAGGAACTGTTTCTCACTGAAACCGCCCAGAAAGCTCATGTTGTTCTACCTGCCTGTTCCTATGCTGAAAAAGACGGAACCTTTACCAACACCGAAGGCCATATTCAGTCAGTACGAAAAGCGATTGATTTGGTTGGGGAAAGCCGACCGGACTGGGAAATTTTCTCCGCGCTGTCGGTGATGATGAATGATCCAATGGAATATGGAGACGTCAAGGAAATCGGCAAAGAAATACATAATCTCCTTCCTGGAACACGAACCTTAGGGCCTTCCCCCTTGTCCGCTCGACCTGATTTGTCGGTCATCGCAAGATACCTCACGGCGGATTATCAACGGGATATGGCCACGCGGTACCAATTGCAGGCAAACGATTCAGCTGATGATGCGGATGACCTAATCTTGCAGGTTTCGCAATCCTTGTTTCATTCCGGAAAACTTTCCCGAAAGGCCAAGGGCTTGCTGCAAGTCGAAGCAATAGGAAAACTCTACGTGCACCCCGAAGAGGCAGCTCGACGTGGGATCAATGAGGGAGACACTGTAAAGGTGAGTAATCGTTTAGGGGAAGTGATGGTGCCGGTCGGACTTCGTGAGCGTATTCCGCAAGGCGTCGCGGTGTTTCCTGAACATTTTGATGAGGAAATCAGGCGGTTACTGCCGTATCACGTGGACCCTGAAACGCAGGTGCCCTATTCTAAGGTGGCTCGTGTTCGTTTGGGAAAATACGTAGGGGCATGAGGTCGTTCCCTGCTTGTGGTTTGATTAATTGAGTGGAGGAGTGAATCCGTTATGGAAACGGTACTGATCCGTTTAGGGCTGACATTATCTCAAATTGTTGTCGTGATGTTGGCCGTACTCACGACCGTCGCAGCGCTTACCTTGTTGGAACGCAAGGTATTGGGTTGGATGCAGGATCGGATGGGACCGATGGAGGTCGGGCCTTATGGCATTCTGCAACCGGTAGCCGACGGCTTAAAGCTCTTTTTTAAAGAAGACATCATTCCAGCCGGTGCCAATAAGTTCATGTTTAGCATGGCGCCTGTGTTGTCATTAGTTCCCGCCCTCATCGGATTCGCCGTCATTCCCTTTGGCCCGGATTGGACTGTGGATGTGGGCGGCGTCAACTTTAAGCCGTTTGTGATTACCGACATCAATATCGGTGTTCTCTATATCCTGGCGTTTGCTTCAATCGGAGCATACGGCATTATTTTGGGCGGATGGTCATCAAATAGTAAGTATTCCCT
>CABVRQ010000034.1:0-14487 GCA_902500695.1 uncultured Nitrospira sp. | reverse complement strand
GCGATTTTCCTCTTTTTGTTTTTCTGGATTCGGGCCACCTTGCCTCGATTACGATATGACCAGCTCATGCGGTTCGGGTGGAAGGTCCTCCTTCCCATTGCATTGGCGAATATTGTGTTGACGGCGATCGTCGCCTTTCTCTTTCCAGGGAGCTAAGAAGGTTGAATGGTATGAAACTCAAGGAGTGGGTCAAAACGCTTACTTTTTATGAGATTGCGTTAGGGATGAAGGCGACCTTATCCCATTTCCTTCATTATAAGCCTATCACCTTACAATACCCGCACGAAAAGAAACAGTTGCCGTCCAACTATCGCGGTATGTTGGCGTTATTGCGCTACGATGATGGAACGGAAAAGTGCGTGGGATGTGATTTATGCGAGGCGGCTTGTCCCTCCCGTGTCATCCGAGTCGTGAGTGCCGAGGTACCGGGGGAACCCACGAAGCGATATTCCAAGGAATATTACATGGACATGACCCGATGTTTGTTTTGCGGGTTGTGTGTGAAAGCGTGCCCCGTTGATGCGTTGGGAATGACTCAGGAGTATGAATGGGCGGTCTACGATAAGCGCCAGCTTCAATTAAATAAGGAGCAGCTTCTGGCTATTGGCGATCGAAATTATCCGATTCGGGAAAAGCGCCTGGAATTTCAGCATCCCAATGTGGCCTATTTTAACGTAGGGTTTAAGGAAATTCCTCAAAAAGAATAGTAGCCGTTATGGTCTGGCGCTGCACTCGGTCCACATGCCGGACAAGGAATATCCCAAAAGTTTTTTAATGAGCAGGTAATGGGAACGATAGTTTTTTTCTATTTTGCCAGTGTGATTGTGGCAACGGCCGCTCTGGTCGTGGCCCTGAGAAGCCCGGTGTATAGTGCGCTGGCGCTCCTGGTCATGTTCTTCCACGTCGCGGGGCTCTTTGTCACGTTGCATGCAGAGTTCCTGGCCGTGATTCAAATCCTGGTCTATGCGGGCGCAATTCTGGTGCTCTATCTTTTTGTGGTCATGTTGCTCAATTTGAAGGGGGAAGTACGCTTTCATCACCAATTGACCGTCGGCCTCTTTCTGGGATGTATGGTCTTTGCGGAGGCGGTGTTGCTGGTGGTGAAGGGCGAATCCTCATTGGGTGCGAATCTTCCTGACCCGGGAGAGCCGACCCATTTCACCCAGGGCAATACGGAATCGATTGGCGAGCTGCTGTATTCCACGTATCTGTTTCCCTTCGAAATCGCGTCTCTCATTCTCTTAGTGGCGATGGTGGGTGCGGTCATCCTCACCAAAAAGGGGATATTGGAGGCCAAGAGTTAATGGACGTTCCCGTGAGTTACTATCTTGTGCTGAGCGGGATCGTGTTCTCAATCGGATTGGTAGGAGTGCTCATTCGACGCAATATCATCATTATTTTATTATCCATTGAGTTGATGCTGAATGCCACGAATATTAATTTTGTGGCCTTCTCTTCCTATTTGGGTAATCTTTCCGGTCAGGTGTTCGTGTTTTTTGCGCTTACCGTGGCTGCTGCGGAGGTTGCGGTAGGGCTGGCGATTATCATCGCGCTCTATCGGCATTCGGCCAGTACCAACATTGACGACTTCCGGTTGCTGAAATGGTAAGGCGATGCTCTACGCCTTAATTCCTTTCCTCCCACTCCTGGCCTTTGTCATCCTAGGGCTATTCGGTCACTGGATCAAAGACCGAAGCCATTGGGTGGCCGTTCCTGCCGTCCTGGGATCGCTCCTTCTTTCCATCATGGCGCTTGTCGATGTGGCCGGTGGTCAGCCGCTTCATATCCCTCTCTATACCTGGGCAGATTCGGGAAATCTTCATATTGCCATAGGGTTATTTGTCGATCAGCTCACAGTCGCGATGTTGTTACTTGTCACCATTGTGAGTTCCTTGGTCCATGTCTACACGATTGGCTACATGCATGGAGAGCCAGGCTACGCCAGATTTTTTAGCAATATCGCGCTCTTTACCTTTTCCATGTTGATGCTGGTGATGTCCGATAATTTCCTTCAGCTTTTTGTCTTTTGGGAAGCGGTGGGTCTGTGCTCCTACCTGTTAATCGGCCATTGGTATGAGCGTGAATCAGCCAGGGCCGCGGCCACCAAGGCGTTTCTGGTGAATCGGGTCGGGGATTTCGGATTCATGTTGGGTATTCTGCTGGTCTTTGTCACCTTCGGCAGTCTGCATTATCAGGAGGTGTTTCCTCAGTTGGAGCAGAAGGCTGGTGGCCTGGTAAATCTTCTTGGTTCTGTCGGAGGTCATTGGGAAATATCAGTGATGACCTTGATCTGCCTCTTTCTCTTTATCGGGGCAGTCGGAAAATCTGCTCAAGTGCCTCTGCATGTGTGGTTGCCGGATGCGATGGAGGGTCCCACTCCGATTTCAGCGCTCATTCATGCGGCGACGATGGTGACGGCAGGGGTATTTATGGTGGCCAGATTTGCCCCATTATTCAACCTTTCTCCCGTGGCCATGGATGTGGTGGCAGTGGTCGGTGGAGTCACGATGTTTATCGGCGCGACGATCGCGCTCACGCAAACTGATATCAAGCGGGTTGTGGCGTATTCCACACTCAGCCAACTTGGGTACATGATGATGGCCTGTGGGCTGGGTGGCTATATTGCCGGAATGTATCATCTTCTCACCCACGGCGCGTTTAAGGCCTTGTTATTCCTCGGGTGTGGGGCGGTGATCATTGCTCTTCATCATGAGCAAGATATGAAAAATATGGGTGGACTTAAAGATAAGCTCCCTGTGACGTATTGGACCTTTCTCATTGGAGCCCTGGCCCTGTCCGGATTTCCACTCACTGCGGGATTTTTTAGTAAAGATGAATTACTCCTGGCGGCCTGGATGTCCGGCGACCTGGGTAAGGTCCTGACCGTCTTAGGATTGCTGACCGCGCTCATGACGGCCTTTTACAGTTTTCGATTGGTGTTTGTGACATTTTGGGGAGAATCGCGAGTGGATCCCCACCATGCCCAGCATGTTCATGAACCGTCAAAAACGATGACGTTTCCTCTTCTGATTCTTGCGGTTCTGAGTATCCTCGCAGGATACATGGGAATTCCAGAGTTTTTGGCCCCTGCGTTTCCCCCTGCTGAGAGTGGTGGAGGTCATCACGAAGGATCTGCGGCCATGGGCATTATGATGACGGCCACCGCAATGGGTCTGCTAGGGATTGCCGGCGCCTATTGGGTCTATGTGAAGTCGCCGGGCTTGCCTGACCGATTGGCCAATCAGTGGCAATCGCTGTATCAGTTGTCCTTGAATAAATGGTTTGTGGATGAAGCCTATGACCGGACCGTGGTGATGCCAACATTGAATCTCGCGGATCGGTTATGGAAAAGGGTGGATATTGCGGTGATTGATGGTGCGGTCAATGGAGTGGCGCGAGCCGTGGCCTGGGGAGGATGGGTGACGCGTAGACTTCAAAGCGGACAAGCACAAAATTATGCGCTGGCCATGACGGTCGGCGCGGTGGTCATTTTAGGTGCGATGATCTTTTATTAGGGTGGGTGGCAGAACGTATGATGGGATACTCGTGATGGTTCAACAGACAACCGTATGGCAGGAGATTATTCAATCGTGACTGAGATGGTTATTCCCACAGGGGGGATCCCCTGGCTCACGATCGTGCTTATTCTCCCGCTGCTCGGAGTGGTCGCGGTCTTGCTGGCTCATGAGGCCCTTTCACGGGCTATTGCGTTGATAGTTTCCGTCCTGACGTTGCTGGCCTCCCTGCCTCTATGGTTCGCGTTCGACAATGCCAATGCCGGCATGCAGTTTGTGGAAAAGCATCTATGGATCAATTCCCCCGCGATTCATTATTCCCTGGGTGTGGATGGGATCAGCATGCCGTTGATCCTCTTGACGACATTTCTGACTCCTCTCTGTATTCTCGTCTCCTGGACGTCGGTTCAAACTAGAATGAAAGAATTCCTGATCAGTTTGTTGGTAATGGAGACCGCGACGATCGGCGTGTTTGCTGCCTTGGATTTTGTGCTGTTTTATGTGTTTTGGGAGACGATGCTGATTCCCATGTATCTTTTGATTGGGGTCTGGGGTGGGCCGAATCGTGTCTATGCGGCGATCAAGTTTTTCCTGTATACCCTGGCCGGCAGTATCTTGCTGCTGGTAGCGATCTTGGTGCTGTTTTTTGAAGGTGGGCGAACCTTTGATATTTTGGCGTTAACACACGCCTCTTATGCCTCTGGGTTGCAATCCCTGCTGTTCTGGGCTTTTTTTGCCGCCTTTGCGGTAAAAGTGCCCATGTTTCCTTTTCATACCTGGCTCCCGGATGCCCATGTTGAAGCGCCCACTGCAGGGAGTATCATTCTCGCAAGTGTCCTGCTCAAGATGGGGACCTATGGATTTTTACGGTTTTCATTGCCCATGTTGCCTGATGCCTCCGTTGCGTTTACCCCCGTCATCATGACCCTGTCGGTTATCGCCATTATTTATGGGGCCTATATGGCCTTGGCGCAATCAGACCTCAAAAAACTTATTGCCTATTCCAGTGTCAGTCACATGGGGTTTGTCACCCTGGGAATTTTTGCGCTCAATGCCCAGGGAATTGAAGGCGCGGTCATTCAGATGATCAACCACGGCATTACGACCGGCGCTCTCTTTATGTGTGTGGGTATCATTTACGAACGGACACACAGCCGGCAAATTACCGATAATGGCGGATTGGCGAACGCAATGCCGAAATACGCGACATTTTTTGTGATCTTTGCGTTGTCTTCCGTTGGCCTTCCAGGCATGAATAGTTTTGTCGGAGAGTTTTTAGTCCTGGTGGGAACCTTTGCCTGGAGCAAGTTGACAGGGACTCTGGCCGCTTTGGGGATTATTTTGGCTGCCGCCTATATATTGTATTTGGTGCAACGGATGATCTATGGGCCGGCCTCTCCGCAGATGCTCCCCAAATTAACTGATTTGAATGCCAGGGAATTTGGCATGCTGGTTCCGTTAGTGGTGTTGGTGTTTTGGATTGGGCTCTATCCGAAACCGTTGCTGGATGTGATGCATGCCAGCGTGGAGCGGGTCATCGCATCCCAATCCACATCAGTCCTGGTTCAGAAGGGAGGGGGTGGACAAAGCCACACCCTGACGATGACGGCCGAGTCATTTGGGCATCCGCTTAGCATGAAGGGTGAGGTTGCCCCATGATGCTTCCTCTCGCCGATCTTCTTCTCATTCTTCCTGAAATGCTCATCGTGGGCATGGCATGTCTGATTCTTGTTCTTGATCCCATTACGCCTGCACACAAAAAAGATTTCCTGGCGTGGATGAGTCTCGGCATTCTTGTGGTATGCAGCGTGGTCACGGCGGGCGGTTTTGGTGAGCGGGTCATGGCCTTTAGTGATTTAGTGGTCGTGGATTCGTACGCCGTATTTTGGAAAATGTTGCTGTATCTCGTGAGTGGTCTGACCATTTTATTGTCCATGGGGTATCTCAAAGAGGAAAAGATCCAACTCGCGGAATACTACGCCTTTGTTTTATTGGCATTGACCGGAATGATGGTGATGGTATCGGGGGCTGATTTGCTCACGATCTATCTTGGAATCGAACTGATGTCGATTACCCTCTATATTATGGCCGGGTTCAAGCGTTTTGAACTCAGGTCAATCGAGTCCTCCGCCAAATATTTTGTGTTGGGGGCCTTCTCCTCAGGAATTTTGCTCTATGGGATTTCAATTATATTCGGAGTCACGGGAAGTACGAGGCTGGTGGAAATTGCGGCTGTGGTCAATGGGCGAGGAATCGATGATCCGTTAGTGTTCATTGCGCTTATGCTGTTGATCGTGGGATTCGGGTTTAAAGTTGCGGCGGTGCCGTTTCATATGTGGACGCCTGATGTGTACGAAGGAGCCCCAACGTCTGTGACGGCGTTTATGGCGGTGGCTTCCAAGGCTGCCAGCTTTGCCGCGTTCCTTCGGGTTCTCCTGGAAGCTTTCGGCGGCATTAAACCCGATTGGAATCTGTTAATTCTGGGCATTTGTATCATCACGGTGGCTCTTGGCAATCTTGTGGCCATTGTTCAGACTAACGTGAAACGGATGTTGGCCTATTCCAGTATTGCTCATGCGGGGTATGCATTGATCGGGGTCGTGGTCGCGGGGTGGAGCG
Source organism: uncultured Nitrospira sp. (assembly GCA_902500695.1). GTDB lineage: Bacteria > Nitrospirota > Nitrospiria > Nitrospirales > UBA8639 > Nitrospira_E. The sequence goes on along the minus strand of CABVRQ010000034.1, from coordinate 8,353 downwards.
GTACAGAGTCCGCAGTTTCGGCTCAGGGCGTTTCGAGCCTGATGCTCTATTTGGCGATCTATTCGTTTATGACGATAGGGGCATTTTCCATGGTGGCTATTTTGCGGAAGGGCGGCCTCGAAGGTGAAGAAATCGAAGATTTCACCGGATTGGCCAAGCGACATAAAGGTGGCGCATTTCTCATGTTGGTGTTTATGGTCTCGTTGGCGGGTATTCCTCCCACGGCCGGGTTCATCGGGAAATTGTATCTCTTTATGGCGGCCGTCAATGCCGGGTTGGCATGGCTGGCGATCATTGGACTGATCTTTGCGGCCATTTCGGCTTTTTTCTATTTGCGCATTGTTATGGTGATGTATATGCGTGAGCCATCCTCCGAACAAGAATTGCATACCCGACTTGTTCTTTCTCCTCAGGTATCGTTTGTGTTGGCCTGCGCCGTTGCCGGTGTGGTTTTGCTCGGAATCTTTCCAGGTCCGCTGGTCTCGGTTGCAGACCTTTCCTCTCTCCCCATTAAATAACTATCGGTTGTCGTTTTCATCTCCGGCTTTTCGGGCTATTCATGGGCCTGACAGGGTTACTCTGCTTGTCCAAATCCTAATACTCCCACCCCGATCATCATCAGGACAGCGCCGACTAACCGCTGTCCAACATATCTTTCCCTCAAAAAGAGAATGCCCCATATCACCGCAATGAGCATGCTGGACCGCTTGACGGCGATCACGGAAGGAACCGGACCAAGGTTGAGCGCGGTATTATGGAGGAGAAGACCGATGCCTTGAAACAGGCCGATAAGTATAAGGATTCCGACGGTGCGCGAATGAGGCATGGCATGGGTAGATTGTGGCAAGAAACGGAGCGCTAATATAAATCCAAACGTCATCACACTCGTAATGGAAAGACTCCAAAATAGTGGCGAAGAATTTTGTACGCCGATCTTGTCGAAGTTGGACGTGAGACTATAGATGAAGGCCACCGACAGCATGCGTCTGGGACCTGGTTGTTGGAAGATAGCGACCAATGGCCCGAACAAATCCCGGTGCATCGACTGAATGTGTAGGACATATGCTCCAGCCACAATACAGGCAATGCCCGCAATATCCTGTGTCGTTGGCATATCTCCCACCAGGAGAGGTGAGGTGAGTAATAAAAATAGTGGGGTAAAGGAAATGAAGGGAATGGCCAGGGAAAGATCGGAACTTTGTAAGGCCCTCATGAATTGGAACATGGCCAGGATATTCAAGGTGCCGCCAAAGAGGAGAGCAGGAATATATTGAGGTCCCAATGGGGGAATTGAATCAGTGAACAGCAACATACCGAGTAGCAATGGAATGGGAGTGGCACAAGCAGCGAATGCGGCCAGTTGAGGCGAGACGGACCGTAGTCCCTGCTTACTCAATAGGTCTTTCAGGGATTCGCTGAGTGCAGCCAACAGGGCAAGAGACATCCAGCTCATGGTTGGATCCCCAATACAAACACTCTCGAGGTGAAATAGTTGATCATTAATTTTGTCTGAATACACTTTGGGCGGTACGCATTTCCAGGATCTTACAATGAGGGGCTGTTGAAAAAAAGCCGCCAGCGGCGTTCTCGTCATTTTTCCGTGCTCACGTACTGGAGGTACGCTCTGCGCGCAAAAATGACTGCGGCCTTGCTGGACGAACTTTTTTGAACCGCCCCGAGGCCTCTGATATGCAACGTGCCTGTGGGTCAATATGCCCTTGGAAATTATTATTATTCAACACTCCCAATGAATACCTGGATGCCACCAGCGGGTTTACCTGATGTTCTAAAGAAGATGAGGAGACGAAGAGGAAAGGGCGGTCGTAAGGACTTTACGGCGGAGACTTAGGAATCCAGATGATTCGGGCAGTGCTGGAGGATTTCCTGGAGAGCCGCATACAGTCGACTGGAATTGGCAGACGAGGAGGTTTGGAGTGGATGTATGGGAAGAGAACATGTGGCTCCACGAGACAGCAGATAGGAAGTCAGATCTCGTTGGCCGGAGAGGGCGGCAGAATGGAGCGGCGTCAGGCCAATGGTATTGGTGGCATCGATAGGGGCTCCGGAATCCAGGAGGAGGCGAGTCATGTCGGTATCTCCGGCTTGGGCGGCGACGTGCAGCGCAGTCCACCCTTCCTTAAAAGAAGTTTGAACGGTGGCGCCGTGAGCGAGCAGATATGACGTCATGCGTCGGTGATGTTCCTGCACGGCGATGTGTAGGGGGGTGATGTTCCCATCAAGGCCGTCCACAAGGGCCCCGTGTTGAAGGAGGAGGTCGGCGATATCCACATGGCCCCCCTTGGCGGCAAAATGCAGTGGGGTCCATTCGGATTGATAAATGGCCCCAGGGTCTGCCCCGTTTTGTAACAGGAGTTGGGCAATCGTAAATTGTCCTGATCTTGCAGCGAAATGAAGGGGTGTGGCTCCTTGTGGCGTGCGCTGATTCACATCCGATCCTTGGTCCACTAATTGATGTGTTAAGGAAAGGTTCCGGTCTTGGATGGCTTGAATGAGGTCAGGTTGCCGGGAGGAGCTATTCCACTCTGAAGCAAATGCATAGGACAGAAGAATTCCAAGGATAATCCCCACATATTTGACGATGGTGAATCCACGTGATTGGCGCATGAGAGAGCTTTCCTTGTTTTGGAGGTCAGAGCGTATGGAATGAGAACCGGGCTCATTGAGTATAAAAATGTAGGGAACGTCAAAATTAGTGGTCTAGACCATTCCCCATTTGAAGGGGAAGGTCAGCGTGCTATTTGGTGAGGCCAGCGGGTTGCGTCTTGAATCAATCCTGCCAAAACCACGATGGATTCTTGTTGGTGTTGGGCTAAATGGTCGTATCTGGACTGGGCTTCACTTGTGGATGGGGTCTTCGACGGTCTTCCCTCTTACCTCCCTCTTATCCGATGAACGGAAAAAAGAAGGCATGGCCGGTTTTTTAGAGAAATAACCGGGAGAATAGATTCGGAATTTGTGAGGGAATGTCTGGAGAGGAGAGAAAAAGGAGTTTAGGTCTTGCCGGCGAGAAGTTTTTCTTTCTGGATGATGAGTTCTTGTGGTGTCATGATTTGCTTTTCGACTAAGTCACCTAGATTTTCCAATTCATCGGTCGCCGCCGCTAATGGACTCTCCGTGTCATTTTTGTCGGATTCGGGCTGCTGGCTGGCATGTTGATCAGCCTGGTGTATCAGCCCATCCAAAACATTGTGCCAATGTGTTGCCGTCCCTAAGGATTTTTCATAGAGAATGCCCCCTTCTTTGGTTTCCATATTGAGGAAATTGACAACATGGAACGGTTCGTCTTCATCGTGGAGCCACACAATAAGGTCGATTCGCTGGTTATCTTTTGAAGGAGAGGAGGTCTGCCAACTTTTTATCAGTCTTTCCGCGTTCGAATGCATGAGTTTTTGAAATGAGATGAGTGCTTTTGGACCTGTTCGTAAGGTTTCTTGAAGAACTTCTCCATTTTTCACTAAGAACGAACCGACCAGACTTGAAATATGAAGCAAACGTGGGGGGACCGAAGGAGTGTGTAACAGGCAAATTTTGAGAGTTTGGTCGTTCACGGCAATGCCTCCAAGTCCATCGCGACCCATGAACATTTGTGATGGAATGAAACTTGTGCCGTGGATCCGGTTTTCTTCTTTTTTCTTATTCGCTGGAGGACTCAGGCTTAAGGTGAGCACAATGGCTCCGAGTGTAAGACATATCAACAGCACAACGACTATCAGGGTGAAATCCATCAATGAATCCTAAGACTCTGAGAGTCCCTACCGTGTTGTTAAAAGCGCAAAACGCGATATGAATCGGGGATGTGGCGAAATTTTGGTTGTCATTTTAAGACCTGAGTTGACCTCCACCGGCATGTAACGAGCAGAATATGCAGCAATCCCCTGAAACTGATTGCACTTCTTTCACTTACCATGTGAGTAGAAATCCTGGTTGCCGAAACCAAGCCGAGAGGGGGTTGTTCAAGATGCTGTGTTTGCCATTATTTCGAGCTGGCTCTCAATGTAGTATTTCGGCAGAATCGGATGTTGGCTTTATGGGTGGATCAGGAAATATTTTGTTGATGGAAACTTCCCCGGTTACGGATGCAAGGTTTGGTAAGAAGATAAGGTTGATGAAACACAAAACTTTAATATTGGCAAAGAAAGACGTCGATGGGGTTGAATAAGGGGACGAGCGGGAATAGGGTCTTGGTGCTTGTAGCAGGAACTTCAGAATTCGTTGAAGTTCCCCAGGTCATTTGCTAAGCTGACCTTCCGTTTTTTTACCCATCAACAGAGACGAGTGGCAGGAGAACACATGGCAAGATTGGGGAAGGCGCTCATCAGCGTATCCGATAAAACCGGTGTAGAAAAAATGGCCAAGGGCCTGGCGGCACTTGATGCGGATATTTTGTCGACCGGCGGAACGGCCAGTATGCTCAGGGACGCCGGGGTGACCGTGACAGAAGTGGCAGATTACACCGGGTTTCCTGAGATTTTGAACGGACGGGTGAAAACATTACATCCTAAGATCCATGGTGGGTTATTAGGGCGGCGTTCGGTTGATGCACATGTGAAGCAAATGCAAGAACAGGGGATCGAGCCCATCGATGTCGTGGTCGTGAATCTCTATCCGTTTGAAGCGACGATTGCAAAGCCCGGTTGTACGTTTGAAGAAGCCATTGAAAATATTGATATCGGGGGACCGTCCATGCTCCGGTCGGCGGCCAAGAACCATGAGGATGTCCTGGTGGTGGTCGATCCACAGGATTATGAGCGGGTGTTGGAGGCCTTGCAGTCCGGAACCGTCTCCTTAGGGCTGCGACGGGAGTTAGCCAAAAAAGTCTTTGACCATACCGCCAGGTATGACAGCCTGATCGCCAATTATCTCAACTCCAAGTTAGCCGATACCTTAGGGCAAAAATTTCCGTCGTTATTGTGCCTGTCATATGAAAAGGTCGAAGATCTGCGGTATGGAGAGAATCCGCATCAGGCCGGTGCGGTATACCGTGATCGGGAGACCAAAGAAGCCTCCCTTTCTCAGGCTCAACAGCTTCATGGCAAAGCCATGTCCTATAATAACTACCTGGATGCTAATGCGGCGTTGGAACTCGTGAAGGAATTTGAAGAAACGGCGGTGGTCATCGTCAAACATAATAATCCCTGCGGGGTGGCCATCGGGGATATGCCGGTTGAGGCCTATGTCCGGGCACGAGAAACAGATCCGGTCTCAGCCTTTGGCGGGGTCATTGCCTGTAACCGGAATGTCGATTTGCCCATGGCCAAGGAAATCACCTCCACCTTTGTGGAAGTGCTGATTGCGCCGGCATTTTCGGAAGAGGCCTTGGCTGAACTTCAACGGAAAAAAGATTTAAGACTGTTAGCGGTGGGTGCCTTGGAGAGTGCTCAACGGGATGCCCTGGATATGAAAAAAATTGTGGGCGGGATCTTAGTCCAGGACCGGGATCTGGGGTCCTTACGTGAGATGGGAGACTTATCCATGCCGAGTGAACGGCAGCCGACCGACCACGAGTATCAAGCCTGCGATTTCGCCTGGAAAGTCTGCAAGCACGTCAAGTCCAATGCCATTGTCTTTGCCACACAGACCCAAACCGTCGGCATTGGTGCCGGGCAAATGAGCCGGGTTGATTCGGTGAAACTGGCGCAAATGAAAGCGAAGCTTCCCGTCAAAGGGTGCGTGATGGCCTCGGATGCCTTTTTCCCGTTTCGTGATGGTATCGATGCCGCCGCAGATGCAGGTATTACCGCGGTGATTCAACCTGGAGGGTCTATCCGGGATAAGGAGATCATCCAAGCCGTTGATGAGCATAAGATGGCCATGATTATGACGGGTATGCGGCACTTTCGTCATTAACCGAACTCAATCCGATTTTTCTTCAAGTCTTCCCTGGTTGCGGTTGTTCAGTTTGATGACGGGTGTGCCTTCGATCGCAGAGGTGTAACCGGGCTTCGGAGAATAAGCATTAGAATCGGGCACAGGCCATATTGGCACATTCCCCCATCCTCGGGATGGAGCGGGAAGGGAAAGCATACGTGTTCACATGAAGGTATTAATCATAGGCAACGGTGGACGGGAACACGCACTCGCGTGGAAGCTTGCGCAATCCCCTCGCGTGACCAAACTCTTTTGTGCCCCGGGCAATGCGGGGATCGCGCAGGTGGCCGAATGTGTGCCACTCCAGGTGGATGACCTTGAAGGCCTGAAGCACTTTGCACAAACCAACGCAATCAATCTGACGCTGGTCGGACCGGAACTGCCGCTCTCCTTGGGTATCGTCGACGAATTCAGAAAATCCCACATGCGGATTTTTGGCCCCACCCGCAATGCGGCCCTCATTGAATCCAGTAAATCGTTTGCCAAAGAACTCATGGTGCGAGAAAAAATTCCCACTCCATCTTCGCACACGTTTGACAAACTGGAGCCGGCGTTAACCTGCCTGGAATCCTGCCCGCTTCCGATCGTCGTGAAAGCCGATGGTCTTGCGCAAGGGAAAGGGGTCATCATCTGTGCGACCAGGGCGGATGCCCGTGAGGCGGTTCGCAGCATGCTGGAAGAGCAGCGCTTTGGAAAGGCCGGTGCACGGGTGGTGCTTGAAGAATTTCTTGAGGGAGAAGAACTCACGGTCATGGCCTTTGCCGATGGCCGAACGGTCATTCCCATGCTGCCTGCCCAGGATCATAAGCGAATCGGTGAAGGGGACACGGGTCTCAATACCGGTGGCATGGGGGCCTATGCCCCGGCTCCATTGGGAACACCGGAACTCCGGCAACGTATTCTTGATGAGGTGTTAACTCCGGCGGTCACAGGGTTGTCCAGGGTGGGGAGTCCATTTTTCGGGGTGTTATACGCGGGGATTATGGTCAAAGATGGCAAACCGTATGTGCTGGAATTTAACGCCCGCTTTGGCGACCCTGAAACGCAGGTCGTGCTCCCACTCTTAAAAACGGATTTATTGGATGTGCTTGAAGCTGTGGTCGAACATCGGTTGGACCAATTGCAGGTGGAGTGGCATGATCAGGCGGCGGTGTGCGTGGTGTTAACCTCAGGCGGATATCCCGGGTCTTATCAAACGGGACTGCCGATCACCGGCCTGCCGGAAAAAGAGTCGAAGTCTGTCATGGTGTTTCATGCCGGGACAGCCCATGCCAATGACAAAATTGTCACGAATGGCGGAAGGGTCCTCGGGGTCACCGGGATTAATTCAACCCTGGCCGGAGCCAGGGATCATGCCCATGAGGCGCTCGCCTCGATTCAGTTTGAAGGCCGGTATTTCCGTTCAGACATCGGCCACCGCGTGCTGCAGGTTCAATCCTGACTCGAAGGCCCTGCCGTGGCCACCGTTCTCCAACTCCATTCCACTCCATCATCTCAACTCATTCATCAGGTTGCACACTGTCTGCAGGAGGGCGGAATCGTGGCTGTCCCGACCGATAGCTTTTACGCGCTGGCGGTGAGTCCCTTCAATCAAATCGCATTAGAGCGGCTGATGCACATGAAAGGCGAACGCGGCCACAAACCCTTTCCGGTGTTAGTTGGTGACTCGTCGCAACTGGACCAACTGACGGAAGATATCCCCGATGTCGCTCGAACACTTATGGAAGCGTTCTGGCCGGGTTTGCTCACGCTGGTCTTGCAGGCTCGTTCAACTCTTTCCCCCATCCTGACTGGTGGACAGGGAACCATTGGTGTCCGGCAGCCGAATGATCTACGAGTTTGCGAACTCTTGAAGCATATCGGTTCGCTTACCGGTACCAGCGCTAATCGAAGTGGACAGCCGCCGGCGCAATCTGCGGGAGATGTGACTGAACAATTAGGATCGGTAGTTGATTTGATTGTGGATGGCGGCCTTGCGCCGGGTGGCCGACCTTCCACGGTGCTACAAATAGAACCAGAACTTCGCATTATTCGCCAGGGTGCCATTTCTCGTGGTCGACTTCAACAGGTTCTGGCCACTGAGTCTACCCAACTTTCCGAAGAATAACCAAAGTAAGCGTAACCCCCTCTGTTTTTTTCAGGACTCCCAATGGGGCGGATTTCTTCCTAACCCGATCAAGCTTCTGGGCAGGGATCTGTTCTGTTTAAGCCATTGTCCAATTGACATATTTCACAAATTGAGTAAGGATTCGGCTGGCCAATACTAGCGCTTCCCATTTTGTTCTGCCCCTGCAGTTTCTATGATGTGTATCAGGAATCCATCTTGAGCTTTGCCAGTAAAAAGGCGTCGGTTAGTTGAAAACATCACACCTATGTCTCCAACTCTCGTCTCAGTGATTTTCTTAGGTTGCCGGGTTTCGCCCCGGCAGGCGAGGCCCTTTTGTTTTGGCAAAAGGACCCAAAA
>CABVRQ010000033.1 GCA_902500695.1 uncultured Nitrospira sp. | reverse complement strand
CTTCAGACCTTGTCATTGCGTAAAATGAAAAGAACAACGTAAAATTCAAGAGTAAAAAACACCCCCAATATTGTTGTTTAAATTGCACTTATATAGAAAAAACTGACTTCACGACGGGATGCATCAGGAGGAGAACAGAAATTCACTCATGAAACTGTGGTTTCGGCTAGGGATATCCCTCTACCATGTTCACCGAAGGAGGATGCCATGTTAGTTCAAGAAGTCATGTCCACTGGAGTTGTAACCGCGTTCCCAACAGATTCAGTTCGATCGGTCGTCATTAAAATGCTCAGCCGCCATTGCGGAGCAGTGCCTGTCATTGACGAGCATCAAAACTTGATCGGACTCGTTGCCCTTCGGGATGTCATGCTCCCCCTCTTCCCCAATTTTGGGGATTATATACATGACAATGTTCATAGCCGCGATTTCACAGAAATGGAGGAGGGATACCCGGACATCCTTCGGAAAAAAATTGAATCAATTATGAGCAAAAACCCTCTTACCGTTTCCCCCAATACCCCCATTTTAGAAGCCGCCTCATTCATGGGAAGAAAACATTTTCGTCGTATGCCGGTTGCAGAAAATGGGAAGCTTCTGGGAATGATCAGCATTGGAGATATTAACCGTGGCCTGTTTTTTCAGAGAGGCTTTCTGGCCCAGTAATCTGAATCAATCGTCAAACCACTTCGATGATTGGCTAGGACTGCATCCCAACTCCTTAGAGTAGGAAGACAAACCTACACGTGGCTTGAAGAGGATAAGAGCGAGGCGATCCAACTTGAAGCGTCTGTCCCATGTTGCCCATAAACAACGGCTTGAACAAATACGCTCGGAGGGCCATCGCAAAGGCTTTTTATTTATTCATCGTGGAACTAAACCCTAACCACAAAATGGCAGAGAAGCCTGGACATTTGCTCCTGACTTGATGAGCCAGCAATTCGGCCATCATCCCAGGCAGGGCTTGATCCGCCACCAACACATCAAATTAATCAATATACTTCCTGAAAGACAGCAGCGCTTCAGGACCACCGCAAATTGGCTTCTAACCTTCTGGGGGAAACTGGTCTGCCACTCGTCCTGCACTTATATGGAACAGAAATGGTTTACTGAGAGCGGAAGTGAATACGGAGTGAGACTTCACCATCGATTGGTTCATCTCCATTCATTTGAGGTAAGAACGTCCATTGTTTGAGAGCTGCCAATGAGGATTGAGTGAGTTCTCGATGCGTGGCAGGTTGAAGGATCACAACGTTCACCTCGGAATTTTTACTAACCAAAATTCGAACTTTGAGCCAATCATCTAGGACCTGCCCATCTAAAGTGGACGGAACCGTCGGCCAGGGCGTCAGTTGAGGAACCGGCCCAATTTGCTGATCTTTATTGAGTCGTAGCCCATGGACATGGATGGTGTCGAGGGTTTCCACCTGTACGTCTTCCTCATGGTCAGATTGATGCGTCGCGAAATCCGATTGGGCCGGATAGGAAAGCGACGGACCACTCAGAAGCCAGAGCACGGACATGCAGAAACCAAGGTTCCGGAAAACGCTCATAGAATTACGCACCAAAGAAAAATTGTCCACGAAAGAAAAATGATCGGGGCATATTAGCATGTGCCACACCAAGCCCAATACTCCCCTCTCCATCATTTAAAAACACCCGTTGGTCGAGCAGATTAATGACATCAAACCCAAGCAACAGTTTGTACTTATCCCAAAGAGGAAGTAGATGCTCAATGGAAAGATTATAGGTGGTATATGACGGGCTATGGGTGCCATTAGTCTTTCCTCCCTCGTCTGTTGTCCGCATCCCGGACCCAAATAACATTTGCCCAGTGATGGTTGTTTTCGTGAACGGACGATAAGTTAGGACAGCCGAACTGGTGACCAGTTGCATATGATCACAATAGACTCCACTGCTGGAATTGATATCATTAATTTCATCCTGCTCTAACAACATAAAACCTGATTGAAGTTTTTTCCCTCGACACTGGCCCCATGCGACATTACCACGCCCATACAGATTATCTAAAAACTTGGCTTTCACAGCCACGTCGATTCCCCGCTGCCAACCGCGTTTAAACGCAAAATAATTAAGAAGCGGGGTTGAGCCGAATTGTCCGGCATCAGATAAATTTTTACTCAATTTATAATAACCGGTCAATTCTATTGACAATGAATCCCCCAAGGCATGAGCAGAACCAACCTCAAAATAATGAGCCCGTTCAGGTTTCACGGTGGTATTAGTCAAATTCTCCGGCTGCGCCGTAGTTCCCACCGTGTTCAATTGAAGAAAAGGCACACTTTCTAAATTTGGCGGAGTAAACATTCTCCCGTAGAAGGCATGAAAGACATGATTGGGAGTCATGGCATATGTGGCTCCTATCCTCGGGCTCACTTGCCCATCATTGGTTAACGCCTGGATTTGATCGAAGCGAACACCAAGATTAAAGGTCCATTGAGCCCAGGGAGTCCATTGATCCTGAATCCAGAATTCCTCGCGCCATCCAATGGTGCGGTTATCGCCATTTCGAGAAATGACATCCCCTATCGGATCGCCTGCTCCATCCCTCAAAAAAGCCGATAGCCGGGTTTTATTCACAGCCTGGGTCCTTTGAACCTGAAATCCCGTTTTCACTAAATGATTCGAATTTAATCGATGACTGTAGTCAAACCGTATCCCTCCAGTATAGGCCCATCGGTCCTGATCTCCTGCCGAAAAAGGTTCGTCAGCATCTGCTGTATATGATAAGGCATTGAAGGGGTCGGTTTTGAATGTGGCTCGGGAATGCTGAAAAAACCCGGCCAGACTGAAATACCGATCATGACTCCAATCCTGCCGCCAGACGAGCTGGGAATATTGATTATTCTCCTTTTGGTATTCATCTATATTTTGAGAATTAACCGGCTCAAAACCTGGATTCTCTCCTTGGATTAGTCCAACTAACGTAGGATTGACCGCTAGCCCAGGTTGAGTGGGAATCTGAAATTTGGCGATCGAATTCAGGAACAACAACGTGACACTGTTCTGATTATCAATCTGCCAATCTCCACGGAACAGGGATTGATTTTGGTTACTTTGATCGTGAAATGCGGTTTTTCCTAAAGTGGGCGGATTAATTCCCCTGTTTGTCGAGAGAAAGCTATTCATGAGGTAATACCGAAATTCCGAGCCAACCGTTCCCCCATATTCAAAAGCAGGATTCAGTGTTTCGTTGGAGCCACCAAAGAATTGCACTGAGCCAGAGTCGGGTTGTGTCCCGCTTTTCGTCGTTACATCAATGACCGCAGCGGTTTTATTCCCGAATTGCGCTTCCGGCCCCCCCAAAATAATGTCTGCACGCTCCCAGGTACGTGGAGAAATGACATCCATAAAGACAGAAGAAACTGTATCCGGAACGGGGACCCCATCAATCCGGAATTGGAAATTAGCGTGATCCTGACGAATGTGCACTTGCTTCAGTCCCCCGTCTACAGCACTAGGAAGTGTTAAAAGCAGATCATTAAGAGCAATATTATTCCCTCGGGGTAATTCCTCGATATCCTTGCGACTCACCGAATAGGATTCTCCGGAGAGACGACGCTGAATGGGAGGCACAGAAGCCACAACCTCAAGAGTGAGTTCCTGGCGATGTGCCAGGGTTAACTTGACCTCAAGGAAAGGATCATTTTCAATCTTTAGAATAGTTGATTCGCTCGATAAGTCTGACTGGGTTGCTTGAATTGAATAAATACCGGACTCAGGAGGAGCAAAAATAAACTCACCCCCTTCATTCGACACCTGGGTATCAATGATGGTGCCTTCCTGATCCCGCAATTCCACTGTTACCTGAGGAACTCGGCGAAAATCCTCGTATTGCACGACACCGGTTACAATCCAGACTTTTTTGTCATCGTCTTTTTCCGCAGCTTGGACAAGGCCAACACTCAAAACCGTCCCCAATCCGAAAATCCAGAAAACAAGAGCACACCACTCCACCCATTTATCATATCCAATCAACATCCAGAAACCTCCAGCATCTAATAATCGATTAGCCGTATTTCTCCCCTTGCGTCATCCACAAGCAACCTTCCATTTTGGAAAGCCGCGCAAGGATGAATCGACGGTGAAAGACAGTTGTAAAAAAAGAAGATTAGGAGAAGAAGGAAGCTGGAGGACCGCGAGGGTTACCGAGGGGAATGGTGAGAGACGTATACGTCTCTTCTCGATCAAGGGAAAGGAAACCGGCAACAATAGACCAATGAGATAAACCCGAGGCATCCCAAACTATGGAATTGGACGTATGATGCTGTACCCATTGGCACAAATCATCATCAGAATGTTGGTGCCCATCATAATCCACCTCAGCAAATACATGATGGATTTCTAAGGCCTGCGCAAACGGGATTGAACTCAGCAACACCAGACCAAGTGCTAGAACTAAGCTAATATTACATCGAGAGATGAGAGATGCCGGGATTCGAATCATGAAAATTTTCGGTCAATAAAAGCCTTGCGGCCAAAAGTACCAAAGGGCTCTAGTAGTGTCAACAGTAAATGCAACTAAATTGCAAGAAAGACTATCTGAGCATACGGTTACTAAAGCATTTCCTTGCATCAAAGGCCTTTGAGCAAATTCCGACAACCGATAATAAAACCAATAGAATTAACTACACCACTCCATCAAGAAAAACTGAACCCATTTCCACTGCTCACCTCAGCCTTCAAGGCCTGCCCAATCCCAACCGAAAAGCGTCCTGAGGTTTATCCTAAGGAAAGAATCATTAACACCTACTCCTTCATCAAGGAATTTAAGCATTGGGGACTGCCAACAAACTTTTTATTACCTTTATGACACTAGCGGTCTTTACAGTGATGGGTGGTCAAGCTATTTTCAGTCGACTATCTTATGACCAAACTCCTCTCCCCATTCACGTTCCCCCACCCAACTCAGGGCCAATAACTGCTGGATCCGAGGATTCTGTGATTCCCCTTGAACATTTAGGAGGTGTTTGGGTGGCACGAGTGGAGTTGAATGACTTCCATGAAGCCAGACTCATTGTTGATACGGGGGCAACATATACGACCATTTCAGAAAATTTGGCATTTGATGCGGGAATTCGGGCAGATTCGGTCAATTCGCGGGTTAACCTCATTACTGTAGGGGGAAAAGTTCAGGCCGAGCTAGGCATCGCACGAAAAATTCGGGTGGGAAATGCGGGACGGGATGATGTCCAAGTGGTCATATATACCATCCCGAACCTCGCTGACGGGATTGATGGCCTACTCGGTCTCAGTTTCTTTGATCGTTTTCTTGTACGTCTGGACCATTCCAACCAACAGTTATATCTTTCGCCAAGGTCTTAGGCTTCGGAGTCCCTTCCAGCTCTACCTTCGATCTCCTTTTGCTATCAATCTTGAGCTAGATCCCATCCCCAATCCTTTGATTGAGAATTTTAGGCTCAGGGCATAAACTTTCCTTCAGATCCTTCCCCACTCTTCAAAATAAAGTTACCGCCCTTAGGAAACCAAAAATCAGTCCTTGACAGTTCGCGAAGGCAGTATGGTAATACTACCTTTCCCCTAAACAGACAGGACGTAACCCATGCGATTTTTCATTTATGCGGACAATCTAAATCCTACGCAGCTCAAACGGCGTGCTCCTGAAGCACAATTTTTATTTAAGGCATATGTGCCAGACCACACCATCAAATTTGGGCGCTGGTCTAACCAATGGCGCTGTGGATTAGCCACGATTGCCCCTTCTGCTGGTGAGCGAGTGTGGGGAGGGGTCTTTGAGCTTACCCAGGAGGATGTCCAGGAAATGGACAAGTTCGAGGGCGATCTTCCCGAAGGAGCGTTTCGTCATGTTGAGATACATGTGTTCACTGAGGATGGAGAAAAGGAGTTCGTAAGCACACATGTAGCCCAAAGCATTGGAAAGTTTAAGGCCAAAGATCATTATTTTGATTGGATTCTTGCGGGAGTCAACCATTGGAAATTACCGGATGAATGCGTGGACATGTGGGATCTGCTTCGCTCGAAATGAGCCTTTCGTCCTTATATCATCGAATTTTCATTCCCTTTTACCTATTCGTTAAGAAGGAGTTCCTATGCCAAAACCGAAGTATCATATTCTAGTGTGCACGAATTCCCGTCCTCCCGGGCATCCCAAGCCTTCTTGTGGAGCCGCAGGAGCTCAAAATTTATTAATGGCACTTAATATGGGCTTGATTGAACGTGGGGTCCAGCCTGGCGAGGTATTAGTCACTGGGACAACTTGCCTCGGGCCTTGCGAAAGTGGCCCTAACGTTGTCGTCTATCCAACAGGAACTTGGTACTCTCAGGTCAAAGACTCTGATGTAGCAGTTATTTTGGATGAGCACATCAAAAAAGGAGAGCCTGCTGCCCAGCTCAAACCGGATTCCGTTTGGGCTTAAGTGTCAGGTTTATCCACTTAGTAAACCATGGGTGACCACCAAAATCATGAAGGGCATGCATCCCATACCGCCCCTTCCCACCTCACACACAAAACACAGGGAGCTCCCTCTTTATCCTGCGTGGTGGTCACCTGTAGTGATACCCGAACGCCAGATTCCGATACCAGTGGAAAGTTAATCTGTCATCTTTTAAAAGAGCAGGGACACACCATTGCAGAATATCGGATCATTAAAGATGAACCGACCGATATTAAGGCCCTTCTTCTCCAAGCCATTGGTCAAGAGGCGCTTCAGGTTATCATTATCAATGGCGGGACTGGTATTTCACAGCGAGACTCCACATTTGAAGCCGTTGATGACTTTTTGGAAAAACGACTTGATGGATTTGGAGAACTATTTCGGTTTTTGAGCTATCAAGATATTGGATCGTCCGCCATGTTAAGTCGGGCTGTTGCGGGCATACATGGGAAGCTTGTGATTTTTTCTATTCCAGGTTCTCAAGGGGCGGTCCGCCTGGCAATGGAGCGACTTATTTTACCTGAAATTGGGCACATAGCAGGAGAGCTGACGAAGTAGGCATCTTTCTGGAAATTCCTCTTCAATCCCCACTAGGCCACATTTAGAGCACCTCTTATCAAGATTTCAGAGCGAGCGAGGAGGAAATTTAAACTCTAGTAAACCATCTTTCCTTCCGCCACCATCACCACTTGTCCTCCCACTTTAATTTCTTTAATCACATCATCGTCAGAAAAAATCTGCACCAAAATACGGGACGGCCGGTCAATTTCATACCCCTGCTCCATAACCACTTCGGTGGTTGGACCAACTTCCACGACTCCATTCTTGACTAAATAGGCACCAAGGGCGCCACTTGCGCTGCCGGTTGCAGGGTCCTCGGAAATACCTATTGGATCGGCGAACATTCTAGTGTGAACAGTGGCACTTTCCTCCACTGTCATCGTCGTAAAGATCATAATTCCATTAGCCCCAAAGCGAGCACAAATCTCAAGAACTTCAGAATGATCAACCTCCATGGATTTTGCGGCCGTCAGGCTTCGAATAGGCACAATGAGCACAGGCAATCCTGTCGAGACCACTTCAACAGGGAAAATTGTGTCAGCAATGAGCGATCTGTGAATTCCCAAAGCCTTGGCAATATCATACAGAGCTTCCGCCTGTGTGATGACATCTATAAATTGCGGAGAGGGTTGCGACATGATGACCTGTTCAATTTGTCCCTTTAGGACAATAAGGTCAAGCGCATACAAGCCTAGGGTACATTCATAGAAAACTTTCGTCACGGGCTCCTGCAAGGCAAGATGCTTTATTGTTCCGAGAACATAGAATGTCCCCAGAATAGGATGGCCGGCAAACGGAATTTCTTGAAGAGGGGTAAATATTCTGACCTTGGCGGCAGCTTTGGGATCGGTAGGCGGTAAGACAAATACCGTTTCAGATAAATTCATTTCACGGGCAATTTGTTGAAACTCCCGTTCACTAAGCTCTCCGGCGGAGGGAAACACCGCTAAAGGATTCCCGCCAAACGGCTCACTTGTGAATACATCAACCTGAAAAAATTTGAGCCCGTTTTTGGAAGAATCCATAATAAACTAGAGAAACGTTTCAGGACAGATTAGAAACATGTCACACGAATTTCAAATCCACAAAGCCAAACATGGCATTACATCTTACAGGGCACTTCTACTGTCCTCCCGTGACCATGCATTCTTCATACACTCGTTGCCAGTCAGGAACGCCTCTTCCCCCTAGTCTCGCATTCGTCATTTCTTCACATCTAAAGGAATCATTTTCATTTTTCTGCAGATTGAATGTCTCTTGGCTTTCCAGACTTCCGGAACACCCTATAGCCTCAAATAGCAACAAAAAAAAGAAAACTCCTCTTTCAATTTTCATCGGCATAACCTCAGAAATTTTGATTTGTCCGGTAAGTTCTGAACACCTACCCTCCCATCAATTCCCTTTACAAAACTTTAAGACAATTTACACTATGGACGCGATCGCTTCATATGAACGAACCAAGGGATTACGCACATAGTCTTCCACATAGTTTTGTAATGACCCGTTTCGATACAATCGATTATTGGCAAACTTAGTGCTAATTTTTGGCAGAACTCTCACTTTCACTCCGGTCTTACTTACAAAGTCGTCAATGTGAACTCCGGCAATATCGCGACCCGGACCTCTTCCTGACTCCACAATACATTGAGGAACATAGATATATTTCTCATTTGTCAATCGTTTGGCAATGTCATTCAGCGTCAGCAATACCGTACAATCAGAATCTCCTCCAAGCGTGGCATTCGGAACAGAAAGGAACTTGGCTCGATTTTTCCTGAACATGGCTAAAATCCGATACACACTACCAGCCATGACAATTGGATCACGCTTCTCTAATTCCAAAGAATCAAAGAGACTAATAATACGCTTTCGATTCAAAAAAGCCGTCACATAGGCTTCCGTATGAATTGTCGTAAAATTTGGAAGGCCCGCATCGTATATTTTTTCCGCCTCAACAGCAAGATATTTTCTACCTTGACGCATCACCCGACCTGTTTCCTCTTGAATCCCGCCCACCGGCGTCAAACATCCCATCCACAGTACACACCGAGAATTGATCCGGGAAATTGTTTTCGCATCTTCGGACATCGTATTTTCATCAAAGGCATAAAAGTTTGCGGAAGAAACCGCAGGACCATCCAAGACCTTCATCAGATGCTTAACAGATGGAGCATGCGGCATCAGTTTTTGTCGATACTCCCCAAGGGTAATGACGGATAACTCAAAATTAATTCTCCCGGGGTATTGCTCGACCAACCGATGAATCTTGGGAACATGGACAAAACCAACCGTGAAAAATTGAATATTTTTATCGGTAAATTTCAAAAAATCTTCGATCCACTCCATGGCTTTTGGATGAAGAAACAAATCGGTCCATTCCATGTATTCATTACCACCGAGGCACCAGAACTGAAGAGGATCCGTTGGCATGGAGCTAATATAATTCAAAATGAACTGCCAGTCCTCCTGGGACGTTTTTGGTGGGTCCAGCGTTTCTCGGTAGGAATGGTCTAATTCATAACAAAATGCACATTTAACAGGACATTCTTTCCCTAGGCTCAATGGAATTTTCCCTGCATCCATTTCCCGCTTCAACACATCGCGGTAATCGTGGCCGGCAAATAACTTCGGAGCTTCTAATATTGGGAGTTCACGCAGCATCGTCAACACTTTCTAAGAAAAAACCGACCATGGGTTAGCCTGAAATCCAATTGACAGTACCACTGCTCATTTGAAACACTTGAGAATATCAATCAGGCAGCTGGGCATTATAAAACCTTCTGATGGAAAATTCATGATCTCCTCAAGTGATTCAAATTCTATGACCGTAGAACACGCACTGCTTCTCTTGAATCTAACCGAGCCATTTTCTCATGATGCCTTACAGCAACGGTATGAAGAAGGCAGGCGAGTCTGGTTCCCCTCACGTTACGCAGGTCTCACCAATAATCCAGCGAAATATATGGAAATGTACAAAAAGGGAGAGACCAAAACTAAGGAAATTCATGCAGCCTATCAAATTTTATCCGATCATCTGCTGAATAGCCGTTCCTCTCCACAAAAAGATGATCACGGAGCAGCATGACTGACCACCCGGGACATTCCAGGCTCACCTTTTGAATTTTTATCTGAAGGCGCATGAGACACAGGCCAGGTAATGAGACCTTGCACACCATCAGTTCGCGGTTCATCCTGCCCGGCTTTCATCGCATAGATCTGAGGCAAGTAATTCGTACCGAATTTAGAAATATAGAGAAATACATGTTCACGAGCATTGACTCTAACAGCCCATGGCTCAAAGTCCTTCTGATAAAACTCCTCTGCCAATTGCATCGCCTCCAAACACGTGATTCCACCAGGTTCTTTAAGCGTATAATAGTAATCGAGAGGCATATCATACTCTTCCTGCTTATGAATGGTGATACCAAACTTATCAGGATTCCGAACCATTGGTGTATGCCGGTAGGCCACAAAATAGAATAATTCCACCGAATGAATATACCGTTTATTTTCAAGGAGAAATTCTCGTGTCTCCTCCGCTTCATCCCGTGTTTCACCTGGAAATCCATAAAAAGCCATGACATGATTCCAGATCCCAGCTTTGGCGGCCTCCCGTAGATTATTTTCAATCACAGCCTTTTTCGCATGCTTATCCATGAGCTCCAAAACACGCTCATTTGCCGATTCCATTCCATAATACAGCGTGCAACAACCCGCTTGAACGGCTTGCTTCCATATTTCAGGATCCTGCAATGATTCTTCAAACCGGATTAAGGTCGTCCATTTTATCCCCACCTGCTCCTCAATTAACAATTGCGATACTTTCTTTAATAACGCGGGAGGATAGGATTCATCTGAAAACAAAAAGTGCTCTGCCTGATATTTCTCTTTCAATGCTTTGATTTCTCGGACAACATCATGCGCGGGTTTTCCACGATATTGATCGAAATATCCCTGCCCATGATCACAAAAGGTACATCGTCCCCAGTAACACCCTCGTGTAGCCAAGTAGGGTAAAATTCGAACCGGGACGAAATAGGTATCCAACGGCAACCCCTCAAAATCCGGAAGAGGCAGGGCCGTCGTCTTTTCGGTATATATTTCATCATTCACACGAACCTCCCCCCCTTGATGCCACATCAAGTTAGGGACCTTTTCCCAGTCTCGTTCCCCCGCCAGAGCTTCCAGCAACCAAACCAGCGCATGTTCGCCTTCATACAAAATGGCCGAGTCAAAGACTTGCGTAAAAAATTCCTTCCGTTTGGGAAGATCATCTTTTAATCGGGTAATCACGTTGCCACCCACCGTCACATGAATGTCAGGGAATTCCTCTTTAATCATTTTGCAAAAGGTCATGCCCGCCAAGAGTTGCATTTGAGTTCCGACGGAAACGCCTATCACTTCCGGTTGTTCTTTCTGAATAGCAGGGAGCACTAACTGACGGCACACATCCCGATACACGTTGACAAGGTCGTCATCCAGGCATGCTAACACTTCAGTCGAGACTCCCGAGCGATACCCCAGATTACTTTCCATGGGATAGAACACGAGGGAAGCAGGAAAATAGGCTGCAGAAATAAATTGCATGACATCTCTAAACGTTTTCAAGGCCCATTCCAATTTTTCTGCATCATAAAATGCCTCGCCTCTCACGATGACTTTGGCTTCAATCGCTCGTTCAGCCAATTCCATCACATCTATAGCGTCTTGCGATGCCAAACAGGCCAGTCGGTCCCGTTCAAAATCAGTCAATTCATTTCGGGCTTCCCGTTCGTTCAAACCTCGTCGCTGCTGATCTATTCGAAGCTTGACCCAGATTAAAAAGGTATCACTAAAAAACCAGTCATACATTTCGATGTTGACATCTTTCTGTATCACCTCATGGCCATATGAGCGAAGAACTGCAGTCAGACTGGGCAGGGCAAGATACGGAGCGGTGGGAACCCATTCCGGAGGAAAGAGCAACATCGTTTTAAAAATACGCCTGGATTTATCGGTTGAACCACTACGCTCGATTTCAATTAAGGATTCAGTCATATGATCAACGCTCCTGACATTAGACAGAGGCTAATTTCGATGAGGAATCTTGTGAGTCGAGGCGAAATTGCAGGGAAGGTAATTTATTGGTTCCGAAGTGGGCCACGTATAAAAACACATATTCTCGGATGAAGATTTTCAAATCCCACCCCGCATAATGATTTTGCTCAAATTCTTCGAATACCCGTTCGGCATCCTCAACACTTAACCCTTCTTTCACCGTAAAATAATAATCCAAGGCCAAATCCCATTCCGGATTTTTATAATAGGTAATGCCAAACTTTTCAGGATTCTTCGCGACGGGGGTATGCTTGCTCAAATCAAAGGTCCCAAATCCAATTGAATGGACATGTTCTCGATTATCTTCTAAAAATTGAATAGAGAATTTCGCATCTTGGTAGGTTTCCCCTGGGAACCCAAAAAATCCCATGACATGATTCCAAACCCCATGTTGGGAGGACAACTCTAAACTTCGCTGGATAACCTCCGTCGTGGTTGCTTTGTCCATGAGTTGAAGCACACGTTCACTTCCAGATTCATAGCCCATATGGAGAAATTTGCATCCAGATGTCTGGGCATCCGCCCAGACTTGGTCCTCAAGGAGACTCTTTTCAAAACGGATATGTGTGGTCCAGGCAATATCTAAGTTCGACTCAATCAATTTCTTCGTGAGCTTCCGAAATAAGGCAGGGGGATAAGATTCATCCGTAAAATGAAAACTCCGGGCATGATACTTATTTTTCAAATGGGTGAGTTCATCAATAATCTGCCAATCCCTTTTGGTCCGGTACCCTGCCGTATAACCCTCACCATGATCACAGAACTCACACCGCCCCCAATAACATCCGCGAGTGGCTAAATAGGGAAGAATCGGCTCAGGTACAAAGTATTTCTCTAATGGCAATCCGTCGAAATCCGGGGGAGGCAACTCGCCCATATTTTCGGCGTAGGATTCGGAATTCACATGAATACCCTCTGCATCTCGGAATAATAAATTAGGAACATGTGATAAATCCCCATCCGAGCCTATGGCTTCCACCAATCGCAACAGGGCAGTTTCCCCTTCATAGACAATCGCGCTGTCAAATAAGGCGAATAACTTCGGAATATCTGGAAGCACTTCTCTCAGACGGGTTACGGTATTGCCTCCAATCGTTACATGAATATCGGGGAATTGCTCCTTAATGAGTGCACAAAAGGTCATAGAGGAAAACAATTGCTGTCGAAGAACTATTGAAATCCCAATGACATCGGGCTTTTCGGCTAGAATGGCAGGCTTCAGAATTTCCTCAAACACGTCCCGATAGACATTTACTTGGGTATCTTCAACGGCTTCAAGCACTTCAGACGACATAAACAGCTTATAGGATAAATCAGTTTCCATAGGAGGCATGCAAATTCTTGCCGGGGCATACACCAAGGATATCGTGGCGGTCACTTCCCTGAAGGTGTTCATCACCCATTCCAGCTTCTCACTCTCGTAAAACTCTTGGCTTCGAACAATTTCCTTCGCTTTCTCAGCTCTTTCAGCTAAATCGCTCATGTAGCCTCGGGTACAATTGCAGAGAGCTAACTGAAGGTCCACTTCCACATCAGTTAACTCACGACTCTTCCCAATCTTTTTGAGGCGATCAAGTTGCTGAGGAACTTTTTTAAGAATGCGACGGAGGAAATCCCGGCTAAAATACCAGTCGTACATTTCTAAATTGACATCTTTTTGAACGACGTCATGGCCGGCAGATCGAAGAAAAGCTGTTAAAGTCGGAAGGCTCAAATAGGGTTCTGAGGGGTACCAGTCAGGCGGAAAAACCAACAAGATTTTTGCCTTGCTGGGTGAATTTTTGAAATTGGTCGTTCTTGGTAATTGAATCTTATCAGGGCGAATCAACCCACCTTTATCATAATTTATCCTCATGTTTGCACCCTAGGTAAAATTATTTATTCCCATTTAGGTCAATCAAACCAAAATGATAAGAAACCTATCCATCTATAATCACATTAAAAGTAACTCATTGATTTTAAATAAATTTTTCATTAAATAGATTCCCCATTCTAAGTCCTTGAAAAAACCATGGTCAAGGGCAATTGCACAGGATAACAGTATTAGATTAGAAAAATTTTAAATATTTGACCCAATAATATCTTCGTATTAAAATCACTCATCTGCCCTAGGAATTCCTTCCTTGTCTGGTAGCGTACTCTTCATCAACAACTCTTAAATTTCTTAGGATCCCTAGGAATTAGCTGTGAGGAAATGACCATGAGCAATAGAATCATGCCTGCATGTCGGAACTGGATGTCGTACTTAATGGATTCGTTAGTCAATGCTGGAACGATGCCCTCATGGGAAGCCCTCCAATACCTAGTGACTAACCTGTTGGGTGAGACGCCAAATCCCCACCTTCATCAAAGCAAATCCCCTTATGAAACCATACAACAATTCCTCCACCGTATTTATGGACCGATCGTTGAAGCCGCCTCCCGCACGGTTGAGATTCCAGACCAAGCCATGATTCATATGTTTACGGATATCAGTCTCATGGGAAAATCGGCAGTTTTGGTCGTGTATTTTCCAGGACAAAACGCTCCGCACCAATTGTTGCTCTTAGACTCGGTGCCCGCCTGGGACTTGGTATTTGAAAATTCCTCCGCTTTCGATAGCTGGGCTGAAGAACGATATCAATGGATTGTGAAAGCCCTTCAGAGCATTGGACACCCCGTTGAATCTTCTATGCTTGAATGCCCCGACACCCTCCAACCAATCCTGGTCTAATAATAAACGTGCGAATAAGGACGCAGACTGAAAAGCCAAGTAGGGCGCAACTATCCCAGCGATTGGGCCAAGAAGGAAGCCTTGATTAGAAGGGATCCATCAAAGAACAACTTTCCTCTGGAATTCGTTGAAAGGAATGCGCCAAAAATACGAGCAAAAGTCTCACTTAGATGGACTGTCATTACCGGCTATTCTAGCCAGGCAGTCTTTCCCTCCATCAGACTTGACAGTCCACGTGACGAGGCGCTATCCATGAAGACTTACGGTAAAACATGAGGTAAATATGCCAATCAATGTGTTACTCAAAAATTCACCGCGAGGAAGGGGCCCGGAACCAGACCAAGCCCGCTCAAAAGAACTCCAGAAACTACCAGAAGTGGAAAGGCGGGCCAAGGAAGCCGAGTTGGCAGCTCAAGAAACTCAGGCCTTATGGGAATCACAAGAGGTCGGAATTACCAAATGGTCGGGAGAACGTGGCCAACGATATTCTGATCCAGATTAGCACTCGTAGCTTTCAGCCCAGCTTCATCGCACTTTTCTTTTCGCCTTCTCCTTGAGGTTTTAATAGAACAACCCCGTCAACCTAAAAATTTGATAGTCAAATGAGGCACTCCCAAACCCTCAAGTAGGGTCGTAGCCCAAATTTGAGGAGAGCCACCGTTCTACCTCCGGTAAATCCATCCCTTTCCGCTTACCATAATCCTCGATCTGATCTTTCTGCAATTTTCCAACAGAAAAGAATTTGGCTTGAGGGTGAGCAAAGTAGAAACCACTGACGGATGCAGTGGGATACATTGCGTACGACTCAGTCAATTGAATACCTACCGATTTTTCTACCTGCAGCCATTCAAACAGATGCTGTTTCTCAGTATGATCGGGACAGGCCGGGTACCCGGGTGCTGGGCGAATCCCACGATATTTTTCTTGAATGAGTTCCTCATTTGTCAATTGCTCATCTTGGCCAAATCCCCATTCCTGTCGGACTTCGCGATGGAGCCATTCGGCAAAGGCCTCGGCTAAACGATCAGCCAGGGCTTTTGTCATGATGGCATTATAATCATCATGGTCTTTTTCAAACCGCTGACAAATGGCTTCGATGCCGATTCCCGCCGTAACCGCAAACCCACCAATATAATCAGCGATACCGCTGGACTGTGGGGCCACAAAATCGGCCAACGCAAAGTACGAGTCCCCTCTGGGTTTTTCTACTTGTTGTCGCAAGGTATGAAAGACCGATACCGCTTCCGAACGGGTTTCATTAGAATAGATGATGATGTCATCGTCCTGACTGTTAGCTGGAAATAATCCATAGACGCCTTTTGCCGTAAGGAGCTTTCGGTCCATGATTTCCTGTAAAAGCTTTTGAGCATCATCAAAGAGTTCTTTGGCTTTTGGCCCAACTACCGAGTCTTCAAAAATCATTGGATATTTCCCACGTAATTGCCAGGCGCGAAAAAATGGAGACCAGTCAATTAGGGGGACAAGGGTCTCGAGGGAAACATCCTCAAGGACTTTAACCCCAAGGAAACTTGGCTTAGCAATGCTCGTCACTTCCCAATTTATGACGAAATGCTGTTTTCTTGCTTCCTCCAATGATACGAACTTTTTGGCGGTGTTTTTGGACAGATAAGCTTCTCGCGTTTTCCGTTGTTTTTCTTGAACTTCCTGCACAAAAGCGTCCTTATCGTCCTGGCTCATTAACTTGCGCACGACATTGACCGCTAGAGACGCATCTAAAACATGTACAACCGGGCTGGTATATCCTGGCGCAATTTTTACGGCAGTGTGGGCCTTGCTGGTGGTAGCTCCCCCAATTAATAGAGGGATAGAGAAACCTTCTCGAGTCATTTCTCGTGCATTATGAACCATTTCATCCAACGAAGGTGTAATCAGTCCACTAAGCCCAATCAGATCAACTTTTTCTTGCCGAGCTGTCTGCAAAATTTTGTCACAAGGCACCATCACTCCCAGATCAAGAATTTCATAATTATTGCAGGCCAACACAACTCCAACGATGTTCTTCCCAATGTCATGCACATCGCCCTTTACTGTTGCAAGCAAGATTTTACCCTGACTTCTGCTCTCGCCTTCAACTTTTTCCGCATCCATAAACGGCAATAAATACGCCACAGCCTTTTTCATGACCCGCGCACTTTTGACCACTTGCGGCAAAAACATTTTCCCCGCACCAAATAGCTCTCCGATCACATTCATCCCAGCCATTAATGGCCCCTCAATGACATCTAGAGGCTTATTGAGTTTCTGACGGGCTTCCTCCGCATCGGCATCAATGAATTCGACAATCCCTTTTATCAACGCATGCGCCAGACGTTCTTCTACTGTCCCCTGCCGCCACGCATCATCTTTCACAATCGTTTTACCCTGTTGCTTGACGGTCTCGGCAAAGGTCACTAATTCCTCCGTGGCTTCTGGCCGTCTATTCAACAGGACATCTTCTACTAAGTTAAGTAGATCTTTGGGTAATTCTTCGTAGACTCCTAACTGACCGGCATTCACAATCCCCATGTCCATTCCCGCTTTGATCGCATGGTAGAGGAACGCGGAATGAATGGCTTCGCGCACCGTATTATTTCCACGGAATGAAAACGAAATATTACTGACTCCCCCACTGACTTTGCAGAAAGGCAATGTGGCTTTTATTTGTCTAGTGGCTTCAATGAAATTCACAGCATAGGCGTTATGCTCTTCCATGCCAGTCGCGACAGTCAAAATATTCGGATCAAAAATAATGTCCTCCGGCGGAAAGTTGAGCTTTTCGGTCAAGAGACGATAGACCCTCGTACAGATTTCCACCTTTCGATCAAGCGTATCGGCTTGCCCGGTTTCATCGAATGCCATGACGACAACAGCGGCCCCATACCGACGAATCAGGTGAGCCTGCTCGAGGAATTGGGCTTCCCCTTCCTTGAGACTAATGGAATTCACCACACCTTTTCCCTGAATACACTTCAGACCAGCTTCAATGACGGACCATTTGGAGCTATCAATCATGATGGGCACACGAGCGATATCGGGTTCGGATCCGATTAAATTCAAAAATTCCACCATTGCTTTTTCTGAATCCAAGAGGCCTTCATCCATATTCACATCGATAATTTGCGCACCCCCGTCGACTTGCTGGCGCGCTATGGCCAGGGCTTCTTCAAGTTTCCCGTTTAAAATTAATTTGGAAAACTTGGGCGAACCCGTCACATTCGTACGTTCTCCAATATTGACAAAATTGGATTCCGGCCTGATCGTTAAAGGTTCAAATCCACTTAACCGAGTCATACGGGGAACATGCGTTTTTTTGTGCGGGGCGCAATCCTTGACCCCTTCCGCTATGGCCCGAATATGCTCGGGTGTGCTCCCGCAACACCCGCCGACAATATTGACCCATCCTTGGCTGGCAAAATCTCTGAGATCTGCGCCCATGCGTTCTGGTGTCTCATCGAACCCGCCGAAGGCATTGGGTAAACCCGCATTGGGATAGCAACTAATATAGATGGGCGCGACCTTGGAAAGTTCTTCAATATAGGGCCGCATTTGTTTGGCCCCTAATGCGCAATTAATCCCCACACTCAAAAGATTGACATGAGAAATAGAATTCCAAAAGGCTTCGATAAGTTGTCCTGATAACGTACGGCCACTCAGGTCCGTAATGGTCACCGATGCCATTATGGGCAATTGACGCTGTACTTCATCGCAGTACCGGGCAATTGCATAAAAGGCGGCCTTGGCATTGAGGGTATCAAAAATGGTTTCAACGATAAGAAGATCGACACCCCCTTCGACCAAACCCCGTACCTGCTCATAGTAAGCTTCGGCTAAATCATCGAAGGTGACGGCTCGAAATGCTGGATTATTCACATCAGGTGACATCGAAGCCGTTCGATTTGTCGGGCCAAATGCTCCGGCGACCCAACACGTCCGCCCAGGTTGCTCAGCTTGCACCCGAGCAACAGCCCGCTTAGCCACCTGTCCCGCCGCCAAATTCAATTCGTGCGCCAACCCCTCCATCTGATAATCGGCCAGAGATATCGCATTGGAATTGAAGGTATTTGTTTCAATGATATCGGCTCCGGCTTGAAGATATTGCACGTGGATATCTTCAATAATTTTGGGTTGCGTCAGAGTCAGCAGGTCATTATTGCCTTTAACATCACAGACGTGGTCGACATAACGCGTCCCGCGAAAATCAACTTCACTCAGATTATGGGCTTGAATCATGGTTCCCATGGCACCATCCAGCACAAGGATCCGAGATTCTAACGCCGCTTCCAGTGTGTTCATTCTTACCCCCCCCTCATCAATCAAAATACATCTCAACTCGCGGGCAACAACTCAACCTTATTTCCCCATCCTCAAGCATCATTATCTTGACTTCCAGGAATTTCAAGAAATAGGATGACAAAACTGCAAGTCATCTTTTTATGACATTTTCCTTCTCACTTTGTAAAAGGCCTACTGCATGGATTGCCTTTGCTGTTTTGGCCTCCCTACTTTGTAACACAGGAGGATTCTTATGGCCTACCCCTGCCGTAGCCAAACCCTACTTCGAAGATGGCTATTTGGGTTTAACCCAGGAAGAACTACGCCAAACATTAGGAATGCCGAAGGCAGTCCGATCACGAAAGGCCGCCCTCCGTGTTTTTAGCTATTATACATTCCCCGATTGGGAAAAATATTTCAAAAATTTGGTTTCACCAGGAAATGGCGAGGACGTGTACACCTACGTTCGAAATGGTATTCAAGTTCGGTATTCTTTCGCGTACATTCCCGATTTAAATGAAGGCAAGAACCTTCCAACCCTGTATGTGCAACGATGTGAAGTGGAATTTTCCCCTGCGGTTCCCATAAGAAGCATTCCTTCGCTCGTCCCTGAATTTATCCCCCCAATAGAACAATCAGCCCCAACCTTTCGATCCAATCTCTGGATCCTGATTTTTAAGGGTGAGCCGTCACGGGAGGCAGATTTCATCGTCAAGGAACAGGGAAAAAGAAATCTCGCATGGTCTCTAGCCTATCAATTGTTTGCCATTAATGGAATTCCCAACATTCTTTCAATTGACACTCCGATTGACCGATTGGAAATCACCACCCAAAGCCTTCAAATCGTGAAGACTCAGCAACGATTAACCCATGAATCCACACTCAATCCCTATTCACCTGAATTTCAGGAACGTCTTCCTCCTCCTTCGCCACCGGTCAAATCCGTTCCTCAGCCTCACTACGATGAGTAATCTGCTTCCAGGATTTTTGCTTGAAACTTGACCTCTCCTCGACGTTACTCATATCGAAGATCCCGTTCTTCTCCGATTGATAAATAACCTTCGCCCCATTGATTGGCATCTTCG
Organism: uncultured Nitrospira sp.; assembly: GCA_902500695.1. Lineage (GTDB taxonomy): Bacteria > Nitrospirota > Nitrospiria > Nitrospirales > UBA8639 > Nitrospira_E. The sequence continues at coordinate 24,049 of CABVRQ010000033.1, read as the reverse complement.
ATATTCCAATCATTTGTATCGCTTTCGAGTTTCAATCGAATACCCCAGCTTCCTCCAAAAACAATAAACGTTGATCCGGAACCGGAATCTTCTACCATTTGGGCATAAGCAGGCTGAAATGGTTGATCAGCATCCTCACACCACCCGGTCACCACACACCATTCTCCCTGGGAATTCCGATCATAGGATTTCACATGTGAAACCCTCCGAGGAGGCCCCAACTCCTTAAACCGCATGAAATACGAACCATCAAAATTGGGGTTCTGTTCAACTTCAAGAAACATACGGCTTTGCCTTGACCCGCCTTGAAATCCACTGCTAGAGTGATGAGTAAATTACCTTAATTATGTTAACACACGAAAATCTAAAAATATCTCCTCCTTCTCTCTCTGAGGAAAGAAGCAATTCCCGCCAGGAGGCTGAAGACCTCTCTCAGCCGACAAGCAGCGAATCTCAAATTACGCCATGGATCTGTCGACGCCCAGTTCGGCTGACAATATATGGGTTTTTAGTAGCCTTTGCACTGTGGATGCTCTGGTGGGGGGTCGTACCTCGATTACTCGACCCAACCTTTGAACAACACCTACAAGACAAATCGGTTATGGCTGGCATGAGTCGTGAACAAGTGATGGATGCCTGGGGCTCCCCCTATCAAATGAATGTCAGCTATACAGAAAAAGGGATACGACGAGAAGAATGGGTCTATGAAGACTGGATTGATTCAAGCACAATTAAGCACAGATATCTCTATTTTGAAGAAGGAAAATTAATAGGAGGCTGGTATTGAGATAGATTCCTGGCAACCAGATGATGTAGGCAAGCACGCCTCATCAGAAAAGGATAAGACACTCCCCATGCTATCATGACTCATAATTGGGATTTGCTTAAGGAGTTTCTGTAATTTGAGCTCGCCTTTCCTTTCCTGCTCCTCCAGAAATAACTAAGACTCGTTTCCATTCACGGATTTGATAAATTCCCCAAGCATTCGGTTGCCCCTGGTAGAATGCCAGAGGATCTTCCCCTTTGGCACTCAAGTAGGTTGGCTCGGTAAATCCTTCGTCCATCACATATTCCATTAGATTTTCTGCAGTGACCCCTTCGCCACGCAGAGTCACGTCCGCTAAAAATTCTAAAATGGCCGCAGGATCGGCAAGGTTAATGGGTTGCATTGTTACTGACTCCTTTAATATGTGATAATATAATTTCATTACATAGGCACTTACACTGTCTATCATAATCTCATACCTTTTCAAAACCCTACCTTTTCTTTTCATGAAAATAGACCGAGATAAGGGATAACCCCTCTATATGAGAAAACTTTCACCAGAACAATTTCGTGACCGCATATTTGATGTGCTTCGCCGAAAACACCATTGGGCCACTCCATTTTTGGAAGGAAGCACAATTACCAAAGAAAAATTGAATATTTACTTTCATCAGGAATACGTCGTCTATGTTAGAGATTTCTCTGTGCTTCTCGCTCAAATTCTCGGGAAAAATCCTCCATGGGAAGCTCGCCGGCTGCTCGCCACAATAATTTATGAAGAAGAAACCGGTGGGTTTTCACTTGGGCAACCTCACCAAGAACTTTTTCTCCACATGATGAATGGACTTGGATTTGATCGGGCGGGGTTTCGGGATGTGGAACTGTTGGCATCGAGCCGGGGATATCGAGAATGGTTAAATCAAATATGCCAGGATGAAGACTGGTCGGTGGGAGCGGCGGTGCTCTCAATTTTCATTAAAGGAACTGCCAACGATCCGGAAGAAGTGCTCTACCCGAAGCCGGCACAAAACCAGGAGGAGATCGAAGATATCGTCCGGAAACATTATTTAAGTCAGCACCAAGGCTTATCACCAGCATTTATGGATTATATTCGCGCACAACATATGTTTTCCGCAGGATCCCGCAAAACTGTCTATGACATGGTTACCCATCACACAGATGAAAGCAGTGATCAGATCAAGGTTCTCTCTCTCCTAGAAGAGACGCTGAACTTGTGGTCACGCTATCAGGAGGGAATTGCCCGTGCCTGTGGAATTCGACAGATTTAATCACCATCAATTTACCTTCTCCATTGCTGTCCGGAAAATTCTGGCTCTTGACTCCTGAACAACTGGCGAAGTGATCCAAGCACTTCTACATTCATTCACTCCGTCTTTACGTCATTTCAAACCGATAGGATTTACCGGACGATGCCTGATTGTCGCTACCCTGACGACCTTCAACCTGCAGTGCTCTTGGACTCCTGAAGTAGAAACAGTTCTCCAGGATGGGCCTGAGTGCATTATTTCCCTAAAAACCTCCCACACTCTTAAGAAGACCCCCAGACATCCAGTACTTCTTTCAGAATCTCTTATCGCCAAAATTTTAAAGGGAATAGCCATAAATCAAGAGGAAGGCATACTCCAACAATTACTGCTTTCAACTCACCACCCCGTTTCACCATTCTCTCCCTCACAAATAGATTTTTTGGCACATCATATATCCATGGCATTTTCTCAGGTCACACCGGAGGAAATTATCCATTTCAAGTGTTCACCGACTGATGAGCCTTTCTTTTCTGCCCAGGGAACGCTCGCCGTTTTTCCTCCATCCTTTCTACTGCTGACTTTAAAAAATTTGACACCCTACCCTGCGGAATCTCCCAAAATGCAACGTTCCTCTCGTAAGAGCCAGGCAACCTCTTTGACTTTTTTCCACCAGGAAGCTGTCATAAGGACTGAAGAAGTCCAAGCCTTCATGACAGTTCCATCAACCTATCATTGGATTGGCATCGATTATCAAAGTCTCGACCCTTCAAATCCAAACAGCAAAAAGAATCAACTAACTCAACCTGGCCCACAGACAACCCCTAATAAAAAAGCTGAACCACCCGTGACAATGGATTCACTGAATTCCCAGTTACGAGATCTTCAAAAAATAGTAGACCAACAAGCTGAAGAAATTCGACGACTTCAGGACAGCTCCTCTCCATAGAATAAATATTTGTCTGCATCACTTTATTTACTGCGATGAATGAATTCATTCCGGCCTGGGCATCATTTCGCACACGAGTTCAGTCGAAATTCTGCAAGTTTGACATCAAAGGGTGGTATTACTTGATGAATCATGGACCGTTTTTTTCTTAAAGCGACAAATCAAAGCCCAGTCCATTGTGAGTAATGATATGAGCGGATGAGGCTGACCCATGCGGTCCCAAAACTGGCGAATCACCTTCAGGTCATTGTTGCCATTCCAGACCCTCCCCACATGAGGAACCATGCCATCTAAGAATACTCAGATGGCAATGACCACAATTAGAATGAAGGTTTCAGCAAATATTGAACGTTCACAGCTCCTTTTCCTTCTGGATGCATTCTTCTCTGTATTTCGAATAGACAGACAGGGCAAGCACAGGGTAAGGAGCGGCCACGGGTGGGGGAACGAAGTCAATCCCTAACAATTTCGTTCATTCCGGCTGAATAGCGCGAGCAGGTTCGATAGGAATGATAATCTTCATGTCCTGATAAAACCATATTATGAACTGCTATATACTGACTCCTCCGAATTTCAAACTTGAATGATTTTGCGTATGACCGGAATATCTGCAGGAGGAAACTCATAGGAAATCAAATCATGCTTGTGAACCCAGGCGACTTCAGCGCACTCTAACGCTTGAGGAATCCCCAGAATGATGGAACAGGTATAAAAATACAACTCCACCATTTTTTCCGGATACTGGTAATGAAGAGCATGGAACCAAACGGGTTCACTTATCTCCACCCCTAACTCCTCTTTCACCTCTCTGCGCAAGCAATCTTCCAGAGTTTCTCCAAATTCCTTTTTTCCTCCAGGAAATTCCCAAAGCCCCCCTAGATAGGACTCCGGCTTTCTCCTTGACAAGAGAATCCTATCCTTCTGCCAGATAATTGCGGCCGCCACAACAATAGGTGGCGACTCCTGAGCCTCATTACTTTTCATCAGAAGAAACGGTAAGGCAGATATTCCGCATGGGACACAATAAACAAATGGGCTTTCTGGCCGTACACATCATGGCCCCAAAGTCCATTAACGCCTGGTTGAAGTCATATCCTTTGCCCCTAGGAATAAGTTTTTCAGAGAGTAACCATAACTCCGCCTTTTGCTTCTTGGCCTCCCCTTTCCCAATAAATATCCGATGCAATACCCGCATCACATTGGTGTCTAAAATAGCCGCATCTTTATTAAAGGCAAATGACCTGATGGCTCCTGCGGTATACCGACCAATGCCTTTTAGGGAGAGGAGTTCTTCAGGTTTATTGGGAATAGCTCCGCCATACCGCTCAATCGTCTCACAGGCAATGCCATGAAGACGGTATGGTCGAATGTTGTACCCTAGGGGATACCACGTCTTTCGAACATCATCTGGCTGAGCTTCCGCCAGATCCTTCAGAGTGGGATATTTTCCAAGAAACTCGTGGAATTTAGGAATAACCCTATCCACTTGCGTTTGTTGCAACATGACCTCAGAAACCAGAATCTTATATGGATCGGATGTTCTCCTCCATGGAAGATCCCGACCGAATTCCCCATACCATGCCAGTAGGCGTTTCTGAAACTTTTCTTTTTTATTTTTTGGAATGCCATGCACAACCTTGGCAGAAGGCTTAGATTTTTTTTTACCTGGAGTTTTTTTCATCTTTGTCATCGACAAGAATAATTTTTAAAGATTGAATCCTAGCCACCATAGCGCAAGCCTCCATCCCAATCACGACAATCTTTCCATGCTACGAACCAATTAAAAGATAAACCAAAAGATCAATTTAATCTAGCAGTCGCAAGAATGTAATCCATTACATGAAATTCTACGGAAACGTCACATTAGTTTTTCTAGACACGCGTCTTTAAGATCGGGTAATGTCCCGTCCACTAAGCAGGACCGTTTTATTCCTTTTCATGTGCTCCCCCTCCACATGTCCCTTCATTTTATAAGATTTGGAGGAATAGACACAGTCCGATGAAATCTCCAAACCTCTTTTAGCGGTCAACCTTCAGGAATCCCGGGTCTTTGTCCAACTATGCGGACGAATTCCGGACCAGGAATTACCCTTCCCCAGTCCCCCCATCAGGGGAACATTAAGATATTCTTTCGTTCACAATCTTTTCCCATTCTCACGCTGTGCATCCCCATCCCTACCGTCTTTGACGTTCCGGGACATTTTCAACCATCTGTTTCCTTTAAACACCAAAAGGAGGTTTCCTATGTTTCCACACACTATCCCACTTTCCCAGTTTTTCCCAAACAGTGCCACAGAAATTCAAAAACTTGCCCAAGGCACGTCTGAACTCATTTCCAGATTCTCAAAAAAAGGAGGGCCAGACCCAACAGACTATCCCATGCTGAATACACTCCTGCAACAGTTTTCTGGTGGAAACATACACAAGATATTTTCCGCTGATCAATTAAATTCAATTCGAGCTGCTTTCGGAGAAGCCCTTTCGCCCGAAACCATTCAAGGTTGGGCGTACCATAAACCGTTAGGATATGCAGGCGATTATCAAATCATTGAAAAAATATACAATTACTACACATCATCGAACCCATCTTTAATAAAGTGGGATCAGTATTTTCATGCCCAAAAAGCACCTAAGGCAGTCAGAAATCGATTGTCATTTTTCCTTGACCAATTATGGAAAACAAAAATGGAAACCCCCTCCACCAGCCATATTCTCAACCTAGCCTCCGGCCCTGGTCGGGATATGTATGAAGCCCTCAAGGTTCTTGGGACATCAAAAATTGAGATCGATTGCGTTGATCAGGACGCGAATGCCATCAATTATGCCAAGGACCTTTGTCGTGACTTCCTTGCTCACATTCAATTTACGCACAAGAATGTGTTTCGTTTTTCACCGAATAAAACATACCACCTGATTTGGTCGGCTGGTTTATTTGATTATTTCAATGACGAGATCTTCAAGCGAACCTTAAAAAGGTTCTTCGGTCTTCTCAAACCAAATGGAAAAATGGTAATTGGAAATTTTACTATTGAAAATCCCAGTCGCGGCTACATGGAACTTTTCAAATGGGATTTATTTCATCGGAGCAAAATGCACCTTCGCAGGCTTGCCCAGGAATGCGGGTTTACAGAGAATCAAATCCGCATTGAACAGGAGCCTGAAGGTGTCAACTTATTTTTGGTTGTCATAAAGAATTAATCAGCAAGCGAAGCTCATTACCTATCTTCAAAAACCGTAGGCAGGGCATTGCTAAAATCAGTGGCCACAAAAAAAGGGGGAATCCATCACCAATGAGGATTCCCCTTTTTTGAGGAACAACTATTCAAATACCCTGGACTTCACCTAGGCCGAGGCGCATGAGGTCGTTTACTCTAAAACGGATTGCAGCACAACACTGAGGTCCACAAGATTAAAGGGCTTTGCCACTCTACCCTTGAAACCATATTCTTGATAATTGGCAAGGACAGGGTCATTTGAATAACCACTCACCACAATAGCTTTGACTTGGGGGTCTATAGTTAACAGCCGACTGAGGACTTCCTTCCCTCCTAGTCCTCCAGGTACGGTTAAATCAAGAATGACCGCTGAAAATGGAGAACCAACCTCCCATGCCTCGAAAAAATTCCTCAAAGCTTCTTCACCGTCTTTCGCTGTCTCGTAACTGTATCCACACGTTTCCACCATCTCACCTAGAACTTTCCGGATTTGAATTTCATCATCCATAATCAGAATTTTGCCATGCCCCATTTTTACGCGCCTTTCCTGCACTTCATAAGCCATTTCTTGAATGGGGATAGCTGGGAGAAATAAAGAAAAAGTACTACCCTCCCCGAGCGCTGAATTCACAGTCAACACTCCTCCATGATTCCTAACGATGGAGTAGGACGTTGCAAGGCCGAGCCCTGACCCTGTGGACTTTGTCGTAAAATATGGATCAAATATTTTCTCTAGATTTTCCTTAGAAATCCCAACCCCTTTGTCCTTGAATCGGATTTCAACCCAATCTTGAGCATGCAAAGTCATTTGTCCAAAATCCGAATGTTCGACCATATCTCCCTTAACATTGTGAGCTTGAATGATACATTCCCCTCCGTCTTCCATCGCCTGCCGGGCATTGATCACAAGGTTATGAATCACTTGGCAAATTTGGCCTGCATCGATCGTGACTGGCCACAGATCATCAGCAACATTAAAGATTGGACGGACATTAGATCCGGACAATACCAACTGGACATTCTCTTTTATTATCTCTTGCAAAAGGACAGTCTTTTTTACCGGAGCCCCGCCCTTAGAAAAGGTTAGAAGTTGCCGTGCAATATCTTGCGCTCTTAAAGAAGCGTGTTCAGCCTCAGAAATCCGATTAAACAGAGGACTGGATGAGTCCAGTGTAAATTTCGCTAGCGACAGTTGCCCTAAAATTGCCGTGAGCAAGTTATTGAAATCATGGGCAAGTCCTCCAGCCAAAAGACCAAGTGACTCGAGCTTGGCCCCCCTCAACCTTTCCTCCTCCCATTTTTTTCTTTCCGTCACATCCTGAGCAATCCCAATGACCCGGTGAATCATCCCTGATGCATCCTTCACCGGAAAGGTTCGGTTATGAACCCAGCGTAGCTCATGGTGACGAGTAACAATTCGGTATTCAATATCAAGGCCTTTCGCATCAATTCTCTTCAAGAACAAATTTTCAACCTTGGACTGATCTTCTTGAAAAACGATGGTCAGCCAATCAAAGGGATTATTCATGAGTTTTTGGGGATCCCCGCCCCAAAGGCGTTTGTAAGCGGGACTTACATAGACTATTTGTTGTAGGTCTACCTCCCATATCCAAAATACACTATCCACAGTTTCAGCTAATTGGCGAAATTTTTCATCACTGTCCCTAAAAGCCAACTCAGCCATACGAACGTTTGTTACATCACGACAGATCAACAATACAGTTAAAATTTGTCCACCAATAGTTGGCTCGGGGCAAAATCGAATTTCAAAATTTTTAAGCCCTTGTCCAGTAGGATGGGAAATTTCCAAAGATTCTGAGATGCCTTTACTCCAAACTGATTGAATTTTCTCCTCAAAAATATCTGCGACCTTTTTGGAGACTCCCAACTCTATGAGTTGCTTACCTAAATATTTTTCCGGGGGAAAGGGGTCAACACTATCCCACCACCGATTTAAATACATCACACGATTTTTGCGATCAAAGCGTCCAATAATATCGGGAAGATTGCTGGTCAAGGATTGAAGCTCTCGGTCCCACCGATGCAATTCCTCTTTGATCTGTTGGTGATTAGGGATTTCTATTAACACCCCGTGGCAGACCATTTCATTTTCGAGGCTCCCAGCAGACACCACACTATTTTCTTGAACCCAAACCACACGATTTCCTTCACCGAACATTCGATACTCTAACCGAATGGTCACGGGCAGATGAGTGTGATTCTCCCAACCTCTCAAACACATATTCCGATCTTCCGGATGTATTCGAGAGAAAAACGCTTTTGAATCTTGGGTTAGTTGCTCAGGAGTTAGGTCTAGCAAGGAATGGACGAACGGAGTCACAAATTCAAACTTTCGATCAATCCCCCGTTGAGTACACCGATAAACAACCAATGGTACATGGTCAAAAACGGAATCCTCATTTCGCGAGAAGCTATTCATAAATGAAGTACAACCCAATGCAACTAACGATCTGACTCAGCAAGAGTCAGCACCTAAAAAAAGAATTCTACCAATTTTTTCTACGAAAAAAGACGGCCAGGGTCTGGTGTTACCTTCACTTGCTTAAGAGCAATGGCGGGATTACGAAAGGAAGTCAAGGAGTACTCATTGGCATAAGGGAGACTGAGGGGCAGTTGGATTTGAAATCCAAGAATACCACGCTCATTGGTCAAAAGATGAAAATATCCAGAATGGCGTTGAATAATTTGATGAGCAAGGATTAACCCTTGCGCAGCGGACGGATCAGGCTCATCAATAAGTACATCATCAAAATCCCATTCCTCTATTGAAACCAGCTCGGAATTCATTGACGCTATTGGAGCTTTCCACGACACTGATACTTGAAGCCAATTTTGTCCCATGGCATGTCGATCGGCTTTTGTTTCAATTCGCAAAGTTCCAGACAATTGCGATTGATCCTTTAAGAGAAATAGCAGGCCATTAAAAATGGCTTGCATGAGCCCTTGTCGATCTACAGAGATCATCGGGACATCCGGACTAAATATCTTCTCAATCATTGTTTTATAATAAGAAGGATTGCTTGCCACAAACAACAGACAGGAATCAATGATTTCATGGACATGGGTTTTTGTATTCAATGATCCCGATAAGGGCTTGACATATTCTCTGATCTCTTTTGTTAAGGCTTCTATTTTTGCAAGATCTTCTCCAACTATACGATGAAGCCTATCCATAAATTCCCCGTCATGACGTCGTAATTCAGCCACTTGAACAAAAGCTTTAATTGAGACTAATGGGCTATGTAGTTCCTGAGTCAATCCATTGGCCATGGCCTCAAGGGACCGTAGGCGATCCACTTGGCAAAGCAAATTTTGAGAACGGTGAATTTCTTCTCGCAAAATAGCATTTTCTAATGCTAGAGCAGATTCCTGAATAATGGTATTCCAAAATGTTTGCCCACCCATCATCCGAATAGCTTTACTAGACGTAGGGCCAAGCGCCAAAACACCCAATAACTGGTTATTCCCAAAAATCGGATAAAACAACTCTAATCCGGCTTCTTCTAAGATTTCAGCAATGCGCATCTCGCCTTCATTGGAGTCTACCCCCTTTAAGTCCTTAATAGAGACCCTTGACTGGGTGAATAGTAATAATTGTGGCAGATTATCGGAGATTGCCCATCCATTTTGGATAACAGGATGATCATGAGAAAACCCGAAACTTGAAACAGCCCTATACCGATTTTCTTCAACCTGCAAAACAAAGATAGCGGCTTTTGATGCTCCAGCGCTTCTTCCTACCGTTTCTAGAATGGCCTGCCCCAAATCTTCAATATTTTGCATGTTAGCGACTTTCGAAGAAAATCTGGAGAGAGCTTGAGTCCTCAATTCCCTGCCTTTAAGTATGGTTCTCGCCACCGCGCCCTTCGTTCCGACTCTCATTTGATAAACACCCACAACCGTCAAGAGGTGAAGCACAAGTTGCACGACGGAAAACCTGACATTAATGCCACCAAGAAGGGATTTCTGCGCAAGGAGCAGCATCGGGTAAACAGGCTGTGACACAAACAATAAAATAGCAAAATAGGACAATCCTTTTTCAACATACACTGAAAATTCCAACCAGTGGAATCGCAACAAGGTATAGGCTACGATTGAAATATATACCGCAAAGCCAATAGTCCCGTAGGGTAATATTTCAATCCCATACCACAGGGGATAATTAGTCGCCCCACCTATGTATCCAATTCCAGAGCCTATGAGCAGATACAAAAATTGCCTTCGACGCAATCCCCTTTCCTTCGTATAGGCCTGGATGAGAAGAAGATGAGCAAAGATTACAAGACCGGCCCACCAAATCAAACAAAAATGAAAAACCAAGCCCGGCACACCCCAAAACGGAAAGACAGAGATCTGGCGGACACCTTGAATAAATAAAGGAGTAAAATCGGCAAGTAGAAAAACCCCACCGACGAGGTAATTCCACTTAATAGTCGCGCTAAAAGTATTCTCCTTCCCAAGTAAATACAGAATATGATGCAAAAAGGTAATGGGAATAAAGATGGCTCCTGCCATTAAGATGCGAAGATTGAGAAGCGCAAAAAAATCAGTATCGGAGACTTGCCAAGCAAAATACCCAAAACTCCATAAGGCAGTGGCAATACCAAATAACCCAAATGTCCAATGTCTGGGATCCTTGGGAGCGCGAAAGTAGACAAAGGAGGCCAGCCCGCTAGCGGCCAATCCATTCAACAATCCACTGATGGCAAAAAATTCCACGAGTTTCGTGTTATCGACGGAGGAGTATTAACTTAAGGTTCGGAACCTGGGAAAAAGTCACCATGTCAAAAAAAGGCCGCACCAGCCTAGAGGGGTCTAATTTGATTTTAAACCGTACCCTGAATGGTCAAAATGGTCAAGTATGCCCACTTTTGAATTACTGGGGGCTCCTAGGTCCCTCAGGATCATGCAGGACATCTCTGCGTTCGGGGTGCCCACCCACCGGTCGGCCCTTGAACTATTGGGAGTCCATTTTTACCCGTCAGTTTGGGAAATCCCCGAAAGCCCAGTCTCGGACTCTCAATAGGGAGTGATTGGGAAAGAAATCCTAAAGGAAGGGATAGGTATCCTAGGGATACAAGAGGTCAGACGAAGCCAGTTGGGTCAAACTTGAAAGTGTTCTTGGATGAGGGAGGCTAGGCGTAGAACGATCAATCAGGAGAGCATGAAGACCAGCTTGTAGAGCCCCCTCCAAATCCTCAATAGGGTGATCTCCCACATGAAGAGCTTCTTGAGGAACCACCATGTGTTCATCAAGTGCATGACAAAAAATCTTTTGAGCTGGCTTGGCAGCTCCGACCAAGCTGGAAATGGTCACAGAATCAAAAAATGTGTTGAGACCAAGCGCCCGGGAAACCTGAAAAAACCGGCTATCAAAATTGGAAATGATTCCGAGTTCAAATCCCTGCCGCTTGAGATGACCTAAGACTTCGTATGTATCAGGGAACAGTTCCCAATGGATAGACTGCCCAAACGCCTCAAATACCTCTTCGAAAAAATCATCGAACCCCTCGAACATACCCACCCGATAAAAAACGGCATGTACAACATCAAACCACCACAACCGCTCGCATTGTTTGAGTTTTTCCGGCCGCTCCACTGAGAAAACAGGGGGAGGCATGTCTTTCATCGTTTGCTTAAAAGCTGCATTTAAGGCCTGAAGGGTCTGTTCTGTGTCTGGAACCCCGTATTTTTTGGCATAGGTTAAATACACCTCCCCTACTGATCCCTTCACATCAAATAAGGTCCCTACAGCATCAAAAAAAATGACTTTTATGGGAGATGTCATAGAAGAAAGTTGAGTGAACAGAGCATCAAGGCCAAAAGGTTAGTGGCCGGACCCTTACCTCGAACCAAAGGTTTAATTGAGTTGTTCAATCAGAACGAACGCAAGGAAGGAGAATTAGGAGGTGAAGCGATCATTTTGTAACACGACAAGGACCACCGCAAGAAATTAGTCTATTATTTCTTTTTGCCTTTTTCGCGCCGGGCAACTTCCAATCCTTTTACCCGTTGTTGATTTTTTCGATGTTTTCTTCGCAAATCACGATCTTTTTGCCGACCACGTGGCATGAGCGATTCTCCTGAGTTAAATGAGATTGTTAAAACTCCAGTGACCCCACTTTTACCATAGGCAACATGAGGGGAACAAGAGGTTGTATTTGCAGGGCCATAGGACCCGTGATAACATCGGACTTTTTTCGCCAATTCAAAAATACCAATATGGCCTCTTCACAATTAGAAAAAACGTACAATCCCGGTGAAGTCGAGAACCGATGGGGGTCATACTGGATTGAACACCAATTCTTCCAGCCTGACCCAACCAACCTTGCTCCTTCCTTTAGTCTGGTCATTCCCCCGCCCAACGTGACGGGATCCCTCCACATAGGACATGCACTCAATACAACTATCCAGGACATTATCGTTCGTTGGCGACGCATGCAGGGATTGAACACCTTATGGATCCCCGGGACAGACCATGCAGGGATTGCGACCCAAAATGTGGTTGAACGGCAACTCGCGCAAGAAGGTCAAACACGAGAACACCTTGGGCGCCCGGCCTTCATCGACCGGGTGTGGAAGTGGAGGCATCAATCCGGAGATACCATTATCGAACAACTCAAACAGTTGGGGGCATCCTGTGATTGGACTCGCCTTCGATTTACCATGGATGAAGGACTTTCCCTGGCGGTTCGAGAAGTGTTTGTTCGGCTGTACGAGGAAGGCCTCATTTACCGTGGGGAACGTTTAATTAATTGGTGCTCTCGCTGCCTGACAGCCCTTTCTGACATTGAAGTTGAACATGAACCAACAAAGGGAAAGCTCTATCACATTCCGTACTTCCTCGTGGACGATCCCACGGAATTTCTCATAGTGGCCACAACCAGACCAGAGACCATTCTGGGAGATACCGCAGTGGCCGTCCACCCTGAGGACCCTCGCTACCAGAAGTACATTGGGCAAGAAGTTCAGGTCCCTTTGACGACACGGACCATTCCGGTTGTGGCTGATCCGATATTAGTTGACCGGGAATTTGGAACCGGGGCCGTAAAAATTACCCCTGCGCATGACTTCAATGATTTTGAAGCAGGCGAGCGACACGGCCTTCCACGCCTGGGTATACTCGACTTTCAAGCTCGTATGAGCCCAATGGGACTCCAGGAGGCCCAGGCCGATCCCACACTTCAAGCGGAACTCAACTTCAAGTCCGTCCAGGAAGCCAGAGCCATTGTGATAGAAGCCCTGGAAAGGCAGGAATTACTCTCCAAGGTCGAAGATCACGCCATGGCCATTGGCAAATGCTACCGATGCAAAACTGTTACTGAGCCATACCTTTCACCTCAATGGTTCGTCAAAATACAACCCTTGGCGACTCCAGCTATCCAAGCGGTTGAAGCGGGTGACATTCGTATTATTCCCGATGGATGGAAAAATAATTATCTGGGCTGGATGCGCCAGATCAAAGATTGGTGTATTTCTCGCCAAATCTGGTGGGGGCATCAAATCCCCGCCTGGTATTGTCGAAACTGCAACAAGGACCATTTGCCCAAAACCAGCCAGGCTGGCGAAGCACCTGACCAGAAGGGTATTCCTTCCGCCCAGCTCACAAGAAGCTGCTTTATAGCCTCAGATGCTCAACCCATCGTATCAAGAACTCCACCACAATCATGTCCCACATGTGGAGGGACCAACCTTTTTCAAGATCCTGATGTATTGGATACCTGGTTTTCCTCCGCTCTCTGGCCATTTTCTACACTCGGGTGGCCAGAAAATACAGAAGACCTGAAAACCTTTTATCCAACAGCGACTCTAGTCACTGGATTGGACATCCTGTTCTTTTGGGTTGCCAGAATGATCATGATGGGCCTGAAATTTACAGGGAAAGTCCCATTCCGCGATGTGTACATCCATGCCTTGGTTCGGGACGCTGAGGGCCAGAAGATGAGCAAATCGAAAGGAAATGTGATTGATCCCTTGACCAAAATGCGCCAATATGGAACGGATGCGCTGAGGTTTACCCTGGCCTCAATGGCCTCACCGGGACGAGACATTAAGCTGGCCGAAGAACGCATCGAAGGATATCGAAATTTTGTCACAAAACTTTGGAATGCGGCGCGCTTCATTCATCTGTACGCGGACGGACCACGCGTATCACTCTCCGTAGAACTCCGTCCTTTTCCGGATCGGTGGATTCTTAGCCGACTGAACCATACGATCCATGAAGTAACCAAAGCGTTTGAAGACTATCGCTTTGACCAAGCCGCCTCCGCGCTCTATCAATTCATATGGCATGAATATTGTGATTGGTTCATAGAACTCGCCAAAGCCTGTCTCCAACAGGAAAACCATCCTGATGCGCCCGCCACCCGCCAGACGCTTTTGGAATCATTTGAAATCATCCAACGGCTGTTACACCCCGTGATGCCGTTTATTACAGAAGAGATATGGCAATCCTTCCCGCATGAAGGGCCATCAATCATGACGCAAAACTTTCCCACTGAAAAACCGGAATGGACCAATGCTGAAGCCGAACAGGCTTTTTCACTTCTCCAAGCGTTTGTCAACACGGCGAGAACCGGACGAGCTTTCCTGAATATTTCCCCATCTCAAGCACCTTCAATTTATGGAGTGTGTGCCCATGCCCACGACACGGCAACCATGGGCTTCCTCACCCCCTATATCGAGTCGATTCTTCGCTCATCGGTCATCACAGACCAGGCGATTCCACCTCTCCGCACATTACAATTACCTTCAGGTCATTTCAGTACCATTGGCATTCCTGTTCCCAATGAGATTGACCTCCATGAAGTTGTCAAAAAAATCCAGAAACAAATTGGAGAAAAAGAGAAGGAAGTGCAACGCCTTGGCAGTCGGTTATCCTCTCCTGAAT
This sequence comes from uncultured Nitrospira sp., assembly GCA_902500695.1. GTDB lineage: Bacteria > Nitrospirota > Nitrospiria > Nitrospirales > UBA8639 > Nitrospira_E. The sequence continues at coordinate 8,943 of CABVRQ010000033.1, read as the reverse complement.
TCAGGGAGAAGGCGGAGTCTTCCGTGATCCAGGAATCAGAAGACCGTCGTACCAAACTAATCGATGAGCTGGGAATTCTGAATATGACCGAACAACAACTGGTTTCCATGACGACCTGATGGGTGTACCTGCTTTCGCCTCGCCTCCTCCTCTTTCCGCTATGCGGCGCGTAATCAGCGCTGCCCTGGAAGAAGACCTTGCCTACGGAGACCTGACCTCGACCCTTCTCATTCCACCAACCCTGTTAGCTCGCGCCGAAATCAAAGCGAAAGGCCACATGATCGTGGCAGGCGTGGCCGTTGCCAGACAGGTATTTCATGCAGTCGATTCCTCCATTGAACTTACCACTCATACTGACGATGGAACCATGGTGCGCCCGTCAACCACGATCCTCAGCATAAAAGGGAAGGCGCAATCCCTCCTTCAGGGCGAACGTATCGCCTTGAACTTCCTCCAACGGCTTTCGGGGATCAGCACGCTCACCCATCAGTTCTGCGAGGCTGTTCGCGATTATCCGGTCGCAATAGTGGACACACGGAAAACCACCCCGGGACTCCGGGCCTTAGAAAAATGGGCCGTCCGCCTTGGCGGGGGAAAAAATCATCGCTTCTCCCTCCATGATGGCATGCTCATTAAAGATAACCACTTGATGGTTATGGCATCCCAACGGATGAACATCACCCAGACTTGTCTATGGGCCAGGCAACATGCCCCGCATGGCCTTCGAATTTGCGTGGAAGTCGAAACGATTGCTCAGGTCCGACAGGCCTTGAAGGGAAAAGCCGATGTCCTTTTATTGGATAACATGACCCCCGATCATGTCAGACAGGCCATAGACATCATTCAAAAGCAGGCCTTGGTGGAAGTATCAGGAGGCATGACCTTGGACAATGTTCGAGATATGGCAGAAGCCGGACCGGATTTCATCTCGATTGGGGCACTCACACATTCCGCCCCGTCCATGGACCTATCGATGGACATCGCTCCGCTCCAAACCAAAACAGGTCCTCAAAAGCGAAAATACCGAGCCTGACTTTTACTCTAACCCCCTGCCTTATCCGTGTTATCCTCCAAAAAACTAGCCGCCCTTCTTCCCTTAAAAAAAATTGGCGAGACCCTGTATATTTTTGACGAGTTAGGCTCAACCAATGCGTTTGCCATGGAAAGGGCCAAGGACCAGGCACTTTCTGGAACCGTCGTTCTGGCCGACAGACAAACCGCGGGGCGAGGTCGACTAGATCGGTCTTGGTTTTCACCAGGCAAGGCCAATATTTACGGATCTCTCCTTTTGGTTCCTGAAACAACTATTCAATATTTAGGATGGATTCCCCACATGGCCGGGGTGGCCATTGCCCAGGCACTTGAACAACAGACAGGAATTCGTATCGATCTCAAGTGGCCCAATGACTTATTAATAGGAGGACGTAAACTTGGGGGCGTGTTATGTGATTCCTTTCGGAATTCAGGGCACCAGACATGCGTGGTGATCGGATTCGGGATTAACGTTAACATTACTCAATCCGAATTCCCATCAGCGCTTCAAGCCAGCGCGACTTCTCTGCATATCCAATGTCATTGCCCTCTGGATAGAGAAGCACTGATCATCAAAGTGATCACATCCTTGGAAGAAAATTGGGAAAACCTGAGTTCCAATGGTCCTCAATCTTTACTTGTAGAATACACACATTGGTGTGCCACCATTGGACAGACGATTCAGGTTCAGTTCCCCGATGGAAGCCAACTACAGGGACTGGCCCATTCCATAGGAGAACATGGCCAACTTCAAGTCATCCCATCCCCTTCCGACCCAAACAAACAATCGACTAGGATGCGAGATATTCATTCAGGGGAAATCTTTCATCTACGCACAACCGCCCCAAAATGACCCATCTCTGAAGGATGGCTTAAGAGGAGTGCCTTTTTTATGCTTTTAGCCATCGACATTGGTAACTCACATATTGTCTGTGGCATTTTTCAAGACAGCATGCTGATCTCACACTGGCGCTTATCCACCGACCATTCCAAGACCCCTGATGAATACAGCATTGTTCTTCGCTCGCTCCTTCAATTTCATAAAATCCTGCCAGAAAATATTTCAGGCTGTATTGTCACGAGTGTGGTCCCCCCTCTCACGCATATTTTTGACATGTTGGCCCAATCATTACTCGGCCAACAACCCCTTATCGTCACGAGCGCATGTCCTCATGGGCTCATCCTCCAATACAGTAATCCCGATGAAATTGGGACAGACCGTCTCGTCAATGCGGCTGCGGCCTTTGCCCGCTATCGACGATATCTGATTATTGTAGACTTTGGGACCGCCACCACATTTTGTATCGTCACCAAACTTGGCGAGTACCTAGGTGGAACCATTGCCCCTGGCTTAAAAAGCGCAGCAGATACTCTTCACACAAAAACAGCCAAGCTTCCGAAAGTTGATCTGGCTGTTCCGACCTCCGTAATTGGCAAAGACACAACCTCCAGCATGCAGGCAGGAATCATGTATGGATATGCTGGATTGGTTGATGAAATCGTGAGGAGAATACAACAGGAAATCGGAGATTCGGCACTTGTCATCGCAACAGGTGGACTGGCTCAAACGATTGTTCCAATTTCTCGCACAATTCAGGAGGTTAGACCAAACCTGACATTAGAGGGGTTAAAGCTCCTTTATGATCGCATGACCCTTTCCTGTGGATAACTTTTTTCGATATCGTCTATTTTTTTTGTTAACCAAAAATCATAAGAAATTTAAGAGGATGGGTTGACTTGCCAGAGGAAGTGACTATCTAACTTTGATAAGTAACTTGAAATGTCTCTCTCTTCTTATTGGTCATTCATGACGCAACAAACGGGAAAAGGTAAATCCATGTTCTCCAATGAGGAAACTACTGAAGAAGCGACTGCAGAAGAAGTCGGTCCTCAAGAACATTCAACAGAGGACACAACAGGAAATACTTCTGAGTGTGACGGAACGCCAGAAGAAGAACTCCAAATTTCCCAAGATAAATACCTGCGTCTGGCTGCAGAATTTGAAAACTACAAACGTCGCGCCCAGCGGGATCAGAGCGATTCTATTCGATTTGGCAGTGAATCGTTACTAAAAAATTTGCTTCCTATTATAGATAATCTTGAGCGAGCCATACAGTGCGCAAAAGATGCAGGAACCAGCGGCCCATTACTGGAGGGGGTAGAGCTTACCCATAAACAATTCCTGGAAACCGTGGGTAAAGTTGGCGTTCGACAACTATCCACCACGGGAAACTCTTTTGATCCTGCTATCCATCAAGCAGTGGCCCAGGTGGAATCTGAAGGTGTGGATCCAAACACGGTCATCGAAGAATTTCAAAAAGGATATTTATTGCACGACCGCATTTTACGCCCGGCAATGGTAAGCGTAGCGAAAGAAAAATCAGAAATGGCAGAACCGTGTTCTACTGAAGAATCTGGTGAAGAGGGAGGAATACACGTATGAGCAAAATTATTGGGATTGACTTAGGAACAACAAATTCTTGCGTTGCGGTGATGAGTGGGGGAGACCCAACGGTCATCGCCAACTCAGAAGGCGGACGGACCACACCATCGGTCGTGGCCTTGACCGACAAAGACGAACGATTGGTCGGACAGATTGCCAAACGGCAAGCCATTACCAACCCAGAAAACACTATTTACTCGGTAAAGCGCCTGATGGGGAGAAAGCATTCTTCCCCTGAAGTCAAAAATGCAGCAACACGGCTCTCCTATAAAACAGCGGAAGGCCCTAATGGGGATGCCCACGTCATCATCAGAGGAAAAAGCTATAGTCCAGCAGAAGTTTCAGCCATGATCCTCCAAAAAATGAAACAAACGGCTGAAGATTATTTAGGGGAAAAGGTGACAGATGCTGTCATAACGGTTCCCGCCTATTTTGATGATAGCCAACGGCAAGCCACCAAGGACGCAGGAAAGATCGCGGGATTAAATGTCTTGCGCATCATTAATGAGCCGACGGCAGCGTCACTCGCCTATGGACTCGATAAGAAAAAAGATGAACGTATTGCTGTCTACGATCTAGGTGGTGGAACCTTTGACGTTTCAATCCTAGAAATCGGAGAAGGCGTCTTTGAAGTCAAATCCACTAATGGTGATACATTTTTGGGCGGAGACGACTTTGACCTTCGCGTGATGGATTGGTTGGTTGAAGAATTCAAAAAAGATCAGGGAATAGATTTACGCAATGATCGAATGGCCCTTCAACGACTTAAAGAAGCAGCCGAACGGGCAAAAATTGAACTCTCCTCTTCCCAAGAAACCGAAATCAATTTACCCTTCATTACCGCGGATGCCAGTGGACCAAAACACTTGGTGCTTAAACTCACCAGATCAAAATACGAGCAACTGGTGAATGATTTAATTGAGCGGACAATGGAACCCTGCAAAAAAGCTCTTGCCGATGCTGACATGACCACCAGCGACATCAATGAAATCGTCTTGGTGGGTGGGATGACTCGGATGCCAAAAGTCATTGAACGGGTCAAGCAATTTTTCGGGAAAGAACCCCATCGTGGTGTGAATCCCGATGAAGTGGTCGCAATCGGTGCGGCCATTCAAGGTGGTGTCTTGAAAGGAGATGTCAAAGATGTCCTGTTGCTGGATGTCACCCCGCTTTCACTCGGCATTGAAACATTAGGTGGAATCTTCACGAAACTCATCGAACGCAATACCACAATACCCACCAAAAAAAGCCAAATTTTTTCCACCGCAGCCGACAACCAAACTGCTGTGACCATAAGAGTCTTCCAAGGTGAGCGGGAAATGGCCAATGACAATAAGCTATTGGGACAGTTTGATTTAGTGGGGCTTCCTATGGCTCCAAGAGGTGTTCCGCAAGTTGAAGTCACCTTTGACATTGACGCAAATGGAATTGTGCATGTCTCAGCCAAAGATATGGCGACACAGAAAGAACAATCGATCAAGATCACGGCATCTAGTGGATTAAGTAAGGAAGAAGTTGAGCGTCTCGTTAAGGAAGCTCAAAGTCATACCGAAGAAGACAAAAAGAAACGGGAATTGGTCGAAGTCAAAAATCAGGCCGATACTCTTATTTATAGTACAGAAAAGAATTTAAGTGAACATGGAGACAAGATTGAGGAGTCGGAGAAATCAAACATCACAGGGGCAGTGGACGCACTCCGTAAAGCCATGGAGGAAACCGACCTGGAAGCGATTAAAACCGCCATGCAAAGCCTCACCACAGCCTCACATAAATTAGCCGAAGAAATGTATAAGAAGGCCTCCACTGACGCCTCGTCAGGTGGAACCGGGCCGGAAGACGGCCCTGGAACCTCTGGTGGTGAAGGCGCTGGTAATGAGGAAAAAGTTGTAGATGCCGAATTTGAAGAAGTTGATAAAGGCAAGAATTAAAAATTCTTCGAGCAGACTGATGCGCATGCTCATACATTACTGGCAAATTTTTCCATCCTTGGTTGGATAACGCTGATGGCACAGACCGGAAAACGAGATTATTACGAAATTCTCGGGGTGGACCGCAATGCCTCGGAAGAGGAGATTAAAAAAGGCTTTAGAAAGCTGGCCAGGCAACACCACCCGGATTTGCATGCCGACCCAAATCATAAAAAAACAGCCGAAGAAAAGTTCAAGGAAGCCGGAGAGGCCTATGAAGTGCTCAGCGATTCGGATCGCCGAAAAAAGTACGACATGTTCGGACACGCAGCGGCTGGCCAAGGAGGAGGAGCCGACGGATTCGGGTTTGGGGGAGGCGGCTTTGGAGATGTGTTTGGAGATATTTTTGAAGATTTCTTCGGTGGTGGCAGAGGTCAAAATCGTGCCGAACAAGGCAATGATCTTCAATATAACCTAGAGATCTCTTTTGAAGAGGCCATCAATGGCAAGGAAGCCAAACTCAAGATTCCTCGTTGGGAAGTCTGTGAAACCTGCCATGGAACCGGCGCGAAATCTGATCAAGCCGTCAAACCCTGTTCTGCATGCCGTGGGGCTGGACAAATTCGCTTGCAACAAGGATTTTTCACCATCAATCGGACCTGTGGGCAATGCCAAGGATCAGGACAGGTTATTGCCGACCCATGCAAAACCTGTAGGGGGCAAAGACGCGTTCACAAGGAACGGCTCTTGGCGGTGACCATTCCAGCTGGGGTCGAAACAGGCATGAGACTTCGCCTTTCCCACGAAGGGGAGCATGGGATGAATGGCGGCCCCCCTGGGGATTTGTATGTGGCACTCAATGTAAGGCCACATCCACACTTTCAACGGAAAGGCCAAGAGATCCTTTATGACTTACGCTTGGATTTCGTCACAGCGACTCTTGGAGGAAAAGTTGAAGTCCCAACATTAAATGGAACCACTATGGTGAAGATTCCTGGAGGAACCCAACATGATCAAATTCTCCGCCTTAAAGGTTTAGGCGCCCCTGGGCTTAAATCCCAAAATCGTGGGGATCAACTGATTCGGACTAAAATTGAAATTCCTACCAAACTGACTCCAAAGCAACACGAACTCCTTACCGCCTATGCGGAGGAGTGCGGGATTTCTACGGACGCACAAGGAGAAGGCCTGTTCGATAAAGTTAAGAATATGTTCGATTAACCTTCCTGCCCTTTTCCTCCCCCCATTACGACTAAAACATATGCCAGTTTACTTCATCCATTCAACACAGGTTGAGGATGAAATGGTCATGATAGGCGACCCTTTATTCACTCATCTATCAAAAAGTTTACGAACGAGACCTGGAGACCTGCTGATTCTCAATGATGATAGAGGTCGACGGTACCATACAATCATCCATCAGATAACCAAACAGGCTATCTATGCCAATGTTCGGAGCATTGAAAAATCCCCACCATCTTCTACTCCGCCCATTACCTTGGCTCAAGCTCTTTTAAAAGGAGAGAAAATGGCCTGGGTTATCCAAAAAGCGACGGAACTCGGAGTCAATACGATTGCGCCACTCGTGACAGAGAGGATCATTCCTCGAGTGTCGCCAATACACGCAGCCAAATTTCAGGAAAGATGGGATCGAATTGCCTTGGAAGCAGCGCAACAAAGTGAGCGATGGAGCATGCCAACCATACTTCCCATTCAAACATTTCAGAAATTTTTGCAGCGGGAAAATGGAGGGTTACCAATCATGTTAGCTGAACGGCAGGAGAACGTTTCTCTTTCAAAAATACCATTACCATCGGAGATTCAAGGCGGAATCACTGTTTTCATCGGCCCAGAAGGCGGTTGGACGAAAGAGGAACGGCATGCGGCACAATCTCTAAATGTAGTTTTTGCCACGTTAGGGAAGGGAGTTTTGAGAGCAGAAACTGCTAGCCTGGCTTCATTGGCCATTCTCCAGGCCAGACTCAATTATCTCTGATACCAACGACGGATGGGCCCACATTTAGGGTTGTGGTGTGGCGGTTTCAAAATGAATTATCGTCCCATGGTCTCCCACCGCAAACCCATGAGAAGGGTCAGGAAACGATTGGGCATAAAGGGTTTCAGAGTTTAATGGTTCGATTTCCTGCCAGGTAAATCCAGCATCTTGAGTCTCTAAAATCGTCCCACGCTCACCAACAATGCGACCAACCAGTGAATTCAAAAACTGAATATTGACCAAATCAGCCGGCTTAATGCATGGACTTCCACAGGATCGAGTGTGATCCACCCATACTTCCCCTCCATTCAACGTTTGGAAGATAGCTCCCTGCGTCCCAACAGCCCATCCCGCCACATTATCTGTAAACACAATATCAAAGAATGTTGCGGGATTATTGGTGGTCTGGAGCCCCCAACTCTTTCCCCCGTCAGTAGTTGCCAATATGACACCAAGGGCACCCACGGCCCATCCCCGTTTTTCATTCAGAAAATGGACGCCGAAGAGATCTGCTGTCGTCCCACTGACTTGATCAGCCCAGCTCTCTCCCCCGTCTTCCGTGTGCAGAATTACCCCGCGGGAACCAACGACCCACCCATGATCGGTTGTAAGAAAATCAGCCGCGTAAAGCGTTCCATTTGTCCCACTATCCTGTGGAACCCACTGCTTGCCACCGTCGACAGTATGCAACACCGTTCCGTTTTGTCCAAGAATCCATCCATGCATCACATCCGCAAATGTCACCGCCGTCAATAATGCGTTGGTCCGGCGTGGGCTCGACTTCCATGAGGCTCCGCCATCGTCGGTATCGAGAACGGTCCCACCTGCTCCAACGATCCAGCCCTTGCGGGCGTTCAGGAAATGCACACCAAGAAACGTCACCTTGGTAGGACTGGCTTGAAGTGAGAGAGCAGACGGAGTTGCTTGAGGAAAGGCTGGTTGAGGATTTACAAAAAAGCCTAAACTCGCAAGGGCTCCCAACACACACAGACCTTTCACCTTGTGGTCCCACGAATGGAAAGTTTTCATAAGATCATGATTCCAAGTTATGCCATTAGTCATTTCTGCGCTCGCCCTTTTCCTTCCAATAATCCTTGTTAGGAAGGCCTCTCTGCAAAATCGAAAATGGCCCAGCAACGATCGAAATATACTTTTTAGGCGTACAACATTCGCCGGTATCGAGCATATCCCATGACCCTCGTTTCAGAATCAGTTCCCCTTTGCTCAGATCGTCGTTAAAACCCTTTGGATTTCCAAAACCATAAGCCGGCCGGCGAGGGACACGGATCGTGATCTGGGTATCGGTCCATGTCTCGATGTGCGTGGCAACGCCGCTCACCAAAACCTCACTACGAGATACATCTTGCCCTAGGTCGTAGATTTTCCAGTCATGAGCATCCTGGTTGAGTGATAAGCGAGTTGCTTCTGAAATTTTGAGGAATTCACCGAATCCTTTGCCGGTAATAGTCACGACCTCATCCAAGCCGGCTTCTTTGGGAAAGTAGGAATGAATTTCCGGCTGAACAACGGTAAAAGTTCCGGCTTTAAGCGTCACAATCTCTTGT
>CABVRQ010000032.1 GCA_902500695.1 uncultured Nitrospira sp. | reverse complement strand
GCCCATTTCCGGCAGCCAGCTCATACCCCTAACTTGGATTATCCGATACAATATCAGTGAAAGGCCTGAAGCCTATGGTTATCTCAATCAAGACTGACCCATTTCGCAACTGAAGAGGAGGTAAACATTAGTGTGGAATTTTTTTAAGCGACAGCAAAATGGTCAAAGTTCCTCGCAAGATATTGGCCCCTATTCCAATTACCGGATGGCCGTGCGCTTAGAATTGACTCAACGGACCGGGGTTTTTGCACAACTCGCCACCGCCATCGCGGAGGAAGGTGCCAGTTTGGGCGCGTACGATATGGTCTCGGCCACTCGCACCAAAGTGATCCGGGATATTACTCTGGATGTCCAGAGTGAAGAACATGGCGAACGGGTCATGAAACGGCTGAATTCGTTGGCGGATGTCCGGGTCATCGCCTCTTCGGATCGGATTTTTCTCATGCATTTAGGAGGAAAAATCCGTGTGGAGAGCAAGTTCCCCGTGAAAACCAGAAATACCCTGTCCATGGTCTATACGCCTGGAGTCGGGCGCGTCGTCAAAGCGATTGCCGCGGATGAGAAAAAAGCCTATTCTTTTACGACGAAAAGTAACAGCATTGCTGTCGTAACGGATGGATCGGCCATTCTGGGATTAGGAAATCTCGGTCCTCTTGCGGCCTTACCGGTTATGGAAGGCAAAGCCATGTTGTTTCATCAATTTGCCGGAATCGATGCCTGGCCTCTCTGTCTCAATACCCAGGATTCGGAAGAGATTATCCGCACGGTGCTAGCCATTTCTCCCTCATTTGGAGGCATTAATCTGGAAGACATCAGTGCTCCCCGATGTTTTGAAATTGAGCGCCGCCTTCAGGCCGAATTGGATATTCCAGTGATGCATGATGATCAGCATGGAACGGCTGTGGTCATTTTGGGTGCACTTCTTAATGCCTTAAAAGTCACACGCCGAACCATCGATGAAATTACGGTCGTGGTCGTGGGATTGGGAGCCGCAGGCACGGCCTGTTGTGAATTACTTTTAGGAGCCGGAGTTACCAGGCTGAAGGGTTGTGACAAGCAGGGCCTGGTGTTGGATCGACCGGTGGAAGACGTTCTGCCCCATCGCCATGCTCTTCGCAGCCTCGTTCAGTATGATCAGCCGACGGGAACGATTCAGGACGCCCTGAAAGACGCCCATGTGGTGATTGGTCTTTCCACAGCCAACATTTTAAAACCCGAAGATTTAGCCCTCATGGCCAAGGATCCCATTGTGTTTGCCTTAGCCAATCCTGACCCCGAAATCTTACCCGAGGCAGCCATTCCCCACTGTCGTGTGTACGCCAGCGGGCGATCGGATTATCCCAATCAATGCAACAACCTCCTGTCGTTCCCCGGCATCTTTCGTGGCGCACTTGATGTGCAAGCCAAAACAATTAATGAACCGATGCTCATTGCTGCCGCTCATGCCCTCTCAAAGATGATTCCTGACTCCGCGCTCAGTGAGGAGTACATTATTCCCAGCGTATTCGACAAACAGGTCGTTCCCAAAGTCGCCAAGGCCGTCTCTCAGGCAGCGATTGATTCCGGCATGGCCCGCCGGACAAAAAAGGACATGGAAGAGGAGATGGAATAACAGGAAGTCACCTGAAGGGAAGAAAAATAGCGGGATTTACTTCAGCGTATCCCAAAGGAGAATGCTGATTCCGAGTGGCCACAGATAATAGGAAAATAAGTGGAAGTGATCCTGTCTGACGAGTTTAATGATCAACGAAATAGATCCATAGCCCACCAAAGCCGCGACCACCATTCCGACCACATAGACTCCTATCGGTTCATGCATCTGATCCATTCCCTTCCCAATTTCCAAAATCGTCGCTCCCACAATAGCCGGCATAGAAATCAAGAGAGAAAACCGGGCCGATAACTCACGATCCAAACCCAATAATACTCCACTGGCAATGGTTGATCCGGACCGGGAAATCCCGGGGAGGACCGCTACCCCTTGCACAATACCAATCGCCAGTGCATCCCGAATGCTCATGTCCTGGATACCCCTGGCGCTGTTTCTCCCTCGCCCCAACCAGAGAATCACTCCCGTGATCAGCAACATGACGGCCACAACGGAGGGCTGGACTAATGTTTCAAGACCGATGGATCGAATAGCCAATCCAATGATCGCAGTGGGGATGGATGCCAGCAGGACATAATGGATTGTCCGCCGCTCATATCCTTGAAACAGGCTGCCCTGTGTTGTGGTCCATCCAACATATCCCAACCCCAGAGTGAGGAGATCATGACGAAAATACACCAGGATCGCGGTCACCGTCGCGAGATGCAACATAATGTCATACAACAAATTGGTCTCACTGAAATGACCAAACCAGTGTTGAACCAGGACCAAATGTCCGGAAGAGGATACCGGGAGGAATTCCGTGAGTCCTTGAATGACCGCAAGCACCACCGCTTCGATGTAGCCCATCGGTTATGAATGCCTTTCTTTTACTTGTTGATCAACAGAAGATCATTCACCGAACAGATGACGACTCCTAGCCTTTCCACTGACTGGCAAAATCACGAACGCCCTCTTCCCAGGATGGCAACTCAATCAAGGGGTTCTGTAAAGAGGTCAACACGGCATAGGGTGGCCTTCGAGCAGGTCGAGGAAATTGAGCGGTGGCTATAGGCACGACCGAAGTTTGAATATCCAACGCCTGATAGAGTGCTTGGGTCAATTCGTACCAACTGGCTCCGCCCGAACCGGCCATGTGATAGGTCCCAAAGGCATCGGTCTCACCCAATTGGAATACTGCCTGGGCGAGGTGAGGGGCAAAGGTCGGTGACCCATACTGGTCGCTGACGACTTTCACAACCTCCCGTCCCGCCATTCGACAAATCGTACTGGGAAAGTTCTTCCCCACAGTATGATAAAGCCAGGCCGTCCGGACAATAAAATGCCGTGGGTTTGCTATCCGCACCGCCGCTTCACCGGCTAATTTACTCTGCCCATAAACGCCTAATGGATTCGTACGATCGAATTCATGGTACGGTCGATTCTGCTGCCCATCAAATACATAATCAGTAGAAAAATGTATCAGAGTCATTCCCAGATCATTCGTCACCACTGCAAGATTTCTCGGACCCAGGGCATTGCCCCGGTATGCCGCATCCTGTTTCACTTCTGCCTCATCTACCTGCGTATAAGCGGCGGCATTGATCACGATGTGTGGTCGTAGTTGATCAAGGGCTTTCTTGACTTCCTCAAACTGCGTGATATCCAGGTCCTGGAGATCCCAGGCCGTGACCTCGTGATCGGCATACTGCCGTTGTAGCGCCTGTCCTAATTGCCCTTGAGCCCCTGTGATTAAAATTCGACTTTGCCTCATGGTTGATAATCAGGAAGTTGATCGCACAGGTCATCAAGTAACTGCCCCGCAGCATCCTTTGTAGAGAGAAGTGGCCGTTCGATCCGCCATTGAATGCCAATACGTGGGTCATCCCATCGAATAGTCACTTCACCGCCAGGCGCATAGACATCGGTACATTTGTACTCCACTTCCGCCACATCGCTGAGGACACAAAATCCATGGGCAAAACCCGGAGGAATATAAATCTGTTTGAAATCCTCTGCCGATAAGTTCACTCCCACCCATGAGGCAAAGGTCGGCGACCCCTTTCGAATATCGACCGCGACATCAAAAATTTCCCCACGGATCACCCGAATGAGCTTCCCTTGTGGACGAGTCATTTGAAGGTGAAGACCACGAAGTGTCCCGCGGACCGACGATGAACAGTTATCCTGCACAAATGGAAGCGGGATCCCTGCCTCCTGATACTTTTGTACATGATACGTTTCTAAAAACCATCCACGTTGATCCCGATACACATCAGGCTCAACAATCAGAACCCCCGGCAGCCTGGTTGGACGAAATTTCATGCCTGGTTACTCCTGCCCCTGATTCATCAGATGCAGCAAGTACTGCCCATATCCGTTGTCTTTCATTTTCGTGGCTAAACGCAACACGTCACCTGATTGAATGTAACCCATTTTGTAGGCAATTTCTTCAGGGCAGGAAACCATCAAGCCCTGCCGTTCTTGTAACACTTGGATATAATGAGCCGCTTGCATGAGGGATTCGTGAGTCCCCGTATCCAACCAGGCAATGCCACGCCCCAGCACCCGCACATGCAGCAATCCGGCCTCTAAATAGGTTCTATTCACATCGGTGATTTCTAACTCTCCTCTAGCCGAAGGCTTGAGAGAATCGGCCATGTCCACAACCTGATTGTCATAAAAATATAACCCGGTTACCGCATAGGGTGATTTGGGATGGAGGGGCTTTTCCTCCAGGCTGGTGGCTTGTCCGTGATCATTAAAGGTCACCACACCGTATCGTTCAGGATCCCGAACCTGGTAGGCAAAGACTTGCGCACCTGAGGCCTGAGAGGCCGCTTCCTGAAGATAGCGGGACAGCCCATGCCCATAAAAAATATTATCACCAAGAATGAGCGCCACCCGATCCTGCCCGATAAACTCACGCCCAATCACAAAAGCTTGCGCAATGCCCTCCGGTCGGGGTTGGACTTGGTAGCGGATCGATAACCCGAGATGACTGCCATCACCTAACAATCGGACAAACCCTTCCTGCTCATGCGGAGTCGTGATCACCAGAATCTCCCGGACTCCAGCAAGCATGAGGGTCGACAACGGATAATAGATCATCGGTTTATCAAAAACCGGCATGAGTTGTTTGCTGACCGCGTGGGTTAAGGGATAGAGTCGGGTTCCCGATCCACCCGCTAGGATGATTCCCTTCATTGTGCCTCTTTGCATCCCAATGTCTTCATTATTTTCATGTCATATTGCCATACGAGATTACGTCTTTGCCCCTATGTTGATGGGACAGAGGCTAACCCGAGTCGTTCCCGTTGATAGGAGTTCGTGGTCACGGCCTGACACCATTGACGATTGGCAGCGTACCATTCAATCGTCCACTTCAATCCGGACTCGAAAGAGTGGCGTGGGCTCCACCCCAATTGCGATTGAACTTTAGTGGTATCAATTCCATAACGAAAATCATGCCCGGGACGGTCAGCCACAAATACTTTCAGGTCTGCGTATCGTGTGATGCCACGTTGAGACAGGGAAGGATTGGAACCACCTGGTGCGACATCTTCCAAGATCCGGCATAGGGCATCGACGACATCAAGATTCGATCGTTCCGAACGCCCCCCAAGGTTATATTTTTCTCCAGGCGTTCCTTCCTGAAGAACCAGGAGTAAGCCTTCACAATGGTCTTCAACAAACAACCAGTCCCGTATATTCTGCCCGTTCCCATAAATCGGAAGATCTTTCCCTTCTAAGGCATTCAAGACCATGAGAGGAATGAGCTTTTCGGGAAATTGAAAAGGCCCATAATTATTGGAGCAATTGGTCATCAACGTCGGAAGCCCATAGGTGTGATAAAAGGCTCGCACCAAATGATCGGCACTCGCTTTCGAGGCCGCATACGGAGAATTAGGGGCATAAGGGGTCTCTTCGGAGAACAACCCTGTTGGGCCTAAGGTTCCATACACTTCATCTGTCGAGACATGCAGGAACCGGAATTCCCGTTGATGCTCGGGAGTGCGATGCTTCAGGAAACGCCGGACCACGTCTAACAACACCAGCGTTCCCGTGACATTGGTATGGATAAAGGGATACGGATCGTCAATGGACCGGTCCACATGCGATTCAGCGGCAAAATTCAACAACCACCTGGGAGAAAATGAATCCATGACCCGGGTCATTTCTCCCGCATCGGCAATATCTGCCTGGATAAAATCCAAATGGGGATGGTCCCATAATCCCTCAAGGCTTTCTCGATGACCCGCATACGTCAATTTGTCCACGACGACAACCCGTGCTTCGGCCTTGCGAAGAGCCATCCGAACAAAATTGGCGCCAATAAATCCCGCGCCTCCTGTCACAATCATGGTCTCCATGATTCAGTACTTTCCAATTGATAGAAACCTTGGGGACAAACCAGGATAAACTCTGGTGGGATATCGGAAGGACGCCTTACTCAACCGTCACACTCTTGGCAAGGTTTCTTGGACGGTCAATATCGACGCCTCGCAACACCGCGATATGATAGGCCAGCAGTTGAAGGCCGACGGTAAACAAAATCGGGGTCAAGAGCGCGTGGACAGCAGGAATCGCAAACACGTGATCGGCAACCTGATCCAAGGCATGATCCCCTTCGGTCACAAATGCAATCACGGGGGCACTCCTGGCGCGCACTTCCATCAGATTACTGACAGACTTTTCATAGAGCCGGTCTTTCGGCGATAAGACAACCACGGGCATGTCTTCATCAATCAACGCAATTGGACCATGCTTCATCTCCCCCGCTGCATATCCCTCTGCATGGATATATGAGATTTCTTTGAGTTTCAAGGCACCTTCCAGGGCGATGGGATAATTAATCCCACGACCCAAATACAAAAAATTTCGTTTTTGATAATATCGATTGGCAATGGCTTGAATAGCCGTTTCCTGCTTGAGAATATACTCTACCTGGCCGGGAAGCTTGAGGAAATGATCCAACCACCACCGCCCTTCCTCCGGACTTAACGTGCCACGTACCCGTCCCACATGCAAGGCCAAGAGATATAAGGCAATCACCTGCCCGGTAAAGGCTTTCGTGGAAGCCACGCTAATTTCAGGCCCACATCTTGTGTAAATCACCCCATCGGCTTCACGAGCCAGAGTACTCCCCACCACATTCACAATCGCCAGGACACGAGCCCCTCGGTGCTTAGCTTCCCGTGCCGCCGCCAATGTGTCCGCCGTCTCGCCTGATTGTGAAATAGCAATAAATAAATCGTCCTTTTGAATCATGGGCTCCCGATACCGGAACTCGGAACCAATATCCACCTGAACAGGGCGTCGAATCATTTCTTCGAATAAATATTTCCCGACGAGCCCTGAGTGCCAAGACGTCCCACACGCAACGATCCAGATTCGCCTGGCATTGAGCAACTCCTCGTCAGTCATGGCCAAATCGGGAAGATCCGCTTCGCCCGTTTCATATTGAAACCGGCCGCGAAGCGTATCCATGATCACTTGCGGCTGTTCATGGATTTCCTTCATCATAAAATCCGGATAGCCCCCCTTTTCAGCCGCCTCAGCATCCCAGTCAATGGTAACCGGGTTGAAATCTTTCGGTTGGCCGACCGAATCAAAAATGGTTATTCCGGAATTCTCTAAAATGCCGACATCTCCGTCTTCTAGAAACACCACCTCCCGTATATGGGCGAGGAGAGGAGTGACATCAGAAGCCAAAAAGGCTCCTTTTCCATTCTGACCAATCACCAGGGGACATCCTGAACGACTGACAACGATGCGTCCCGGCTCAGCCAACGACATCACGGCAATGGCATAACTCCCATGCAGGTCATTGGCCATTAATCTGACCGCCTCTTGAAGCCCATGCCCTTTTAACGTGAGCGAGGATAAAAGATGTGCAATAACCTCAGTGTCGGTTTCAGACTCAAACCGATAGCCTTCTAATTCCAATCGATGGCGGAGATCTAGAAAATTTTCAATGATACCGTTATGGACGAGGACGATCTCTCCCGAACGGTGAGGATGGGCATTTTGTTCAGATGGCCGACCATGCGTGGCCCAACGAGTATGACCGATTCCTATCGTTCCGGCGACATCCCCATTTTGCAAAACGGCCTGGAGATTGATGAGCTTGCCTACCGTCCTTCGAATCTTCAGCTCTCCATTATGTTGAATCGCAATCCCGGCGGAGTCGTACCCTCGATATTCCAGCCGTTGCAGCCCGGCTACTAATATAGGGGTCGCCGATTCACCTCCAACATATCCGATGATTCCACACATAATCTAACGCTCCTTACATCTCATCATTTTTGTAATTGTATTGGAAAGATCAGAATGGGATCGATCAGTGAAGACCGGAGCGGAAACACATGAGTCCAGCCAGACATCACTCGACTTCGTTCATCAATATTAGTCACTAGACAGAGTCTTTTTTTGTTCAGGGTTCGGTCGGAGTGACGACTCTTCCGGGTCATCATGCTGTTGGGCCTGAACATGGGCAGCTGAGGAAGAAGCCAGAATTTCCCGCCGTTTCGCCGCCGTACCTTCTTTATTGATTTGCGCCACTCGAGAAATTCCCAATGCATTGGGCGGAACATTTTTCGTAACGGTGGTCCCTGCCGCAATCAACGCCCCTTCCCCTATCGTCACCGGGGCAATTAATTGCACATCGCTCCCAATAAATACATTGTCCTCAATCTGTGTTCGTGCCTTTCGAAATCCATCGTAGTTACAGGTAATGGTCCCTGCGCCAATATTCACATTCCGCCCAATCACGGTATCGCCGAGATAACTCAAATGATTGACCTTAGACTCTTCTCCTACTTCAGTCTGTTTCAATTCCACAAAATTCCCAACTTTGCCTTTTCGATGAATGAGGCTACCCGGACGCAAATGCGCAAAAGGCCCAATGGCCGCCCCTTCTTCTACCGTGGCTTCCAGCAACACACACGAATCCTGAATGAGAACATTATTGCCGACCCATGAATTATTCAGCCTCGAATTGCCATGAATAACGCAATTGGTTCCAATGACGGTCCGGCCTTCAAGCATGACTCCAGGATACAGGCTGGTATCCCTTCCAACCTCAACCCCTTCGTCAACCATCACACGCTCCGGATCCAGCATGGTGACCCCTGACAACATGAGACGCTGGCAAATTCGTCGTCGCATTTCTTTCTCGGCAACGGCCAGGTGTTCCCGTGTGTTAATTCCAGTCGTCTCCAAATGGTCATTTGTTATCCATGCCACAACTTTCAAGCCTTGCTGAACAGCCATTTCAATAATATCGGTGATGTAATATTCCCCTTGAACATTTTGCGGACGCAGTTGGCCCAACGCCTTCCCAAGGAAGGTGGCATCCACAACATACGTCCCAACATTAATCTCCGAAATGTTGCGTTCTTCTGCTGAGGCATCTCGATCCTCAACGACTCGACACACCTCCCGGGATGAACCGCGAACGACCCGCCCATAGCCACCTGGCTCAGGAAGGATCGTGGTTAAGAGGGTAAGGCCTGCCTCCTCAGATTCATGGCAATCAACCAGCGCCGTCAGGGTATCCTGGGTTAATAAGGGGGTATCTCCATTGAGAATTAAGATTTGGTCCGCCCGCCTGGAGACGTCTCGGATACAAACTGGATAAGCCTGTTGAACGGCATGCCCCGTCCCCAGTTGTTTCTCCTGGATCACCACTTCATACGGCTCAAAATTGGCCTTTTCTTGTTCAAGGTAGGTCTGGACCTGTCCCGATCCATGGCCCACCACAATGGCAACGGTTTGTGTCGCCACTTTCCTGGCCAAGGTGGCGGCATACCACAGCATGGGACGACCGGCAACACGATGCAAAACTTTAGGCAAAGCCGATTTCATCCGGGTACCCTGCCCCGCAGCCAGAATCATCGCGGCCGTGTTTTTTTTACCACTCATTACGCTTATCATACCCTTGGTAAAAGGTTACTTGTTTATGGGGTTTGGACTTTTTGTGAGTCCTTGAGAGTCATTCTATCGCGTTTTTTTGCAATTTCAATGCTAGAGGATTTATCGGGAGGAGAATAGAACCCGCCTGAAACAATAAGCTTCATGGCTTCCTCGACTCCCATATCTACAGGGATAATTTCTCTCTCGGGAACCAGGAGAAAATATCCGGAAGTGGGATTCGGAGATGTGGGGACAAACACATGGACCAGAGGCTCTGGAGCCAGACTCTGGATTTCCTTTCTGGTCTCCCCCGTGACAAACGACAAACAATAGTGCCCCTCTTTTGGAAATTGAATCATCACCACTTTGTTATATTTTTCGCGTTGTTTGAAGGACAAAATATCCATCATCGACTTTAATGTGGCATAAATACCACGTACAATCGGGACGCGGTCTAAAAATTCTTCCCACCGGACAACCAATCGTTTACCCAAAAAATTGGTGGCAAAGACCCCAGCAGAAAAAATCAATAGCAATAATGCCAATATACCTAGACCAGGGAAGTAATAATCGGGCAACACCAAATCCGCTAGTGCCGTCCCAAGAATACTATCCACGGTCACAAACAGGGTTTTTAAAATAAGGATGGTTCCCCAAATTGGGGTAATCACCAGCAAGCCTGTCAAAAAATAGCGTCTGAGGGAGGCGCGAAGGGTATTCATGAAAAGATTGCCTTGTACCCGCTACATTGGCAGGCAGGGTCACTACTAAGGAAGGAAGCCACCAGGATGCTACCGCATCTTACAATTAGGACTGGATTCCCGCAAGACTTTTCTTGCGAATTTCAATGACTTAGACTAGGATCGCTCAGGGTAAATTACCATGAAACCGAGAAACCACAGAAACGGAAAACGCGACCTGCCTTCCGGGTTATTCATTACCTTTGAAGGCCCAGAAGGGTCCGGAAAAACCACGCAATGCCTCCGGTTGGCACGGGCACTTCGTGCTCAAGGCTATCAGGTATTAGAAACTCGGGAGCCTGGGGGCACCCCCTTGGCCGAGGCCATTCGTCGTCTTTTGCTTTCCTACTCCAAAACGAAATCCAACAATGAAATCATCACTCCCGAATGTGAAACATCTCTGATCCTGGCTTCAAGATCCCAACATGTGGCTCATGTGATTCGGCCAGCTCTTGCCAAAGGCATGATTGTCCTATGTGACCGGTTTTTTGATTCGACCCTGGCCTACCAGGGATACGGACGACACCGTGATATGACATTTCTGAAGCATTCCCATCAATTTGCCACCGAAGGACTGACTCCACACCTCACGTTTCTACTTGATCTCCCGACCCAGGAGGGGTTGGCCAGACGACAACAGGCCGGGCACCAAAATCGACTTGACCAGGAATCCTTGGATTTCCATCAACGCGTGCGTCGAGGCTTCCTCGTCCTCGCCAAGCAGCACCCCAAACGCATTCAAAAATTGGATGCCAGGCAATCCCCGGATATACTGAACACGCTCATCGCGTCCCTGATGTCACACCTCATTCAGGCGATACCATCGACATGCCTGGCTCACGCAAATCATCAACCCCGCCGCCCTATCAAGCGCATCCAGACCAACAAAGGGGCCACTCAACATGGCATTTCGAGATCTCGTCGGACATCAACAACCAATTAAGTGGCTCCAAACAGCAGTCTCCACGAATCATCTGGGGCATGCGTACCTGTTTCATGGAGAACCGACCATAGGAAAACGACTCACAGCTATTGCGCTTGCCCAATATCTGCATTGTGAGGTCCCCCAGGTTGCTCCAACCCCCGATGCCTGCGGCCTCTGCCGATCATGCCACCAAATTGCCCAGGCCACCCACCCCGACTTTTTGTTAGTTCAACCGGAAGATACGCAAAAACAGAATCCAAAAATTACCATTGACCAAATTCGCGACATCGAACACCTGGTCATTTATCGTCCTCTCCTGGGATCTCATAAAATATGTCTTATTGATCAGGCCGACTCAATGACCACGGAAGCGGCCAATGCCTTGCTCAAGACATTGGAGGAT
This sequence comes from uncultured Nitrospira sp., assembly GCA_902500695.1. GTDB lineage: Bacteria > Nitrospirota > Nitrospiria > Nitrospirales > UBA8639 > Nitrospira_E. Next base: position 33,338 of record CABVRQ010000032.1, on the reverse strand, counting down.
CCGCCAGACCATTGCCTTTTTCTCTTGATCACCAGCCGTCCGGAGCACCTACTGCCGACGATTCGATCCCGATGCATTACGTTACGATTTGCGCCCCTTCCCTCTTCCAGCATTTATGAATTCCTGAGGGAACGGACGGATAGAGAAGCCTCGGATGCCCGGTTAATCGCGGCATTTGCGGAAGGCCGATTGGGCTCAGCTTTGTCTTGTGACCCCACAGAGTTAAAAGTGAAACTCCGTCAGTACTGGGCTCTCCTCTTTGGGGAACATACTAAGTCGGCTTCACGGGTGATGGATATGAGTGAAGGGCTGGTCAAATCCAACCAGGTACAGGAAGCCATTCATTGGTTTTGGGCAGGGCTCAGGGATTTGCTATTGTTGAACCTGGATCATTCCTTGTCTCCCACGCTGTACCAGGACCAGGAGGCAGCTCTTCGCGAGTTGGCCCAACAGATTACCCCTTCTTCACTTCTCACCTTAATCCATGAACTCAACCAACTCGAGCGAGGGCAACAACGAAATCTTAATGTGCAAATTGGATTGGAGCAATTTTTCTTTCATCTCCACGACCAATTGAAATTATCCCATTCACCAGAGCTCGCTTAACCATTAATTACCTGCTTACCCCGGTTCTGCGACCACCCGAGTCGTTTGGCTCATGTGGGTTCGGAGCTACTAGAGGATGTATTCTCATGTCCAACACGTTTTACGTCACCACCCCTATCTATTACGTCAACGATGTGCCTCACATTGGCCACGCCTACACCACCATCGCCGCCGATGTTCTAGCCCGGTTTTATCGGCTAATAGGGCGCGAGGTTTTTTTCCTCACCGGATTAGACGAACATGGGCAAAAAGTCCAACAGGCTGCGGCCAAGGCCGGGATCGATCCGCAAGCACATTGTGACCTCCTCATGCCGAAGTTCAAGAATCTCTGGTCGCAATTGCATATCTCCAACAACGGGTTTATTCGCACCACCGATCTCCAACATCAGGCAATCGTACAACGATTCCTTCAAGTCCTCTACGACAAAGACTTGATTTATCAAGCCGAATACACCGGTTGGTATTGCACCTTTGACGAGCGTTTTTGGACAGAAAAGGATGTGGAGAATGGCCTGTGTCCCGATTGTCGACGACCGGTGGAACAGGTCAGTGAACGAAATTATTTTTTTCGCATGAGTCGGTTTCAGAACCGGTTGAAGGAGCATATCCAGAAAAATCCCGACTTCATTCAACCGGACTCCCGTCGCAATGAGGTTTTAGGGTTCCTACAAAAGCCCCTGGAAGATCTGTCAATTTCCCGACCCAAGTCACGGTTGTCGTGGGGGGTCGAATTGCCATTTGACCGCGATTGCGTGGCCTATGTGTGGTTCGACGCCTTAGTTAATTACCTCTCAGCCCTGGAGTACGTCACTCCAATTCCCAGCACCTCAAAATTCTGGCCCGCGTCACTCCATCTGGTCGGAAAAGATATCCTGACCACCCATGCCGTCTACTGGTCAACCATGTTAATGGGCTTGGACCTACCGCTTCCTCAAACTATCTTTGCGCATGGCTGGTGGACCGTAAATGGGGAAAAGATGTCAAAAAGTCGCGGGAATGTTGTTGATCCCTATGCGGTGGTAGAAGAATTCGGGGCTGATGCCTTTCGCTATTTTCTTTTGAGAGAAGTGCCCTTCGGCCAGGATGGAGATTTTTCCATCACGGCATTCGGGAGCCGGTATAACGCGGAACTGGCGAACGACCTTGGCAATCTGCTGTCCCGCACTCTCACGATGCTGGCAAATTTTTCCAACAATACCGTTCCTCAACCCGACGCCCAACACGAAACGGATCAGGATCGTCAACTTCAACATGCGGCTTCATCCCTTTTCCCTTCCATTGACACGCACCTTCGCCACTTAGAATTTAATCGCGCATTGGAAACTACCTGGGGTTTGGTCCAATCAGCTAATCAATATATTGATAAAACTGCTCCCTGGATATTGGCCAAGGATCCTGCGAACACCCCCCGCCTTCACACCGTATTGTTCCATCTCACGGAGGTCTTGCGATTTCTCACGTTGGCGGTATATCCATTTATGCCACGGATCGCCGAAACCATGAAAACCCGACTGGGTTTGTCGACCAATTTTTCCACACCCGTGTTGCAAGAATTCCCTCGTTGGGGTGCATACCTCTATAAGGAACAAACCAGTAAAGGCCCTTCGTTATTCCCTAGAAGAGACTCCCCCCCACAGGATTCCCGGAAGAGCCCAGACCAGAATATGACCATTCACCCGAACAGGAAAAACATGGAAACACCTCAGACCGCTCAATCGATCCAACAGCAACCAGCATCCAGCGACGTGATACAAATAGGCATTACCGATTTCCAAAAAGTCCAATTGAAGGTGGCCAAGGTTTTAACGGCAGAACGGGTTCCGAAGTCTGAAAAACTGCTCAAGCTCCAGGTGGATATTGGCACAGAACAGCGTCAGATCGTGGCTGGAATTGGGAAAAAATATGCCCCGGAAGAATTGGTAGGCCGTACCATTGTCGTCGTGGCAAACCTCAAGCCGGCAAAACTGATGGGAATTGAATCCCAAGGCATGGTATTAGCTGCAGGAGATCAGGAGGTCATTGAACTTCTTAATATGTCCCAGGAGATCCCTGCTGGGACAAGGATCAAATGATGCCTTCTCACCTTCTTTTACTTAAAATGTCGTGACAGACATCTCCATCAAGAGATGAAAGGGATACATTCTCAGGACAATGTCAGAAATAATCAGGGGAAGGGAAATTCGGCCCCATAGGCAAAGAGACTACCATGAGAGTACTGCCGCATAGAGGCACGAAGAGTCAAAGGCTAATACGCCTCCCGATGTATCAACCCCTTCCAAAGAGTCATGATCATAATCTTCACATCCAACCATAACGACCAATGCTCAATGTAATACATATCGTAGGCTAAACGTTTTTCCCAGGAAGTATTTCCGCGCAATCCATTAATTTGCGCCCAGCCGGTAATCCCGGCTTTCATTTTATGACGCAGATTATATTGGGGAATTTGTGCCCGGAATTTCTCGATAAACTCCGGACGCTCGGGCCGCGGCCCCACGATACTCATCTCTCCCTTTAAGACATTCCAGAATTGCGGCAATTCATCTAAGCTGGTCCGTCTAAGAAAAGTCCCGATGAGCGTCCTGCGTGGGTCGTGGGCTTTTGTCCATACGGGACCTGTCTTTTCTTCGGCATCCATGCGCATGGTGCGTATTTTAACAATATCGAAAGATTTCCCATCGAGGCCAACCCGAGTCTGCCGATAGAAGACAGGACCTGGAGAAGTGAGCTTAATGAGCACGGCAATCAACAACGCGATTGGTGAGGCCACCACCAAAGCCAGGGCGGCACCACAGACATCCACCATCCGCTTCAAAAACAAATTCCACCCGTAGAGAGGAGATCCTTGCAGGGTAATAATAGGAAGGCCCTCAAACATTTCGGCCTCCGCCCGCAACGTCACAAACTCATAAATGGATGGAATGATCTTCACTCCTGCTGTGGTAGCAGACAGGATTTTCATCAGGCCCTCAGCTTCACATTCTACTTCCGGCGGCAAACACAAAAATACGATGTCCACATTACTGGTTAATATATCCGACGCTTGGTCAAACGTTCCAATGACAGGTGTCCCTTCCAACATTTGACCAACCTTTTCGGCATTCCGGGTCAAATATCCGCGAACCTGGAGACCAAGCTCTGGGTGCATTTTGAGCGTATCTCCAACCCGCTGTCCAAGTTTTCCCGCTCCGATAATCACCACCTGACGTTGGTTGTATCCCATTCTCCTGAAAACCCTGAGAATTTCCCGAAAAACCATACGGGAAAAACCCAACACCACCAAATTCAACAACCAAAAATACATGATCACCAAGCGGGAAAATTCAAACGGCTTGGAGAAAAAGGTCAACGCCACCAGGATGAGAATGCTCAGCGTATTGGCCTTGGCAATATCCACAAATTCCGCCAGGTGAGAGCCCATTCTTCGAGGCCGATACAGATTAAATGAATAAAAACAAATTCCCCACACGGCGACAATCGGAAAAAGAAGCCAGAGATATGGGTCAATGGAAGGAATGCCTTTGGTGATGGGAAACAGCGGCACAGAAAATCGAATAAAGTACGCGCCCACCCAACACACGCAAATCACAACCAAATCGGAGATGAAGAGCAGATTTTTTAAAAACTCACTGTGGCGTTTCAACATAATGGCGTCTGACGAAATTCATGGTAATGGGACATGATCATCTGCTGCATCCGCTGCTTATAATGGGACTGATCGAATGGTTCAACATGTGCCCGAATCGCATCGGGATAAAAATCGGCGTGGTGCCGTGTGAACAACCGAATCGCTTCAATAATTGCTTGGACCGATTGCTCATAGTGAAAAACCCCCGTCAGAGCAGAAGAGGTTCCACTCCTTTGAGCACCATGTTCTAAATGATTTTCGCCTTGTACAGGCAATGGATTGAGAGGAACGATTGTTTCAAGGGCTCCACCCCTTCCATAGGCAATTACCGGTTTCCCGGCGGCCATTGCCTCTAGAGGGACAATACCAAAATCCTCTTCACCGGGAAAGAGAACCGCCACGCACCGACTGTAAAAGTCTCTGACACGATGGTCTGGCTGCCAGCCAAGAAATTCGACACTTGGACCGGCCATCCGCCTTAATCGTTTCTCATCCTGTCCCTGCCCAATAATCTTTAATGGAAGCTCCAGCTCATTGGCCGCGGCAATGGCCAAGTCGACTTTTTTGTAGGGAGCAAAGGCCGTGACCATCAAGTAAAATCCTTCATGGCGATGCGACACCTGAAAGGCCTGCCAATCAACAGGAGGATAAATCACGCAGGCCGACCTCCCATACTGGCGGATGATGCGTTCTGCCACATTGTGCGAATTAGCAATAAAATGACTCACATGGTCATTGGATTTTACATCCCACTGCTGAAGTCGTGCTCGAAAAAGGCCCATCCCCAACCTGCCAAAATTCCAAAGCCCTGTGTTTCCAAAATAGGTATCAAATCCATCCCAAATATACCGCATGGGGGTATGAACGTAGGAAATATGGCAGGTCTCGGGAGGTACTCGGATTCCCTTGGCCACACAATGGCTCGAACTGACCACCAAATCATATTGTTGGAAATTCAACCGCTGGATGGCTGAAGGAAAGAAAGGAAGAAAATACCGATACCGACTTTTCGCAAATGGAATTTCATTAAGAAAGCTTGGAATAATTGGATGCCGCTCAATCGTTTCCGACACACTCCCTTTCACATAGAACAGCGTATAAATGGGGGCATCAGGGAACAGTTCACACAACGCTTCAAGACACCGCTCCCCTCCTCGCATTCCTGTAAGCCAATCATGAACCAGCGCAACCTTCACTTGTGTCCTTAATAACCCGCCGCTATGCGACAGATGCTTCTTGATATATTTCCAGGATCGAACCCAGCATACTTTCCATGGAAAATTTCTCGTGAATAGTCGCTTGTGCATTTTTAATGAGGAAAGCTCTGAGATCCTCATTGTTGGTAATTATTCTGACTTTTTCGGCTAGATCTTCCCCTCTTCTTTTCTGTACCAGCATTCCATTTACCTCGTGATGAATGATTTCTTCCAACCCACTCACATTCATGCTCACGACCGGAACTCCCATGCCCATAGATTCTAAAACCAAAACTGGCAAGCCTTCCCATCTGGAGGTTAAAACGACAACGCTCAAAGTAGCCAGAGTCTTCAGAGCTTCGCCATGAGTCAACTCCCCCACCATGTGAACCCGTTCACTTAAGCCACGTTTGATTATTTCCTGTTTAACCATTGGAGCCAACGCCCCATCACCAATTATGGTGGCGGAGTACTCAGGCAAGAATGTCATCATCTCTACAAACAGCAGCGGATCCTTTTGATATTCCAATCGTCCGATAAATCCGATATGTAATAGCGCACGAGGAAGAACCTGTGGAAAATCATTCAAAGAAAAACCGGGATAGACAACGGTTTTTTTGTCATTGATTGACAGTAATTGATATTTTTCGGCAAGCGCCGCATCATATTTGGACACGAAAATAGACTGACACGCACGTTGAAAATTCCAACGCTCCGCCATCAAGGCCATCCACCGAATTCTCGCTGACTTTTCAATAAAATGAAATCCATGGACGGTATATACCATCGGGATCCTTAAGAGAGATAACGCAAAGAAAAACCCCGCACGCCCGCCATGGACGTGAACCAGATCAGGTTGAAGGGCCATAACCAAAGATCGAAGTTGGAAAGGAAGGGCAAGGTTCAGCCGACTAATGAAAAAACGAAGTCCCTGACAAGGAATTCCAAGGGCGCCGGCTTCCTTCATTAAATATGATTGTTCTTCTGTGATAAGTTGAAAAGAGACGGCATGCCGTAAGCCTTTGAGAATCTGCAGAACATGCGTGGTTCCTCCACCTGGTTTACCATCGGCAACAATTTGGAGAACCCGCATTACGTGCCCAATTTCTCAAGGAAAAATCCTGTGATTCTTAGAATAGACACTATAGCAGAGCACGACCAATTCGATCGGTTCCAAGGCGCCGGTACAGACCTAATCGAGCATAGACACTTTGAAAAATCCACAAGGCCCAGGCGACCGGTCGACCAAAATGTTTCCGGAAAAAATAATATTGATTAGCATAATAAATTTCTTTTTGTTTATAAAGATTGCCACCAAATGACGCTCCGGACTGATGCTGTATGACGGCCTCAGGAACGTGCCACACCTCCCAACCAACCTGCGTGGCCCTGAGGCACAGATCGACATCTTCGTAATACATAAAAAACTGCTCATCAAATCCGCCAATTTCATTCCAGATTGAACGCTGGCAACCAAGAAAGGCACCCGACACCCATGCCACCCGCTGAGCTTCATGAGGCATGTGAAATTTAGCTGAACACCGGCCCAACATCTGACGAATGAACCCTCGAGGCCCCACACGCTTAGCGATCCACGCCAACGGCTTATCCATCACAAGACCAGTCAACGAAGGGGTATCTCCCATCGATTGCAAAGGCAGGCCAGTCGGATCAACAAGACGGCCACCGAGAATTCCTACTCGAGGATGTTTCTCATTAAATTGGATAAGCGTTCGAATGGACTCAACCCGCGCAATCGTGTCCGGGTTCAAGAACAGGAAAAAAGTTCCACTGGAAGCCGTTACTCCGATATTACATGCACGCCCAAAACCAATATTATCGTGTAGGGCAATCAGCGTGACTTGTGGAAATTCTTTTTGCAATTTGGCTGCCGTGCCATCCTTCGAATCATTATCCACGACCACGAGCTCAACTTCGGACACATCCAGTAAGGGAGCAAGGCAGGCACCGATGCATAAGCTGGAATTATAGGTCACAATAATAATGGAGCATCGCTTCGGCGTATTTAGGATATCCTTTACTGATACAGAATCCGTCATTTTTTCCAATTCAGTCACAACCAGACGCGATCTAATAGACCGCTAACTGCGAACAGGCTCACCATGCAGGATGTATGAATGAATATAACTTATCTGCTATGAGCCGCATAAACCATTCGATCCAGGATTCCGTCGACGCGTCGGAGGGCATTTGCCCGCCAGCCTAATCCAACATCCATGGAATGAGATCCATAGATTACCGAAGTGCCTAACCATGGCCATCAATTGAATATAGAACGCTCCTTAAGACGCAAGCTCAGTTCCTTCATAACTAATTCATTACCGGAATCGTTTAAATGCCTATCATCCGGTGAAACGACAATTTCGTTACCACCTGGCAAATCAAAGATCACTAAGTCTTCAGAGGAGATCACATCTTGCAACCGGCTTGTATAGTCCAAAGAGACTCTAAATATATTCGCGTGAGAATCCGCCACACACTTAGCCATTTGCATTCCTCGCTTATCAAAATCTTCTCGAACAGGATAGAAAACAAGAAATTTCGAATGATTCTTTTCTGCTTCCTTTTTCACATGCCACAAAAGACTTTCAGTAATCGCAACAAGATATTCATCTCGATTGGATGGATCTAGCATATAAGCAGAGAAGTGACTTCTGCTGTTCAGGACATCTTGCCCGGACTTTACCGTATAACCAATATCCTTATTGAGTTCAAAAATCGTGTTAAAAAACTCTACTTGATTAACAACTCTCAGTCCCTCACATACATATTCATTTCCGAGTTTGTGGGCTTCATGGGACGATGGCATTTCTTGAAGCCAACGACGAAGAATACGTTGCTCTAATGTTTCCTTATGCATATTTGCAATCCCAGTCTCAAATAATTGGGCAATAGCACTATTGTGCAAGTAGGAACCTGATGTAAAATAAGGGCCATTGAGCGCTCCATCTCTCAGCCTAAAGGTTGGCTTCAAGGGTCCCGCCTGCGGAGTCGCACTTCTATCTGGAAACGCATTTTCCCAAAAGTCATTTCCCGGGGTTGCCCACAATACAACCAAGTCTGCTCTAAATGTCCTAAAGTATACCTGTAAGGCGAGTAGCTGTTGGTCCTGCCCCCACCCTGAAGCGGCTAGAGAAAACACTTTCACTGGTTTATTCACATGACTAGCTAGCGATTCCTGAAGAAACCGTTCAGGCATATGTTCCGGCCGACCTGCATACGCTTCGACCTGACTGTCGCCCACAAGCAACACCACATAGTCATCGGCATGATAGTTAATGTTTTGTCCTCGATATCCAAACTGATTGGTTGTCAAAGCATTATATTGTGATAATTTTCTACCCGCGGAATTTTCCCATCCCCAACCCGAGTTAAGCTTAGCTGGAATCCCAATCCCACGCAGTAAGGCTTCGATTATAAAAACAGCAACAAGAGTTGATCCCATAACAATAACTAAGTTCTGTTTCATTTGCTTTAGGGATTGCACGGCAAACTCCTCACCAAGAAGACGGGAGATTGAAGAAAATTTCGGACAGCAACTTTTGGTTTAATAAACCATCAATGATAATTTCGAATGAGATACGTTAAAAAAATAAACTTAAGCCCTTCCCCCCGATTAACTAACGAAATCGCAGCGGAATAAGACATTGGTTTCCCAGAATGAGACGGACAAAAACACGTTTTTCTTCCATCAAATGGAGAACAGACGAATCCACAAGACATGCCAAATTTATCCCGGCAGGAGGACGATTCCCTAAAAATCCAATATGGGCTCTAATGCCCGTGCCTGCACATCGCCAAAATAATCCAAGAACTGAGATGTCTCTTGAACAATAAATTATGTTTATGCATTCTGGCTACGCCATAGCATCGCCTTGTTATGATTTATGACTGAATTTGCTATTACTGTCCCAGTCATTCATTGAACTCTCCTTTATCAAGCGTGGCGCGAATAAATTCCACTTGCTTGGGAGAAAAGGAGAATTCCCATGCTCGGTTGTTTAAAGAGACAACAATTATTTTTATTTCGCTTGGAAAAGGCTTGAGAACTTTCACGGGGATTTTAATTCTGAACCCACTGAGGAACAAAGCCTCCTGTTGGTAAGCCTCAACTACATCCGGCCTTGAGATTCCAAAATTTGCGCTAGCCATTAATTTTCCATCAGTGAAGATGAAAACCTCTTCAGCCGCTTGGGGTGTTTCAAGATCAGCAGCCCAACCTTCGACAACAAATGCCTTTCCTGAAAGTGTGACACGATCCAGATTGCCAGTCAGCTCCTTTTCACCCCCAACGACCAGGATCTCTCGCTCATCGGGGAAGACAAGTTTCAGTTGCCCCGACACTTCGTGATGCAAGCTGACCATTGATTGTTCATTACTCACAGTCCCCTGAATTCCCAAGGGAATCTGAGTTAATTGTGTATCATTTTCTCCAATCAGAAAAACACTCACCGTGTTTTCACCTGACTGAAAGGCTGAAGGAGGGAACAAAACTGAGAAATAATTCAGCTTTCCATCCCATTGGGACGTTTCAGTGGTAGCCCAGATTCGGCCATTAAGAGAAACAGCAATCGGCAAGTTTCGGCGGCTCGTTCCTACAATATGTCCGTTAAAAAGAGCAGGAAGATACCCGCTTTCAAGATTCACCTGATCTAATTGATTTGGATATTCATTTATATGTTTCAGGGAAGCCGAGTGACCAATGTCCAAATCGGCAAGTTCCTGTCCAATCAAATTTAAAAACGGCCCCTTTGGCACAAGTCGGTCCAGTGCAATGTGCTCTCCAAAATGATCAATCTGCCATTTGAGACGAGGAAACCCCTCGAGGTCCTGGGCTTTTATTTTTCCTACTCCGAGCAAATCTATCTCCTCCCTTGGGGGAACTTCATTATCCAACATAGAAAACCCATCAATATCCCTGGGGATCTTTAAGCCAAGGACATCGGCAATAGTTGGCAACACATCAATCCCGCTGACGAGGCGCTCACGAATGCTTCCCTCTCGTTGTCCAGGCAGTTTGACGAACATGGGAACCTTTAGAATGTCGCTCTCATTCCCTTTTTGCACCTCTCGCATGGATAGCCCACGCTGAAAGGAAACACCATGATCTGCTGTTAATACAATCAGAGCCTTATCATAAAGATGTGCCCTTTCCAGGGAACGTCGCAATTTCCCTAAGAACTGGTCAACATATCCAATTTGCTGGAGGTATCGGTGGTACGCAGTGAGAATCACCGGTTCTTTTCCTATCCACCTCCCACCCCAACCAGGGCCATCAATCCAACCGACAGGAATGTGTCCTCCCTTGGAAGAATATTGATGACCGGATACCAGATACTCATATTTCGTATGAGGCAGGACGACATGAAGAAAATGGAGGACAGGACTGGAGCTTTCCTTTATTTGGGAAAGGAAAGAGGTAAGGTGCATCTCTCTGGAGTTATTTCCTCCAGAAGGAGGATCGAGGTGGCTACCAACCTTGGCCTGCGCAAAAATCTCTTTTTCCAAGAATTCATTGCCGAAACCCGTCCATTGAGCATGAAGCGGTGGTAAGTGTTGCCTTAATTTGGGCGGAGAAATGATATGTAAAAATATCACCACCAGATCCGCAAAAAACGACTTGTCACGAAAGAAACCATCCACATCATCTTCTTCCTTGCAAAGTTCATAAGGACATAATCTTGTCACTGACTCGATGACATTAAGACGATAATGATCTCCCAAAATTGTGAACAGATTTTGAGGATGATCTGTTGCCGTCGGGTTGAGCCGAACATCGGCTCTCGGTTTGCGCCCAGTCAAAATAGCAGACACCGCAACTGCGGTTTCTACATAGGTTGCCGTTGCATTGGTAAACCACTGACTTTCCGAGCCAAGGGCCGCAAAGTTTGGGAATCGCACCGGATCGATCCGACCTTCCGCATCTAATAACGCTGTGATGTTGAATTCATCCAGGACCACCAGGACAACCGGGACCGGATTATTAATCGTAATATCAGCCTGTGCTTCAATAACATCCGGTATGACAAGACGACCCACGGGAGTAAACAACAAAAACCACAAAGGAAATGCCACCACGACGGGTGAGAGCACCGTGACAAACAGACGAACCACCTGCCAGCGAACATAAAGGACCGAAAACAAAAAGCCGAGCACCAAGGCCAACCCGACAATCAGGAGATCGGCTCCATCGACCAATCGCTGCGCCGGAGGCAGGGCTGTAAGGAACGCCAGACCAAAAACAAATACCAAATGCATGCTATTCCGAATACGCTCACCAACCAGCCAAGCGGCAAGTTCAAGCAGCACCAAGCCTAATGCCATACCCATCGATAGGACGAAAACCATACCGATGATAAGCCCTGGACTGGCTTTATGAGACACAAAAAACTCGGGATTCTGTCCAAGAAGATCATAGAGTGGCTGGGCAATGGCAAAGCCAGCGAGGGCAAATAGGTGCAAAAAATTTATAAAGACCCTACGATTCCCAGTCATATTTAGCTCATCTGAGGAAGTGGTCATTGAGGTCGCTGATGACAGAGATTAAGCCCAAGTTCAGATTTTTATGAGAAAAACAAAAAGTGTCCTAGTGGGAAGCGTGCGGAAAGGTTCAAAGCGTTTTGTAACGGCACCTCAGACTTTTCATGATGATTCAAACTCTCACATAAATTTGACCAAGTATTATGATCCTGAATTACATTCGTTTAAACCACACCAACACTCGTCCGCTTTTTGAGACGGTTTCATCCTTCATGATTACCGCCTTTTCTTTAAGAAGCGCCATGAAATGCTCAGCGGTGTAATCATGGAAAATATCCTGACGCAGGCTTAACAACTCTTGCACCATAGGATCATTTTTTGGAACAAATTCAATGACTCCCTGTGGCGCGAGAGCGATCAGCCATTCAACAACCTGGAACAAAGGAATATTCCTGGCAATAGCCAGGTGGTGAACAAGGGCCAGTGCCAACACGGCATCGGCTGAGGCACGAGACTGAAGACTCTCTCGCTCTCGTCCATTCCATCCCTGATTCGGACTGGGGTTAGCCGCATCCATAAAGAGAGCTTGAAAAGAGAGCCCCTTCGCGGCTGCTCGATGGAAACTACCATCCAAAGCGCCCTGATCAAAGTCAAATCCCACGACATTCCTGGCCCCCCCATCCAACGCCGCTTCCGAATATTCCCCCGTATTGCATCCGAAATCCCATAACAGTGCGGGCTGCACCTTCTGGCAGAATTCAAAAATGAATTGTTTTTTGGATTTGGTTTCCATTAAGGAATAGCTACAGGTTTTATCGTAATCGCCCCAGGTGCTTCCTCCCTCATTGAGAGGCTTCAAATGGCTAATCCAGTCAGACATTTTTTCCAGCATCACCTTAAAAGAAGAAAGAGGGAACGAGGCCTTGGCTAACGAATGATCCTGTAGGCTTTTAGTACGTTTGGTGGAAGTTTTTTGGAAAAGATCTTGAAGAACAACGTGAGTCAGAACATTCCACTTCCAGTAATGTCGCCATTTCAACAGTTTTCGGATCTCTCCGGTTCCAATCCCTTCCTGCGTTCCCCGATACCAGGCGTTGTGGGGTATTCCAAAAAATGCACGAAGTAAAAGAGGATTCAGAAATTGTTCGCAAAATTGACGATGACCAACCCACATTTCACCAGATTGATAACGTCTGAAGGAAAGATGATCAATGAAAACCGGGTGATTCCCCCGAAATTGAACATTGTAAGCCGAGGCATCGGAAAGCGCGACACCAACTTCCAATGCCTCCAAATGGATGCGTAAATGCAGGAGCGCAGCGGCCTTCAGAGCGGAGAATGACCATTCATAGGGGAAGGAAATAAAGGGGAGCCTGGGAGCTTCCAACACATACCGAGGAGCTGAGTGTGAGAGATCAAGAATTCCTGCAGACACGACTTCAAACGGAAGGATCAGTCCTTCGGTTGCAAGCTTGTTGAATAACCCCGTTGAAGTGACAAAATCAAAATCCTGAGAAAAACAGTCATTGACTGTCCTAAAGATACGCCCCCCAACTTGATACACGTTTCCACTGGGATCACGGAAGGATCCTGGAAGGGGTTGCACACCACCCATTACTTTTGATCTTCGGAAGAGGGATGCTCGGATTCTTCTGGAACTTTTCCACGAAATAGTCCAACAAATCGCCTCCAGTACAATTTGAGAATCACCACGGCACCGGCGATACCACCCAACAAGAGCTGCAACACCATACTTCCGGTACCGGGATCAAGATAAGCCAGTGCCAAACCTTCGAATCCGAACACGATCACAATAATACTGACTACAAGAAAACTTCCTAAATATCTCATTTTGTTTTTACCTCCCTGGCCATTTAACTCCCTGGTCATTTCAGGTTCGAACCCTATTGGTTCATGATTTATCGGCAAACGGAAACGGGTCAGTCATTTTCCCGCAGAAACTCTGAAGTGAAATCAGGAAAATTGCAAATCAAAATCAGGAAGGTTTCTTGAATCCTGTTCTGTAATTCTCTCCAACACTCGTTCTTGAGCCTGATAGAAGGGATGGCCGCCTCCCGACTTATAAGGATTATTTGCTTTAGTGTTATAACAACCGATTAGGGCAATTCTGGAATAGGGAGACAAGTTATCATTGGAACCATGCAGAGTATTACAATGAAACATGACGACATCTCCACGCTTCAGTTCCACATACACTTCAGGCAATCGCGTTTCAATCACAGCCAAGCGGTCCTGACAAACACCGCTGTCAGACACTCCATCATGAAACACATGGTCAATTCTGCCCATCTTATGAGACCCCTCAAGAATTTTCAAACACCCATTTTCCCTGGTCATCGGATCAACCGCAATGAGGACCGTCGCCATATCCGGATACAAATTCCCCATTCCATACCAATAGGCATAATCCTGATGATAGCGGAATCCAACCATACCAGGATATTTCAAGGCAATTTTATTATGATACACGTAAATAGAATCGTTAAAAAAATATTCCAACCGATCAAATATCGCCGAACGGCGAGTGGCTTTGGCAAAGACATCATGACCCGCCGTATCATTCCATACAAAAATTGTTTCAAATGAGGGGCGCTTTCCTTGAGACATTTTATTCACCAGACCTTTGGTGCGCTGCTTCATACCCTCATGATTCACGATGATATTTTTCAGTATATTCATTTCTTCCTGATCAAACATGTCAGGAACAATGAGATACCCCTTCGCCCAAAACTGTTCGAACTCTTTCTCAAATTCCATCTCACTCTCCATTCTTGCGGAACCGAGGCCGTTCAGTTGAACCGAGTGAAAACCGCTTCCCTCTGAGCGCGTTCATAATCGCCTGGAGTACCGATATCAATAAAATATCCTGCGGTGACGAATGCGCGAGGCTGCAGTTCCCGGCAATAAGGCTGGAGAATATCCGTCTCAAAGGAAAAGTGCTCTCCGCTTCCATATCTGGAAAATATTTCAGGTCCAACAACATACACCCCAGCGTTTACCAGCCCGGGGCCTTGCTGACCCTTTTCTCGAAACTCTACGACTCGTTCATCCAACAGCACGACGGCACCATACCGACTCACATCAGGAACATGTCGAAGTACGATCGCGACCTGAGTGGGGGTCTGTGCATACCAGATCATCAGAGCGGGATAATCAATGTCAACGAGCGTATCGCCATTGAGGACCAAAGCCGGAGAAGAATCATCGCCTTTTAGAGCCAGGGCCATCGCGCCTCCTGTTCCTAAAGGATAGTCTTCCCTTGAATATCTGATTTGAAGTGAGCGGTAAGCCTGACCAAAATGCTCCTGAATGACCTCCGCCTTATACCCAACTGATATAATGACATCGGTCAGCCCAGCATCTACAAGTCTATCGAAAATATATTCCAAAAATGGCCGGCCTCCAATAGGCGCCATGGGCTTAGGAAGATCGGGGACAACAGCTTGAAGTCTTTCGCCACGTCCCCCAGCCAAAATAATGGCCTTTCTGATTCCTACTTGAACCAAATGAATCACTCCAGTCTTCACTCATAAACCAACCAGGTGCCAGAGGAGGATGACACCGGGCACAAAAATATTGGTGACTCAGTTAATCACGGAACAATCCACTTAATACACATCAGCCGAAAATTCAAAAACTTAACATCCCCGCCATTCGTTGTTCGGACTCAGCAGGGCATCAATTTACCTCATCGCCGCATTCGGCTCTTTCAAACAAACATTTCAAGCGATCAACCGCAGTCTGACTTCCTCAACTCGATTCGATTTAATCTATCTTCCAACCCTGCATCCCGTATTTGGTAAAATGGCAGTTACTGACCTGGCCCGAGAATTTTTTCAACGCAAAAATTACATCCATTCTTTTTTCCGGCGGGACAAAAAACATCATAAATCCTCCCCCGCCAGCCCCGGACACCTTCCCGGCCAAGGCTCCCGCTTTAACAGCAGCTTCATAGATTTCATCAATATGCGGATTGGACACACTTTTGGCTGATCGCTTCTTGCTGACCCATCCCTCACGCATGGACTCTACCAATCCGCTGAAATCGCCTTTCAACAGACTTTCCTTCATCGTACAGGCCTCACGCTTCATGGCATGCATGGCAGAAAGCGCTAAGTCAGTGCCAGCCTCAATATTGCTACTCTGATCCCTAATAATCTTTGCCGAAGATCGTGACACGCCAGTAAAAAAAAGCACCAATGAGGCCTCCAACTCACAGATGATCCAGTTTTTGATACGCAAGGGATTGACGACCACACGATTGTCTGCGTAAAACTCAATAAAGTTAAATCCCCCAAAGGTTGCGGCGTATTGATCCTGCCTCCCACCTTGCAGACCACAATCAACTCGCTCGATCTTAAATGCCAAATGGGCCAACGCGTAATCGTCAAGCGGGACGTTCAGCAATTCAGCAAAGGCCTTCAGCATCGCCACAACCAGAGTCGAGGAAGATCCTAGCCCCGATCCCACCGGAGCATCACAGTAGGTGGTGACCTTCACAGGCAAGGGGCGTCCTTCATTAAACTGCTCGACCATGTACAGATAGACGGCTCGATGTAAATCGACACATCCATTGCGTGGGATGGATTCTCCCAACTGATACTCACTAAAATGCTGCCGGTCAGCAGAACAAAACTTCACCTTATTGCCCGTCAACACCTCCAAGACTGCATAGGCGTATCGATCAATTGTGGCATTGAGTACACATCCGCCATACAAATCACAATAGGGCGACACGTCTGTCCCTCCGCCCGCCAGACCAAGCCGAAGAGGCGCGCGCGCGCGCATGATCATCGATCTCTCCAGATATCAAAGAGGCTGATCATTGTGAAACGGTGGTTTTTCCCGGTTGAAATGTTTAAGCGTTCGAAGATCGTCTCGGTACTGATTCAAGTGAATCCGCACTTCGTCCCGAGGTTGGTCGGTGGGCCGCCCCCAACGCCCACCCGCATGCACTTCAGCAATGAGACGCTTGCGAATGACAATCTCGATCCCGCATTCTCCGACCGAACTCAATGTCTGATCGTATCTGGGAAGATTAAACCGATAGGTCGAAACGAGCTGTTCAATTTTGACCGGCTCGGCAGAAGAACCAAGATCTCGCACTAAATCCAGGACATTCAGAGAGTGTTCACTCCATGATTGCATCTTGAAAATGGTAAACGTCCATTTATGGTCAGCATTAAATGTGCTCGGGAACTGGCCCTGTTCATATAAATCCTCATCCGGGACGGTGATCACTAGATGGCCGCCTGGCCGCACCACCCTAAACCAATTCCGGAGTCCTACCCGGGGATCATGCAGGTGCTCAAGACAGTGGCTGCTATGCACAAAGTCGAATGTCTCATCCGGCACCCCCTCAAGAAACTCCGCATTCCCATCAACCAGATCCCATGTTCGCACATCTTCCATCCGACAGAACAATTCCTGATATAACCCCAACGGATCAGGATGGCCACCAATATCCAGCCCCTTACCAACGAAAAACCGGTTAATGAAGTTTGGCTCGGATAAGCGCCGAGCAATCGACTTGCTACATTCTTTCATAATCAGGGTGACTCATAATGGGAAAGATGGTTATCAAACTCCAGGAAATCGAAAAACAAACTGCGGGAAAATTTGCTCACTATGCAACCCGTCGCGCCGGATCACCAATTCTTCCACTGCTTCGGTCGCTCCTAAACAGCTTGAGGTCGTCGCATCATCAAACACCACATACCCACCTGGAACCATGAATTTCTTTACCAAATCATACGAAAAAGCAACGGCGGAATAAATGTCACAGTCGATATGGGCCAAGGCAATGCTTCCAACCTTGTCAACAACAGAGGGGCCGGTTTCCTGAAATAACCCTTTGATAAACTCAACATTTCTCAGACCCTCTCGCTCAGCATATTCCCGCAACTCACGCAAATCGACGTCCTGGAAATCTCCCGCTCCGTGGGCATCAATAGCGGATTCGGTTGCCGGCATCCCTGCAAAGGTATCCAGAGCAAAGACTTTTCTTCCAGGGTATAATTGATCGACCACATAGGCCATAAACAGGGCGTTTCCCCCTTTATACGACCCAAATTCGACAATGTGGCCAAAAGGGATATAGGGAAGGAAATATTTAAGAATCAAAAAAATATTCATCCGGTTATCTTCAGAGACCACCGTGCGGCCAGTAGCCAGCCTGTAGGCTTCTTGATACAACGCATCCTTTCGCACCGACTCGCGCAAGTGGCCGCATTGCAATCCCCACCCTCTGGCATAGCCATCACGGACATTCCGAGACTTCCGAACGGGAGAGTTACCACCGACAGGTGGAACAAATAAATCAAACACCATTTCTACTTCTCTCAGATCCGGCTTCATTCCTTTGTCATCCCTGGGTTATACCTCATTAAAGTTATTTCACGGAATCAATCGGTAAGCGATACCCGTCGATGAGAGAGATTGAATTCCATATATTACAAGTTTTTACACCAGGTTCAATGTCGCAAGCCGCTCTCGATACTTGGCACCCACGGCTTTTGAACTATGGTAGGTTTTAATGAAGTCCGTCGCATGTCGACCAAGTTCTTGGGCATACTGCGGCTCATTGACGACTCGCTTCATAAACCACACCGCATGGTCGATGTCAGGGTCGGCCCATTTCTGGCCCTTGGCAAACGGGTATTCATGATCCCTGACCGGAGTAAGCCGATAATCGACAAGGCAGGAATTGTGCTCGTTTGTAAAATCAAGATTCCCGCTATATCCGGTCGCAATCACAGGTTTCCCCAGATACATGGCTTCCGCCAACCCCCGCCCAAATCCCTCCGACCGATGCAGGGACAAAAAACAATCACACAACTTTACGAGAGACTTGGTTTCCCGATCCGTCAATACCTTATCCATCAAAATGATTCGAGGATCCTCACAATCAATTGATTGAATAAATGCCTGGTATTCCTGAGGACGCAAATCCATGCCATTCATTTTAATGACAATACCCACCCGTGCGTCATCCACATCGGGGAATGCCTTCAAAAATGCCCGAATCGCTCCCTCTGGATTTTTTCGTTGGACATACGAAGTGAAATCAAAAAAGAATAAAAACAAAAACCGATCATCGGGTAATCCAAAAGATTCCCTGGTCATCCCGTTTGGCTCCGGAAACTCAACGGCCAGTGGCATTCTGATGACGGGTGAAGAGGTCGCATCGGCAATCGCCTGCTCAATGAACCGCGACGGAGCCCATACCTCATCGACAAGCTGAAGGGCTGAACGCCACGCATGAGGGAATTGACTCAGCTCCCAGGCCCAATATCCGATATTGTACCGATCGGCAAAAGTATCCTTGCCAAGGTGTATTTGCGCATTCACCATTTCATCTGCATTAATGTGAAAGACATTGGCCCTATAGTAACCATTTTTAGCAATCTTGTCTCCGAACGGGAAATCCTGATGGATCTCGGCAAGATGCAATCCATACTCTCCATAGATATTCCGTATTTTAAATGGGACCCCTGCCGCCGAAAATGCTGAGGCCGACAATCGAATATGCTCACCCATCCCGAGCACTCCAAAGGGATGGCCAAGTAAAAGTGCCCCGGGTGAAAGGACAGACCTCAGGGAGCTAAGATTTTTTCCATAATTGGTGGCTATGTCTAATCTCGCCATTCCATCTAATGCCTGATTGGACGAGAACGACTTTCGATTAGCCAGAAACTGCCTTATTTTCTTTTTCAGCCCAGAAATTCCCTCAAAGGCCATGACCTCCCATAGACGCCGAAACACCATGGAGATCCCACCATGATGACGAACAGCCTGTTTTGCCATGTCCACAAAATCGATAAGAGTTCCCATTGATTATGCCAGCCAAATTTTAATTGATCATAACTCACGCTTGCCCAAAACAGGAAATGAAGAGGGGTCTTACCCAATATCCATAGGCGCACATACTTTCTTTTAGGCAGTATCGGGGTACAAATTTGAAAAAGGCGAATACTCCGGCCAAAACTTGCATAAATATTGCCCTAGATATACTAGCTTTGGCTGTCTTGAACAGCAGTAGCATTGAGTCCCAAAATAAAAAAATATGGCGCTGGCAGGGGGAATCATGATGGATGAGCGAGTTTTACCTATTGGCGTAATGTCTTCTTCACTTGCTTGGGAGAACCATAGTGAAACCGCCATTCACCTTCCTTCTAGAAGATGGGGAACTGTTGTTTGGCAGTTCCATTGTCTTGGCGCCCATGGTGTTTTGCCGGATTCCAAAATTTCTCGATGCCATATGATGTGCGATGTTTGTCCATCAATGAGGTGGCTGTGGTTCATTCGAGAGTGCTTCAACTCGGACAAATCTAATGCGTTGTCGGAACGATAAGAGTCAGCATAGACAATACTATCAGGCACTCCAGGATGAGGGGAAAATGAGTCTGAGATGTGGCATCAGAAATCACCTGTGTGGAAAACTTACCTCCCCGTTGTAAAATACCCATTACAGGCACCTTACCCAAGGTTTCACCCCCTCGGTTCCCTTTGCGTCTGCCACTATACTAGGATTCATCCACTTCAGTGGCTCCAGCAACCAATGCCTCTTCTATTTGCCAAGCCATGATCATTCGCCAACGATGTTAGAGTGAAATCCTGTTCGACGATGGATGCCCCCCAAATCTGCGTCTGTCCGAGCAGGCACTCCCCCACCAACGGTTCACGCAGCCGATTCGCCTGATAATAGCTGAGTTTTGAGAATTTTAATCGCACAGACCCAGCATAGAAAATACAAATTTCCTAGGCCAGCCTCATAAATATTTCATGCAAGTATTTGAGGCAAGAATTTAAATTCAACTAAGTGGTCCCCATCAGTTTTTATCATATGGCTCGACTCTAACCTGGCCCTATTCAAACGCACTGGGAAATTGATAAAAAATCATATCTTAAATCGATTCACCCATGCTAACCTTTCAATTGCATCCCCATCCACAAATCCCATTATGAGGTCCACCATGCTGCTTTATGTTGACACCATAGATGCATGTAATTTGAAGTGTCCCACATGCGTTAGAGGTTCAAGAGCACTCCCAAACACAGGCGAAAAAATGCCCTTAGCAATGTTCCGACTAATTGTTGAAAAGGCAAAGGATGATGGGGACGTTCATCAGGTGGATTTGTTCAATTGGATAGAGCCATTTCTCAACAAAAATCTACATGAATACACCAATGTCGTCAAGGACGCTGGACTGCCTTGTGGGATCTCTAGCGCACTGTCCCTCCCAAGAATTCATAATCTAGAGGAAACACTTGTCAATACCAACACCCTGACCGTCTCAGTCTCAGGTCTTGATCAGGAGGTTTACGAGGTTAATCACGTCGGTGGGAATATCGACTACGTCAAAAATCATCTTGAAACTATCTCCCGCTTGCTCAGGACTGGAGCAATCAAGACTTTGGTAAACCTAAGGTTTCTTAAATTCGATTACAACTCTGATCAGGAAAAGAAACTTTTGGATTACGCATCAAATCTCGGCCTAAACTTCGAAGTTCTGCTCGCATCCGGCCACCCAATCAAGTGGGCATTAGATGATCAAGCGGGTGAGCCAGTCCGTGACCGATTGGCACATTTCTCAGCTGAACGTCCCCATGAAAGTCATGGACACGTCTGTCCATTGATTTTCGAGCATGTCGCGATTAACCACGCCGGTGACGTCTATTTATGTTGTGCCTATGGAAATTTCGATTTTCTCAGGATCGGCCCGTACCTTGAATTGTCGAAGGAGGAGATCCTCCTGAGGCGCTATACTCATCCAATGTGTAATTCATGCGCCTGGGATCGCAGACCAGCAACTGTCAAAGAACAGGAAACATTGAAGAAGTCTTTTGCAAATAGATTCAAGGAGATTCCAGATCCGCCAAGGAAAACCGATCTAGAAAATTTCATACAAATCATTCCTACCCCCGCCAAGGGAATCATTCAAGAACCAATAAAGCAATCCTGAAATTCTTTTTCAGAGTCACGAGGGAAAGAAAAAGGCATCATATGTCAACGATATGGCTAATTCGTACATATAAGCTCAACAAAATTTAACCCTGGAATCACTGCGTAAATATCCAGTTCTGACTTCAAATTGAGCAAAATTCCCAAGAACCATGTCTATTACGGAAAAAGCAAAACCTATGAATTTAACCCTTTCCTAAAACATCTCGCTGCATCTTGAGCAGTAAACTTTCATCCTCAACCAGTGGGATGCAGTTCTTGATCGTTTCCATTTCAACCAGACCACTGCAAACAACCGTATAAGCATCAGACTACTTAACACCTCGTTATCGGTGATTCGGTCTTAAAAAATATGCAGAAGAACAGTCTGGCAATAGATCTATGTTTCACTTATATTGCACACATGTCTTACACCCGCAAGCGATTTCCCTTTTCCAGAAATCCAGCAACAATAATTTCAGGGGACTTTTCCTTGAATTTCTGATACCAAAGAGACATTCTCTCAAAAATTGCCAGCTGGCAATTTACAACAGAACTAATTTCCTGAGAGATGACCAAATAGATCAGACAATCTGGATTTGGCGGTTCATACTCACAAACAAAACATTCCTAAAAACAAGCGCGGTCAGCCAAATATTCTCCATGTAATCACTTTGAAGGCTTTTAACCGTAAAGTTCCATGCATCTCAGGTTGGGAATAAGGGCACCACTCAACCTCGCGTTGATATGGCTATAGCTGTTCCATGAATTGGGGAATTAATTGCGGAATTTTCGTTTTTCACAAAACCGATTAAACATGGACAGCTATCCGGAAGAGAAATGTGATTAATAGCTTATCCGAGAACATTCTTGGTGGCTTCCAGATATTGATGACCGAATTCCCGATCAGGCTCTAAGTGATTACCTTCGGCCCATTCATTCCACGCGTTAATAAAGACCACCCGTTCATCACCAAAATGAAGTCGCCGTGTCTGTTCAACAACCTGTCGCAACCAGTATTCGTAGCGTTCAGGAGTTCCACCCACAAAGACATGAGAGACATCTTGTCGACGGGCCGTATTGTCCCACGAAGGCATCACCCCTTTAAAGAGTGTGTAGGATGGCCAAGTTCTTCGTATAAAATTTTCGGATGTCTGGACATAGTCAAACAACACGCCCTGATAATCAGGATTAATTAAGGGTTGTGAGAACTCAGCTTGCACCGGAAACCGATGTGGAGGAAATTCAATAGCCGCATCAAAACCATAGAGACTTGGATCGTCTCCCATCGGCATGCGTTCAAAGCTCTGGACATAGGCCAAGTAAATGTCTCCAATTCCCGCGTTTACGCAGTATTCCCGCCACAAATCCGCAGTCCGTCTGGGATCTGGAAGTTGGCCGAGCCTATACACGATTACCAAGGGTTTTCCATGAATCCTGACATACCGTGGATCGATCAATGCAGGAGCAATTTCCGCAATAAAGCCCGCATGATCCGCCTCGGTATGACTCTGGGCGATGAGAATATCCTCTTCACACCCATCCCATCGTCTCGTCCAGTTCTCATTGGCCCAACAGAGGCAGAACGGAAAGTCCGGGGCACCGGATTGCAGCACTTCGTCAAGTGGACGGTTCAGAAGTTTCTTTCCTGCAAACCAATAATAGTAATAGCAGAAGGCCGAAATACCATACTGGCGAGCCAACCGCGCCTGCTCTTCGCGTACCTCAGGCATACGTAAATCATAAAAGCCTAAATCCGCTGGAAGATGGGGTTGATAATGACCTTTAAAATTTGGTCGCGCTTTCGTCACATTCGTCCATTCCGTAAACCCTTTTCCCCACCACCGATCATTTTCAGGAATAGGGTGGTATTGAGGAAGAAAAAAAGCGATCGCACGGACCTCATTCAGACTCTTCAGTTCATCGGTCCATCGTTGAACAAACGTGTCGACATTTCGAGCTACCAGAGGCATTTTTGCGTGGATGGAATCATTGGTACTCACGCTAAGATGGTGAACGACCACGGAACGCGGTTGATAGAAGACCCGCTTCCCCAACTTTCTGACCCTGAAGGCTAAATCCGAATCTTCACAGTAACAGGGCGCATAGAGGTCATCGAATCCCCCCAAGGTTTTGAATAACTGGGTCTCAATGAGCAGGCAGGCACCAGAGCAATAATCGACCTCTCGCACCACATTATATTCAGGCCTGTCCGGGTCACCATTCAACCCGACGAGTTCCGCTGAGCCATCTGGCCTAATAATGGCCCCGGCCTCTTGGAGGACACCATTGGGATACAGCAATTTTGAACCCACAAGGCCAACATCTGATTGTTTGTGAAACGTGTTCACCAATTCATCAAGCCATCCTTCAAGCACCTGTGTATCATTATTCAGAAACAACAGATATTGACCTCGGCCCAATGAAGCGCCTGTATTGCACGAACGCAGGAACCCAATGTTTGTCTCATTCCGACAATAGCGTATATTTTCTATGGTTGAGAGAATATTGGGAGTCTCATCATGAGATCCATCGTCCACAATGATCACCTCAAAACTACACTGAGGTACATGCCTCAAAATCGAAGCCAAACAACAAACGGTGTATTCCAAATGATTGTAGACAGGAATAACGATGGACACCAAGGGCTGCTCCACATCGGTGAAGTTGAATGCCTGGACCAGCGTTGTCACTCCACCCGGTTCAAGCTGAATAAGAGGAGCCAGCGTACGAGGAGGATTCTGATGGGGAACATGCAGAGTTCCAGATTCATGATGGACAGGCGATTGCCTGTCCTTCCAGCGCCGATAACTTTCCGTCTGTTGAAAGAAAGAACCGAACCGTTTAAAGGCAAACGTCACCAATTGATGTTTTCGGTGAGGGGAAACAGGCAACAGCGATTTTGCACTCGTTAGGACTCGATCAAGCGACCCACCAGAGGATTGACGACGTTGAGTCACAGGACGATCGGAACCCTTCAACCAATGCACAAGACTGGCACAAACCCGGGCACGCCCGGAGCCCTCAGGACAAAGCCGTTCTCTCAAAATCCTTACTTTGCTGATGTTTCGCCATAGCAAGGATGAATGCATGCGACGTAATTCTTCTTCTTTCGTCAGCAGACGGGTATACAGACTACCAAAGCGCTGATCCCGTTCCTCAAGAACACGTGCATGTTCAGCTGTGGCACTCAACAACTGACTTTGAAGATGGTTAAGCTGTTGATCACGTTCTTCAATACCAGCCTGCAGAGCCATGTGTTGCTGCCAATACTCTGGAACTTCCGGAACAAAGATTCCAGATGGAAGCACAGGTAATTCCCCATTGCCGACGATGGCCACGAAATAGACAGGCTCCGGAATGCTCAGAAACTTATGGGCTCGCCCCTGGGATAATCGAAAGTTAGCTGGAGGCGTTGAGGCGTTATGAAGCGGACCAATACATGATCCATATCGGACTCGCTGCCCATAAAACTGTGCATGTTTGAAATATTTTAACAACAGTTCTTGGAATTCTTCGAAATAGAGTTCCTTCACATGAAAGGAATTGACGAACTCTGGCTTATCAGAATATTCAGCCTTATCGGGGCTGGAGATGAGGACCAGGCCGTTTGGGCGTAAGACTCGAACAAATTCCCGCATCATTTCATGATGCTCATCATGGTGTTCGATTGTTTCAAAACTCACAATAAGATCTATGCTGGCATCAGGGAGCGGAATGTGACCACATGCTCCATACTTAAACTGGACATTCGAACGCTGATAGCGTTCAGCCGCATATCCTATGACCTCCTCCGAGGCATCCACGCCCACGACATTTCGGGCAACCTCAGCTAACAGCGCTGAACCATACCCCTCCCCGCTTGCGATATCGAGCACATCCTTTCCTACCGCCAGTTCGCGTGCAAGGTAATATCGATGCAAATGTTCTAGCTCAATATCTCCAATGACTCCAGGAATAAAGCGCTCACCTGTCCAGGGAAGTTTGGGCTGCTCTATCATATCGGCCATGATGCCCTGCTTTCTTTCAGTAAAGGAGAGAGGCGTTGAATCGGATTCAATGATATCCATTTTCTGGCCTTCGCCGGCTAAGGATGGGGCCCTCTCAGATGAGACCTGCTGTTCAATCTTTTTCATGTTTTGGCTCTATCCATAAGTGATCATCGCCACGTCTGGTTTAAGATGAGATCTTCACCCCCCAACTCAGCAAAATGTGGTTTCACCCCAGCAACGACACAGAAGCAACTCTATCCCTGACCGGGTATCCCTGAGTTCTTCTCACGATGAGGCCAAGGGCATCACCGAGGATTCAAATTCAATCGCCAACATCGGAATGCCAATAAGCCCTCGTAGGACGTGACTCGAGTGAACTCGAAAAAACAGGGCATCATCGATCCAATGATGAAGAGCATGATTCTCTGGTGTCCCCTCGGCAATCGCCGCGATCACCGAATAATCACCGGTTGGGAGATAGGGTAGTTGGAAACGGAACATCGCGTGAAATCGTTGCCCCTGCTCAATAGTGCGGTCGACGTCGCGATACATCAGAAACGTATTGTCGCCAAACAAATACTGGCCTAATCGATCCTTCACGTAAAACCCAAGAATGGGTCGTGCTAGAGGTCGTTCCGACACACATCGGATGGTCAGCGTGACTTCCTCTCCGCCATCTAACGTTGTCAGAAGAGAGCCATGTTGATCGGAAAGCGCCACTTCGCAAATACTGGCTCCGCGCTCACCGAACCACGGAGCATTCGGATCAAAATCGAAAATCTCTAACTCATTTCGATGTGAAGAGTTCTTTAACATCTCACTCCGTGGATCTTTTACCCGCACGGCTAGATCTGTGGGGGCTTTGCGACTTCCACCAATACGAAAGGTGTTAGCATTTTCCTGCTCGTGATACAGTGCAGCAAGAAAATTATGACAGATCTCTTTTGCAGGACCAATTTCCCTGACGGTTCCATTATCGAGCCAAACAACCCGGTTGCAGAGATTGGTCACCGAAGCCGTGTCATGGGAGACAAACAGGAGCGTGCCTTTCTCCCTGAATTGATGAAGGAATCGCATACACTTTTGAGTGAAGGCGGCATCACCCACGGCAAGGATTTCATCGATAATCAGAATATCGGCATCCACATGGGCGACAAGGGAAAAAGCCAACCGCGCATACATTCCACTCGAGAAAATTTTGACCGGATGATTAATGAAATCTCCAATGGCGGCAAATTCCGTTATAGATTCGTACCGCGCATCGATCTGGTCACTGGTCAGGCCAAGAATGGAGGCAGCCAAATACACATTTTCCTTCCCGGTAAACTCAGGATTGAAACTCGATCCTAATTCCAGCAACGCCGCGACACGCCCTTTGACGGCCAACTCGCCACAGGTCGGCGCTAGTGTACCGCACACCAATTGTAAAAACGTCGACTTCCCGGATCCATTTCGACCGATAATCCCGACTGTTTCTCCTCGATACACACTCAAATCCACACCTTGGAGGCCCCAAAACTCTTCATAGAACTGTCGGTGCCCTCTCCATAGCATCTGTTTCAAGCGATCCTCTGGCCTTCGAAAGATCTGATAGGCCTTCCCAAGTCCTTGGACGCGTATTGCCAGATCAGACGACATCAGCAAATCCTTTTCGCGTTTTTTGGAACCACGCAAAGCCCAACCAACCGACCATCCAAAAAACAACCGTATAGGGGATCCAATCTACCCATTCCGGCATTTGCCCCCAAAATATGACCGATTTCGACGCATTCAGGACAGGTGTCAACGGATTAAGCTGAATCAATCCTTGATAAGCTTCTGGAATAGCAGATAGGGGGTAAAATATAGGACTCAGAAACATCATCATCGTGGTCATCACGCCTACCAATGGCTGGACATCACGCAGAAACACTCCCATAGAAGCAAGGAACCAGCCTAATCCTACAATCAACAGGACAAACGGAAAAAGTACCAACGGCAACAGCAACACTGTAAGAGGTGGCAGACCATGAACTATGAGGTAAAAAATGAATAAAATCAAAAGGCTCACGGCTGCATTAAAAAGTGCCACCTGCATCGACACCCATGGCATTATCTCCAAAGGAAATACTACCTTTTTGATATATGACACATTTTCGAGCATAAGACCCGGAGCACGGGTGACACATTCGGAAAACAGATTAAAAATAATCAACCCGGAAAACAATAACAGAGCAAATGCGCCATTTTCCTCCATGGGCACCTCCCATCGAATGCGAAACACGACAGAAAAGACAAACGTATATACCCCCAACATCAACATGGGGATAACAAAGACCCAGAATATCCCAAGCATAGACCCTCGATAGCGCGCATCGATCTCGCGCTTGGCAAGACGAGCAATCAATGTTCTGTGCTGCCAGGCACAGATCAATGGCGAAAAAGGATTATACGCATTATTCATTAATCGTAAATCTAAGGTAAAATCATCTTTAGCGTCGGTGTGAATTTAAAAATCAAAGGCACCTACCGCAATTACTTTTTGATCAAGGCTAGGCTACCAAAATTCCTGACAGGAAATCCTTACACTCAACAGACCATGAATCGAACCATCTACCTAGTTTCTCAATGCAAGCAAATAAGCGAATAAAATCAAAGTGGTAGGGTACCAGGAAGTGGAAAGAAATTCTGTAAATCCTTTTGCGGTATGCGGTAGAAAGAATTGACCCACTTAAGCTTCTGGAAGAGTCTTATTACATGACTGAGGGGGGAAAAGACTGTATACGACCCAGAGGTTTATATCAAAATCTACACCATGCCATCAACTATCCAGCCACCTGGACAAGTGGTATCGACTCTGCGAAGGCTTTCCAAATATTTCATTGCCGTATTTTGAGAAAAAGGGGAATACCAAAAACTATAGAGGTCTAAGCCCCTCCTAACTCGTGCCCATACCAATACGCAACCAGCCATTAAAAACAAGTGGGGGCCCACATCAACTTGACCACGTCTCTCACCCATTCTCCTGAAAATCCGGCGGGAAATTTTGCCCACCTGGCAAAAGTGGCTACTGTGACGGAATAATGGAATCTGTACAGATTGTCACGATACTCATTATCGAAGTCCCGCATCCCATTCCAGCCGTTAGCGCCCTCCCAGCGGCTGGAAGCCTGGAAATAGGACGTCACAAAGTCCAGTCTGATCCCGCGCATTCACGACAAAACTATATCGATGCGCAGGGGATCAGAAAGATGTCATTTCAGCCTCTTTGAGAGGAAAAGACCCTCAAGACCTTCGCGCCTACCATGACCAACACTTCGTTGGAAGGCGCTATGCATCTGATAGAACTGCACCGCATTCCTAAGCTAAAACCCCTTTTGCGGGGCGTAGACAAAGCGGGGAAAATTCAAGCCTTTGATCGCACTTCACCCAGCTTACATTTGAAGAAAGGTCCTTACAGAACAATAGTACTCTACGGAAGACAGGTGATAACGCCATGCCGCACTATCAGCATAAAGGGTTCCTACCGGTTATTTAAAAAGAGGATGACGATACTTTGTCCAATCTGGATCTACATCTCCTGCTTGGCAATCCCGAGCACTCAAATATTTCTGGTGAAGTACTGATTGCGGAAGAATCAGCGGTTCCCTTTGTACTTCATTCTGACTTCGAGGACCTGACAGAAGGTGCTAGAGAGGAGATTGTGCAACCTCACACAACCTTATCTGCGGCAGAAGACCTGAGAAACTACAGAATTAGATCGCCGCCACCAATAACAATTTGGCCAGCCCTCACTTCCAATAGACTTTCGTCTGATCCCTATAGGGGTGTCCTCCATTGGAGCCTACAACTGAATCCCACGAGATCAAAGAAACCAAAAACTGTGCCCATTCATTGCCCTAACTTTTTGCAGAAAAATCATTGCCAACATCTATGCGCTCTTGAGAGCACTGACGGTACAGATGCCGATTGGAGAAAACTTTTTAAGAGATTAAAAATGGAGGGACTCACAGTTGAAGACTGCCCTTCCATAAACCAACAGCGACTCAGGAACTGTTTAGAAAGATATCTTCATAATAAAACACGCGTCGAAAGACTCAACCTTTCGACACGCGTGTCCTGATTTTTCTAATCTATTTTTCTTATGAGACTTTCAAGGCCTAAGCCTCCTAGGCCAAACTCTCTTTTATTGCTCGACTCTCCGGTTACGGCTGCATACTCCGAAGCATCTCCTCTTGCAGGTAGCTTGGCACCGGCTCAATCTCCATAGGCGGATAGGCCGTGGCTGGAATGATTGGCATGTCCGGTGAATTGGCCGGAGGCGTCACCTGCATCCCACTGGCACTACTTGCCGGCACCATGGGCATGGTAGTTCCAGCCGGTACCGGCTGAATGTCCATGGGAACACCCACCACCGGACCTCCTAAATCAGCGCTTCCTCCAGGTGAAGATGAAAAAGATGAGGCGGATGGTGAAAAATTTGCATCAGGATCCTCCTCTTGAGACGGGAACGAAGGGGTATCCACCCCTTCTTGCACAGGATCCCTTTGTCGGTCTGAATGAAAATCTGTTTCGCCTTCTGCATTTGAAGAACCAATCTCTGAGGGATTTCTCCTCTCAGAAACCGCTGTCCCCGGTGCGGCTTTTGGTGTCACATAGAGAAATTGTAAACGTCCCGCCGCATTAACCGTGAATGCGTAATCCCACTGCGCCAAAATTTTGGCCAAGGCAGGAAGTATTTTATCCTGTTGAAGATCAACTGAAATGACTTTATTCAGTTCCTCAACAGGGGCCTCATATTTTATGCCCAACTGTTTCTGCAAATTCTCCAGAACCATTCGTAGGGTCACCTGTGACAGATGACCTGTTAGCCGATCCCCCTCAACCTGGAGAGGGATCTCAGGGGCTAAAGCGACTGCCCCTCCCCTGAAGCCTACCAAAAGGAGTAAGGCCACCAGAACCAGCCCACGTATCCATCTAGACAGTATTCTTTGTTTGGATCTCATTGTGCATCTCCTTTATAGCAGTCTACACGAAAAGCACCTGGACTCATCCCATCCTATAACACACAGATATTTTCCACTCCGTCCCCTAGTCATTTTTGATATTTTTCTCCACACACCAAATGGATCTCAATCTCGGGGGCAAAACTCAAGAGTGAGAAACTTCTGAAACTCTCAGTAGGGACCTCCATGAAGATTTCGCCTCATGTTGATCAAACCAGATAAGAGGGCCAGCGAAACGGGACGATCCCAAGAAAACAGGAAAATGTTAGTTCCCCAACGGGCGAAGATCAAGAAACAGTAGTGATAGAATTTGGGAGGATCAAAAATGCATTCCCTTTTACTAGAGAATTCCTTGGATCGAAAGCATAATCGTATTACTGTTGTAATCAAAATTAGATTCATTTGAGCTTCTCTTCTCAAATATATAATCTAAGCGGAAACCCAGCCATTTTAGGGTGCGGTATTCCGGTCCTATCCGCAAACGAAATCGATTATCCGTTCTATTGGTATTAAAATTATCGTTGGCATAGTAAATATTTCCCTGGAGGCCAAAGCGGTTAGTAAACATCTGTCTCGCGTTAACATAGACGCCTGTTTGTCTAAACGTGGAAGTACCCTGAACCGCTGACTGCTGGATTGACGAAAAGGGCATCATGTAAATGTTTAACCGGGTCGTAGGGTTCCAAAGCAAGCGGCCTTGCATGTAAAGGGATGTCTGCTGCGTCGCTCCTAAGCTTAAATTCTTTGCGAGAAGTTCTTGGCCACGGACTGAGTCTCTATCAACAGGCGCATGGTCAAAATTCAATATCTGGTACCCTACATTAACTTCTCCTGATAGCCGGCGGGTAGGTGCCAAACTAAAGCCCGTAAACACCCCGTAACCGAAACTATTCTGCTGCTTATTCGTATCATAATCATAGTTGACTATTCGAACGCCAAGAAGGGCGCGTGTTGTGGGGGTGACAGTGACAAACAGGCTTAGATTGGCATCAACTCGCGTCCGGTCGCGCGGGGCATCCTGCCCATTGTTTGTGTAATTCAAATCTTGGAAGGACGACCGAAGACGGATACCAAACGTTTGCCCTGAGAATTCAACTTGGCTTAAACTGTGATTTATATTCCACTTGGTAATATTCTTTTGTTGGGTATCTACTTCCGACCCTCTTGGGTCAAACCCTTCTATATGGCCTCCCTGCAAGTCTATTGTTAGCCCACCCGGATAATTCAAGCTGACGTGTCCAAGAGCATCTTGAGCCACAGCATTGTTTTGACTAAATTTATCGTAACGAAATATACCAGCGCGGTAGTCAAAAAGGACTGAATGTTTCCCTCCACCAAATGGCATGAGCGCCTGAAGCCCAGGGGCGATAGTCGTAAGATAGTCACTTTTCGTATTGGTGTCTCTCTTAAACACATTGTCGGTATAGACTCCCGCTACTCCCAAAAACGGATGGAGCCGGACAGGACCGGCTTTGATGCCATCCCCTACACCAGGTCCCTCAAGAAATTCACGGAAGAAAATCGAGCGACGGGGCTGGTGGTTCCCTGTAAAATAAAATAACCCTGTATCAGAAAAGGATTGAGCCTGCCCCTTCACCGGCAGAAAAAATTCACTGCCAAAAAGAAAAACCAGCAGGAGAGCAAGGAGCCAGTTTCTTTTAAGCCTCGCGGGCGTGGGGGAGATATACTCCGTACCTACTTGTCGCCAGATGAAATCAATCATTAAAATTACCTTAGTCTCATTTCGATGAAAGTGCGGGGGGGGGTGGATTCAGAAGAACACTCAATAACTTTGGGCATGACTAACTCTTGGATATGGTGCCCTCATCAAACTGTTAAGTCAATTCCAAGGTGAGTTCCCTGACAAAAAGACGGACCCTACCATAGGAACCAGCACAAGAAACAGTCATTCGACCTTAGGGTAAGTATATTTTTCTTCGCGGAACTTTCCCCTAGGCAGGGATGAATACCAAAATTACCGGATAAAGTCGATCAAGGCGGGGAAAACAAATAAAACCGTGTGGCGTAAACCTAATTGTGAGGAAACATCCTTGTCGAAGCCCAATAGGAGAAGCCTAGCAGTCCCTTAGCGAAACAAGATACCCAATGATATTGGGTGTTGGGACCATAAATTTTGGCTACTACACTGATGACGGACTTCACCTGAAATTAGTTGAGGAGTTGCGGGAAAAACTCGACGAAATAAGATCCGAGAAAATCGCAGACTACTGATGAGATTTCATGTAACTAACCCCATCCTAAAGTCCATCCTCATAACGCCGTAACGCCTAAGAAAAATATTTTCAAACCTGCCGTTCGCAGAACGTTTTTGACCTACAAGTGGACATAGAGGAAGTGAAGTGCTTCAGAAGTAGTCCTCATTACCCCTAATCCTCGGCACAAAACCCAGGAGAATTCTTTATGCCAGATTCTCCTGGGTTCATCATTTCCAAAAATACTCTATCT
>CABVRQ010000031.1 GCA_902500695.1 uncultured Nitrospira sp. | reverse complement strand
TCTTTTTATTGGGTGGAGTGGTCTATTTAACTAACTCCAGCGGAGGAGATAGAAAGGTTTACTTATGGTGTTGGATGCATTTATCGTCAAATAATGTGCCTATTAAATATTTTTATGTACCATGAAAATAGATGGGTGGTTCTGGGAAGACAAAGGAGAGTGCGGATTTATTGTGCATAAAAACTTTCTTCTTCTAGTGGAGGGCACCAAGCCTTGACGATTTGAATATTTTCAATTGTGCAGGGGGAAAAACTGGTGCAATATATTTGAGGAGCGACAGCAGTCATATGTGACCCCACTTTGGAATCAGATGCAAGCCCCTCAGGCCACGGAGCTATACCAAAGGTCCACTCTCCCTCCGGGCTTTTCATGTCCTCATAATACACGTTAAAGCCAATGAATCCTCTACCAGTTGTTGTGCAATGAACATTGTAGGGTGGTAATTCAATGTCGACGTGGAAAATGTAGCCATCTTCCACCCAGGAATTCCCAAACTCGATATGTAGTTCATTAGCCGAGGCTGATGTTGTTATCAGGCTTATGGAACAGAAAAAGGCAAGAAAAACGACGAAGGTCTTCCTGTAAAAAAAATGAAAGAATGATAAGGCGCGTATATTCATTAGAATATCCCCTCACTGTCGTATGAATGGATAAGACAGAACAGATTCTTTTCATCTGACTCATGTCTGTTTGTCAGTTTCCCCTACTATACCAATCATTTTTTGGATACCGTCAATACAGCAAAGGAGGGGGAGGGAGGGGGCGGATGCTTTTTTAAATAAAAGTGAGAGAGAGAAAGTGAATGTCGTATAGATTTAAGGTCGGAGGGATGATCCGGTCAGATTCCCATCGAAAAGAGATTCGGACTTTCTCCAAAATGTTGCAAAGCTTTTGAGGTGATTTGTCGGCCTCGGGCCGTTCGATCTAGATATCCAGATTGAAGCAGAAAAGGTTCGTATACATCTTCTAATGTGGATTTTTCTTCTTGGACCGCTGCGGCCAATGCGTCGATGCCCACCGGTCCTCCTTTAAATTTTTTAATTATGGTTAAGAGTATTTTGCGATCCATTTCATCAAAACCCGCGTGGTCGACTCCTAGCCATTGTAAAGCTTCCTGTGCGACCAATCTCGTGATACGTCCTTGGGCTTTGACTTCCGCAAAGTCACGAACACGTTTGATTAACCGATTAGCAATACGGGGAGTCCCACGAGCCCGGCCGGCAATTTCTCCTGCCCCTTCATCATCAATGTGGACGCCGAGTAGTCTAGCGGAGCGGGAAATGATGACCTGTAATTCTTCAGGTAGATAATAATCCAATCGATAAACAAGTCCAAAGCGTTCTCGCAGAGGAGAGGTGAGGGAGCCCGCTCGTGTGGTGGCTCCAATGAGCGTAAAAGGCGGGAGATCTAATTTCATGGTGCGCAGTGAGGGGCCCTGTCCAATCACCAAATCGATTTGGTAATCCTCCATGGCGGGATATAATACTTCTTCGGCTGCTGGGGGCAATCGATGAATTTCATCGATAAAGAGAACATCCCGTGGTTGAAGATTGGCCAAAATGGCCGCTAGGTCTCCCGCATGGGTGAGCACCAGCCCGGAGGTAGAGCGAATCGTGCCTCCCATTTCTTTGGCGATGATGTGAGCGATGGTGGTTTTACCCAATCCAGGAGGCCCATAAAAAATGGCATGGTCTAAGGCTTCCCCTCTTCCCGTCGCCGCGTCAATACAAACCCGAAGCGATTCTTTCATCCGCTCCTGCCCGATATACTCCGTTAAGCGTTGAGGCCTAAGAGTCCCCTCAAGGCTTTGCTCTTCTTCTATAAGATGAGTGGTAAGAATTCGGTCGTCCATAAAGGGAATCAGTCTAAACAAAAAAATTAGAAGAACTGCATTCTTGACGATGTGGGGAAATGAGAAGAGGGAGGATGACTCCCTCTTTCGGAAAATGACTCAAAAACTGGAAGCAGGGTGGGAAGTGAAATGAAACTGCAGCCCCCAACAAGGTTCCTAGAACCCTGAAAATAGATCCTGACAACCAAGGCAGAATTCAACATTTACTTGTCGTTCCAGGAAGTTCACGAGAAACCCTTGCTTTTCATACAAGAGTTTGGCGCCCATTAGTGTTTCATTGGGGAAATCCTCTGGTCCCAGCAGGTCACGGATTTCTTTTGTGGACTTGGCCCCGAGGATGTGTCGGAAGATGCCACGGACTTTATGGGCAAATCGATTGTTGATAAATATTAAATCCACTTTCCCGTCCGTGATACGGACTCCTGCCATTGCACCAGTTGGATTTTCTTTGTCCCACAGGAGAATAAAGGTACCCTCTTGCTCTGCACGAACGCCAGAAATCCTTGCTTCCACGAGGGCTTCAACGGCGGTTGCTTCAGCGTCTCCGAGTTTCACGCGGAATAGGGAAATGTCTCCGGCATTAACCTCCTTGGCCTCCTCAATGCTGTTTCGAGTGAGTTCGTATTTAGCGGCCCATGTTGGTGGAGAAAGTGCCAAAAGACTCGTCAGAATAATGGTGGCAGTCAAGATACATCCTGCTTTCAGATTCTTCATGAAATTCCTCATCAATAAGGGAAATGAAAATAAGATTGGGGGAAAAAGGTACGATTCAGTCTATTCAAAATAGATACATGAAGCCTGCAGGATTGTATCCGACCTTTTGTGTAAGGGTCAATTCCAATGGTCAAAGAGAGGCCACAGTCAAGGGGATTCGTATGATATACTCGGCCTCTATGAACAACTCTATCGTGATTAGGGGCGCTCGCCAACATAATCTCAAGAATCTCGACTTGGAGATTCCTCGAGATCAGTTGGTGGTCATTACGGGCTTAAGTGGATCAGGTAAGTCGTCTTTAGCATTTGACACGATTTATGCTGAAGGCCAGCGGCGATACGTTGAGTCACTCTCCGCCTATGCCAGGCAATTCCTTGACCAAATGACGAAACCGGATGTGGATTCCATTGAAGGGCTTTCACCTGCCATTTCCATCGAACAGAAGACGACGAGTCACAACCCCCGTTCCACGGTGGGGACGGTGACGGAGATCTACGATTATTTTCGTCTGTTGTTTGCCAGAATAGGACAACCCTTTTGCTACCTCTGTGGGAATGCCATTGCAGCGCAAACGGTGCAACAAATGGTGGATGCCATCCACGGGCTTCCTCTTGGCACAAAAATCCACATTCTGGCGCCCATTGTGCGAGGACGCAAAGGTGAATATCGCAAAGAACTATTGGCAGCTCGCAAGGCCGGATTTGTTCGGGCTCGTATTGATGGGGGCATTCGGGATCTCGGGGAGTCTATTAAATTACATAAACAACGAAAGCATACAATTGAGATTGTGATTGATCGACTCATCGTCAAGTCAGAGACCGGGGTGTCGCGTCGTTTGGCAGATTCGGTAGAAACGGCCCTCAAGTTGGCGCATGGCCTCGTTGGAGTGCTGACAGAAGATGATCGGGTCCGTGTCTATAGCGAACACCTGGCATGTATTCAGTGTGGTGTCAGCTATTCAGAAGTTTCCCCAAGAATTTTTTCATTTAACAGCCCTCATGGTGCATGTGATGGATGCGATGGCATTGGGTATGAGGCTTCCACTCATTCGGAATGGGAGGAATGGACTTTCGATACACCCTGCGAGATGTGTGGTGGAGGCCGACTGAAGAAGGAAAGCCTTGCCATAAAAATTGGAGGGCAGTCTATTGCTGAAGTGACTCATCTGTCCGTGCGGAATATCCTGGCATTTATGGATGCCTTAATTCTCACCGATCGCGAACAGATGATTGGGGAGCGAGTGCTGAAAGAGATTCGGGAGCGGCTGGAGTTTTTACTCAACGTCGGATTGGGCTACCTCACTTTGGATCGTCCTTCTGCCACTTTGTCCGGAGGGGAAGGACAACGGATTCGATTAGCCACGCAAATCGGATCGGGGTTGGTAGGCGTGCTGTATATCCTGGATGAACCTAGTATTGGGTTGCATCAGCGAGATCACCGACGGTTACTCCAAACGTTGTTACGATTGCGTGATATGGGGAATACTGTTGTGGTGGTGGAGCACGACGCCGAGACCATGCGCGCTGCCGACTATGTATTGGATTTAGGTCCCGGAGCTGGCGTGGAAGGTGGACAATTAGTCGCACAGGGACCTCCCTCGGTGGTGATGGCTCACCCAACCTCGCTAACCGGCCAATATCTAAAAGGGAGTCGGCGGGTGTCCTTGCCTCAGCGTGCACGGCAAGCCAAAGGATTTTTGACCGTCGTGGGCGCGGAAAAACACAATCTTCGGCATCTGACTGTAAACTTTCCATTGGGCCTCTTGACCTGTGTCACCGGTGTGTCAGGGTCTGGAAAAAGCACTCTGGTCGTAGATGTGTTGTTCCGATCCCTGGGACAGGGTTTTTCCCAGAAGAAGCCGGTGTTTGAAGGATGTCGGGAAATACGTGGGCTTGATCAGTTGGATAAACTTATTGATATTGATCAGTCCCCGATTGGACGGACCCCGCGTTCGAACCCCGCTACCTATACTGGCCTATTTAGTTTCATTCGTGATCTGTTCTCGCAATTACCGGAGTCTCGAGTGCGAGGCTATAAGCCAGGCCGCTACAGTTTCAATGTCAAGGGTGGGCGATGTGAGGCTTGTCAGGGTGATGGCCTCATAAAAATTGAAATGCATTTTCTCCCAGATATTTATGTGACCTGTGAGGCCTGCAATGGCCAACGGTACAATCGCGAAACCTTGGATGTGACTTATAGGGGGCGAACGATCGCAGATGTCTTAAACATGACAGTGGCTGAGGCCCTGGAGTTTTTTGTGAACATTCCGCCACTGCGGACCCGACTGCAAACCTTATCAGATGTGGGTCTGCATTACATTAAGCTCGGGCAATCGGCGACCACCTTGTCCGGGGGAGAAGCCCAGCGGGTCAAACTTTCCAAGGAACTCTCGAAACGACCCACTGGTCGTACGCTCTATATTCTGGACGAACCGACGACGGGATTGCATTTTGTGGATATTCAACGGTTGTTGGATGTGCTTGACCGGTTAGTGGAGACAGGGAATACGGTCCTCGTGATTGAGCATAATGTGGATGTGATTCAGAACGCGGATTGGGTCATTGATTTGGGACCGGAAGGTGGAGATCAAGGAGGATTTGTGGTGGCGGAGGGTACCCCGCAAGCCGTGATGAAGGTTAAGGCATCGTGGACAGGGCAGGTGTTACGAGAAGATTTTAAAAGCCGAGCTTCCTGAGGAAGCCTAGGCTTTTTTCTTGTAAATATTCAGCCCGATTTTTTCTTCTCGATCGGGAATCGAGACATTGCCTTCGGTTGAGGCAATGATCGTTGTTTTCCCCGATGAAGAAGGACCAAAATCCTTCGACAGGTCTACCGTAATCGTTAGCATGGTTCCATTGACAGTCAAGTCGACATTTTTCATGGTTGGGTCCTCTCTAGAAATGCAGATCAATACAGGTTCAAGGGTATTGGCAGGAAAGCTGCCCTCTTCTCACAGGCCCGCAAAGACCAAGAGTGCTCCTGCTCCTATTATATAGGGAACAGCACAGGTATAGAATACCGATTCAAAGGAAGAATATTTCCATGTGGAAGTAGGAGGTGACGACTGGTTCTTAAAAATGAATTCATAGGAAAAAATAAGCATACCAATAGTCAGGACAAGCACCCGACTGGTTCGAGGCCACGTGTAAAGACCGACGAAGAGATAGCTGGCAGTATGAAAACCACTAAATGCGCAGAGGATGGGAGCCAGAAAAAAATGGAGAAATGATGCTGAGAGTCGAGGAGAACCCATAGCTGGTCGGGTTGAAAGCCCTGGATGTTCCATTATTTGACTTCGGCAGGCACCGAAGGCGTGGACATGGCAGGTTGGGTGAAAGTCTGCTGGTCTGCACAAGTTTTGCACACACGCGGCCGTCTTTTCAGATAGGAGACCTTCCCGCTGGCCAGACAACTATAATGGACGAAATGTTCACAGATGCTGCAACGAGACCATCCTCCACGGAGCATGGTAAGGTTCCGGTACAGACCTTCGTGACACACCCCGCACATTTCGGGTTCGATACCCAACAACAGGGGTTCCCAATCTCCGGCTCGGTTTCGAATGCTCATAGAAGAAAAGTATACTGAGTAATTCAGGTGAAAACAATGAAGAAAACTTTTTGGAACCGTTTACTGATCTTCTGCCCACAAGTTATAGGCCTATTATTTGACACTCCAAAAATCCATTTGATAGGGTCACGAACTATTTTTTCTATCCTTCCACAGCGTCTATTCGCTCCTTTGTGAACATTCAAGCCTACTTAGACCAACAGCGCCAACGGGTTGACCAGTTTTTGGAGCGGAGCGTCCCTCTGCTCTCGGTCCATCCTCAACGACTGTATGAATCCATGCGATACAGCCTTCTGGGTGGAGGTAAGCGCATTCGTCCGATTTTGACCATTGCCACTGCCCAAGCCCTGGGATATGACCGCGACGCCATGTTGCCATTTGCCGCTTCTTTGGAGTTCGTTCATACGTATTCTCTTATTCATGATGATCTCCCGGCGATGGATAACGATGACTATCGGCGAGGCCGGTTAACCAACCACAAAGTTTTTGGGGATGGTATGGCGATATTGGCAGGTGATGCCTTGTTGACGATGGCGTTTGCGTTATGCAGTCAAGTTGATGGCACAGAGGCTTTCTCTGCTGCTCAGCAGTTAGACATTGTGCGGGAACTGGCACATGGCTCTGGGCATCAGGGAATGGTAGGGGGGCAGGTAATGGATATTCAGGCTGAAAACCAGGAGATTGATTTAGCTCACCTCCAGCAAATCCACACCTTTAAAACGGGGCGCCTGATTCGCGCTGCGGTGCGGATCGGTAGTATTATCGGTGAGGCTAAGACACAGCAAATGCAATGTCTAACCGACTATTCCGAGGATATTGGCCTGGCTTTTCAGATTGCTGATGATGTGTTGGACATGGTGGGGACCCGGGAGGAATTGGGAAAGGACGCAGGGGCTGATGAAAAAAGAGGGAAGCAGACCTATCCTTCATTTTTTGGGGTTGAGGGCGCCAGGCAACTGGGAGAGGAGTGTGTCCAGCGTGCGATAACCCGATTAAATACATTTGATAAGCAGGCTGACCCCCTACGACACATTGCCACGTATATAATGGCGCGACGATCTTGAGCCTTGAAAATTGT
Source organism: uncultured Nitrospira sp. (assembly GCA_902500695.1). Classification (GTDB taxonomy): domain Bacteria; phylum Nitrospirota; class Nitrospiria; order Nitrospirales; family UBA8639; genus Nitrospira_E. The sequence continues at coordinate 37,847 of CABVRQ010000031.1, read as the reverse complement.
ATGGCCCTGCAGTCTTAAATACGACCTTACGCCATCCCATCCCTTCTCATTTACAACAGTTCTGTCGGTGTAGGTCATGCTGGATGGTTATTGAACGCGTGGGCAAGGTCAGAATTTTATGAAAGTACTCATTACCGGGTCTTCTGGCTTCATTGGGGCTGCGGTGACACGAGCAGTCGTCGCGAAAGGCGATGAGGTCCGTGTACTAATTCGGCCCACCAGCAATCTGAAAAATCTTGAAGGGTTACCCGTCGAAGCCGTTCATGGAGATTTGCAGGATCCCCTGTCCCTCAAGAAAGCCATAGCCGGCTGCGAAGGGCTTTATCACGTGGCGGCGCATTATGCGTTGTGGGATCAAGACCCTTCTATCTTTTATGCCATCAATGTCGAGGGGACCAAAAATTTGTTTCGTGCAGCAAGAGAGTCAGGTGTTCAACGAATCGTCTACACGAGTACGATTGGTGCGATCGGGCTGCCTGATCAAGGGGGCTTTGGGAATGAAACACTCTTTCCAACGTTGGCCCAACTGGCAGGGGACTATAAGCGATCTAAGTTTTTGGCGGAGCAAGAAGTCCTCCGTATGGCTCAAGAGGGATTGCCTGTGGTTATTGTCAATCCAACGGCTCCGGTGGGAGAGCGGGACGTCAAACCCACTCCAACCGGCCAAATTATTGTGGATTTTATGCGTGGCAGAATGTTGGCGTATATAGAGACCGGGATGAATTTGGTGGATGTTGAGGATGTGGCTATAGGGCACGTCCGAGCGATGGAGTGCGGTCGGGTGGGTGAGCGGTATATTCTGGGCAATCAGAATCTTACGCTAAAAGAAGTGTGTCAAATACTCAGTCGACTAACGGGAGTGCCTGCTCCACGTCTTCGATTACCTTGGAGGCTCGTGCTTCCCCTAGCGCATCTGAATCAATGGATTGCCAATTTGGTGACCCATCGTCCACCAAGGATTCCTTTGGAAGGGGTACGGATGGCCAAATATCACATGCATTATGATTGCACGAAGGCGCGCCAGGAGCTGGCTCTTCCCCAAACCCCAGTGGAAACGGCTTTAAAGAAATCGGTAGAGTGGTTTCGCCAACATGGATATGCCTGACACTCCCTCTCCAGTCTTAGCCATGTCCCATCGACGACGCTAAGCTTTGGAATGCTTTTATCTTCTCACAACCACGTTCATACTCAGGCCCTATGTCTTTATCTTTTTAGGGGTCTCCCTAGATAGCGGGCAAAAACATTTAGGATGGCGGCGGACCGGCAGATTTTTCGGCCTCACGTGGGCAATTGCTTTTATTTGTGAATATACCTCGATCCGGATCGGGATCCCCTTTGGCGAGTATTTTTATACGGGTTCAACCAAAGACCATGAGTTGTATCTTTCCAATATTCCGTTTATGGACTCCCTCTCATTCTCATTTTTAGTATTTGCCAGCTACTGTCTGGCTCTGATCTTTGTGTTACCCCCTGCGAAAGGGGCTGGGCAACATGGATGGACATTCGAACCGGCATTAAGAAACTCATGGCCTGTTGTGGGACTAACGTTGGTTTTGTTTACCTTTTCTGATGTCGTGATTGATCCCGTAGCCCTTCAGGGGGAACGATGGTTTCTGGGAAATATTTACGGGTACCGCCAGGAGGGGCTTTATTTTGGAGTTCCCCTTGCTAATTTTGCGGGGTAGGCGGTTGTCGGATTCCTCTCTCTCCTTAGTCACCGTTGGATGGAGCGGGGCCCAAATGCAACAGACTCAATCCCCGAAGGGTAGTGAAATGGGAATTGATCCTAGGGATTGGCCTTTATTACGGCGTCCTGGCCTTTAATTTGGAGGTGACCTTCTGGATTGGTGAAATGCTGATGGGTATCGTGGGGAGCTTTAATTTTGTATCCATGACTGCGGTTCTTTTTAGTCCTTTGTGGCGAGATTGTTCGTTTCCAGTGTGGACGAATCTTCAGAGTGAGCCACCGTGTCCCAAAGAGGATTCTCTCACCATTGGTGGCCATGGCTTGAGGCCACGACCGCAGGGCCGGTATGATGCAACTATGAAGGGTTTTTTAATTCGATGCGGGATTACGGGGTTTGCGGTTTTGCTGGCAAGCCAGATTATCCCAGGCATTGAAATCACAGGGGTTGCGTCGGGGATCGCGGCAGTGATTATTCTTGCATTTCTTAATGCCATCATCCGCCCCGTGCTTTATCTGCTTTCAGCTCCATTTATTTTCGTCACGTTAGGGCTATTCATGGTTCTTATTAATGGATTCCTCCTCTATCTGGTAGCGATTCTGGTTAAAGGATTCATTGTCTCAGGGTTTTGGCCAGCGGTGGGTGGCGCGCTCATTATTAGTCTGGTCAGTGGAGTATTAAATCTCTGGATTTCCGAGCAAGGCCGAATAGAAATTGTCACTCATCCTTCATCCGGTCGAAAAATTCGCCATATTAATTAACGGGACAACCCCATGGAAGTTCCATCCTGGCGTTGTTGAGAGATTTAAAAATTTAAAGAGGGTTTGGGAAAGAACCCTTTCCCCCTTAACCATCGCCATATCCCACACTGTCATTGTGCGCAAATATTCTGAGAGGAAACGCATGCATGTCCAATCGCCTTGAATCCACACTAGCCGCCAAGCAACAAAGTACGCTTCAAAAAATTCTGACCTCTGTGGTCAATGAGGTCGGGATGGAAGCGGTCTTAGTTGCGATTATGACTCATGATGGTGGACCATTAGTCGAGCAGGTTTCCAGGGGTTTTTCTCCAAGAGAAGTCCGCGCGATTCTTCGTGCGCTTTCAATGGAGGATTTGAAAAGTGTCGCCGTCCGTAATGGGGTTGGCGGGGAGTTGGAGAGCGTGCTCAGAATTCGTATGGTCACTCCTGGGAGCAAGGTCGCGTTAGTCCTACCGTTGAAGTTTGGGGGCCGGGTGTATGGCACGCTGGTGCTGGCAAGGAGAGAAAATTCCGCGCTGACCAAAAGAGAAAAGACGACTCTCTCGACCAATGTCTCGCATATTTCTACAGAATTAAAGAAAGCGGGACTCTTTGGTTCCTCACTGATTTTGAGCAAGCCATTGGTGGGTAATGAACCTGTGTCATTGACTGTGCCCGGGGCTGGGGAAGAGGGTCATGCGACGGTGGCTCGAACATATTCCACTGCGGAGGTCCAAGAGCGGATAGGGAGCATTTTGACAGAAGAAGTGGATGGGGGTATGGCTTTTGATCGTGGCTGGGTCAGCATTTATGACCCTCTTGCCGCGACGCTGGAAGTGTTGGGTGTACTCGGAACTCAGAAACGGGATGTGACCCCGGGGCAGCTTCTCTCTTTAGATGATTCGGCTTCCGGGTGGTCTGTTCGTCATCGAAAGCCTCGCTGTGACAATAATTTGGCTTCGACCCAAGGGCGGTTTCACGACTATAAACAGCTGTATCGTGATCGCTTCTCGTCGACAATAGTTGTTCCTTTTTACGTCAGGGGACGAGTGGCCGGTACTGTCACGTTAGCGTCAAAAACTCCTAATAATTTCGATCAAACTGGGAGCGATTCCAAAAGTCTCGAAGCCATTACAACCAAATTGGTGGAATTGTTTGAAGACCCATCGTGTAACCTTTCCGTCATGGATGTCGCCCCGATTCAACCGGAACAGCCTGCCCTCAAAGGGCAGGTGATTGTTACTCCACCGGAGGGAGGGGATGTTCGTAAGGAAGAGCGACGTGCCGCACTGCATGAAGTGAGTTCGTTTCTGGCCACAGAAATCCGTGAACCGATTGGGTTTATCAGGGCTCAGCTAGAAGAAATTACGACCGACGCCGACCTAGATTTCGATTCGCAAACCCGGGTGGAAAATGCCATGCGGGATATGATCCGTATTGAAACAGTATTGAATGAAATTCTAGATTTTGCCAAACCGTTGGAACTTGACCGAAAGATGTGCCGGGTTCAGGATCTATTGGACAAGGCTTTTTCATTGGTGTCGACGGACATTCGCGTAAATCGCATTGAGGTTATCAAAAAGGTACCGGCTCGGTTGGCCCAAGTCCGGTGGGATGAAGTGAAAATGCAACATGTATTCCTGTGTATTTTCAAAAATGCCATTGAAGCTATGTCTCCTGGAGGTCATTTACGTGTGGAAGTCATGCTCACCAGAGCTCGAAAGCCGGAACTTCAGGTAATTATTGCCAATGATGGAGTGCCCATTCCAGCCGAGTTTGTGGATAAGGTCTTTGAACCCTATTTCACCACAAAGCGATCAGGAACCGGGTTGGGTTTGGCGACCGTGAAAAAAGTTGTTGAAGAGCACCAGGGGCAGATTAGTATCGCGAGTGAGCCGGATAAGGGAACGACCGTTACCATTCTCATGCCAGCCCCCCGACCAAGAACTCCGTATCGGCCTCGCCGTCCAGTTTGATTGAAAAAAACACGCGCCTGGAGCACAACATTTCGCAATTTTTGCCATTTTGGTTGTGTAAACTTGACACTATGGGCCAATCTGAATAAGATCGCTTTTTCTATCTGATTAAATCAGGACATGTACATATCCAGACCATTTTCTATTGTTAACCAGTCATAACCAACAAAGGAGCGGTCTTATGAAAGGGATTGGAATTTTTCTTGGAACGGTGGGTGCTAGCACCTTCGCCCTATCAATGGCCTTTGCCAATCCAGGGTTGTTACCAGCTCATCCAGGGTATCCGGCTGCGGGGAAGTCTCCAGTAACAGGTCAAGCTACCGCCAATGATCCTGGCCAAACGAATGCAGGAGGAGAAAAGAGTCTGTTGTCTTCTCAAGCATTTGGCAGCAAAGCAGCGATGAATGATGTCAGTGATCCTAATCGTGGGCGGATACAAAAGTCTGCCGGTGCTGGCCGTTTACCAGAAGTCGAAGGGCCGCTCAATAAAACCAACCCTAATCCAGCCGGGGCTAAATCGACTGTTATTAAGTAATTTAATTTTTGCAGTCTGAAAACTTAGGAAAAGGGTGCCAGAGATGGCACCCTTTTTTTGTATGGCCAATTCCTCTCCTCTCGAATAATTTGTCAGGACCTCTCCACTCCTCAATACATGATTGTTTTGATTCTGACCATCAACAAATTAGGCTGGATTTGCCTTGAACCGGATTGATACGGAACTTGGCAATGCCTTGAAGGGCAAAATTCGGACGCAAGGGCCAATGACCTTCAGGGACTTTATGGCTGCGGCCTTATATGATGAAAATATGGGGTTTTATTCAAAAGCACCAAAAATTGGAAGTCCTGAAGGGCCGTTTGACACCAATGCAAGATTTCCGGCCTTTGGATATGCCATTGCCAAAGCCATCACTTATGCAGAGAAGGCGATTGGTTTTCCTTTAAGGGTCTTGGAATTAGGTGGAGGAACAGGTCAGTTAGGGAACAATATTATTTCTTGCCTTGAAAATGATCATGAATACGTAGTTCTGGAGCCAAGCCAAGGGTTGCGAGCCCATCAACAGCGAAGAGGATTGCAGTCAATCCAAAATCTTGACTCTTTACCACCGAAACCGACATTTGTATTCGGAAACGAAGTGCTTGATGCGTTGCCCGTTCATCGTGTGATGGGAATGGGACCTGAGGAAGTTTTGGAATTGTATGTGGACCTAGATGAGGATGGAGAGTTTTGTGAGCAACCGAGACCTCTTTCAACTATGGCTTTAGCCGAGCGATTGGGTGACGACAGGGTGCAGCTTGGGAGAGGGCAAGTCGCAGAAATTTGTTTGGAGTTAAAGCCATTCCTCAAAAGCATATGGAGAGTTGTGGATCCAGGGTATGTGATTTTTGTCGATTATGGCGATCGCGCGTCAAATTTATATTCACATCGGCATAGAAACGGGACCCTTCGTTCTTACTATCACCAGCAACAAATATATGACCAGTTTTTTGCTGTGGGCCAACAAGATTTGACGGCTGATGTGGATTATACCGCTGCGTGCTTCCTTGCAGAGGAGGTAGGTTTTGAGGTGGATGGGCTTATCCCGCAAGGAATATGGCTGCGCAATCTTGGAATTCTGGATTATAAAGGGCCAACAGGTGACAGGGAATCTGATCAAGAAGAGATTGATGTGCTCACTAGGCCTGCTGGTTTGGGGAGTACCTTTGACGTTCTCATATTCAAAACAAAAGGTCTTTCAAATGGGCCTGGTCTACAATCAGCTTCATGAGTGATCCTGTCAAAATATCCACTAGCCTGCCAAATCTCACCCTATTTTTAATGGAACTGACCCAGGCCCAGGGAAATAGAAATATGTGGAGACCCAAGTCAAAAAAATAATATTTTCACAAACGATAAAAGTGCCTAAGTTGTAGTCATTATTTGCAGTACCCACAAAATGTGTGTTTACTCTTTTTTTTTATCACAAAATATTGTAGACTCCAAAAATTAATTCGATTGTCCAGTGTTCTCCTTTCATTTTCCGCAATCATACACACCTAATTAGTTGGTGCTTTTCGAGAACTCACGTGGTGCGTGGCACGCGTGATGCATTGACTCACCCGTTGAGAAGAGTGGGAAGCAGGAGGCTTTCAAAGGAGGTAGAGTTATGACGTGTGTACGATGTAATGGGCTAATGGTGGTTGATGATTGTCTGGACATTAAGGGAGCGATGGGAGAACTTTGGATTAAAGCGTATCGGTGTGTTATGTGCGGGAACCTGATGGACCCCGTCATTAATCATCATCGCACTGATGGTCCAGTTCAGGCCCAGGTTATTCCATTTCGGAAGCGGCTGCGAAGAGCTCCACGGACTCCTGTTGCTCGCTTGACGGCCTGAAAGTCTTGAAGGACTCCGTTGTGCTTTGGGAGGGGCAACGCTCCCAGGGACTGATTGACTCGAGGTTCAGGACGAGGTTCGAATGCTGCATTGTGGTGAGGACCTGTCACCTAATGGATTAATTTCCTGGTTCTCCTGACGTTTCGGAAGCGGGTTTCTTTAGAGTAAAACCTTCCTGGCCACATGGCTTTGGCTTGGTATTTTCCTCGACCTTTTGCCACACTTTCATCTGCGACTATTCCGGCATGACTGCTTGAGGTTGCCTGCCAATTCTTACTCGAATTATTGACTGAGCATGTCACCATGGGGATGGTGAGAAATCTCCACGACGAGATTCAGCCCTGCATGCCCGGTATCTTGCATGAGGATTCCAACCCAGTCCGAACTACCATTTTGATCTTGCCGGATCGGAATGGTGGAACATTTCCTTTCCAACCTTGATACACTAATAAGTTTCAATTATTCTCCGAATGATCTGAGCAGGCAAGGTACGGTTGCATAGTTTTCTTAAGATCTGACTCTTAGGAGTGTTTTGGCAATTTCCTTCCGGTTCTCGACCACATACATTGATGCCTGAATAAAAGGATTCTTTTCGTTCGTGAACAGTGACCATCTCTTTTTTCTGGGCTTAATGGGAATCCTGTTGGTGTTCTTCATCTGGGAACGATGGCGCTATGATTTGGTCGCCCTCAGTGGCTTGCTCCTCTGCACAGTTTTGGGATTCGTTCCATCCGAAGAGGCATTTCTAGGGTTTGGTCATCCTGCGGTCGTCACCGTGGCGGCTGTGTTGATTATCAGTCGTGGGTTGAGTAATGCGGGAGCCGTGGAAATTCTCACGCGCTATGTCAAGGTTGCCACGTCTTCTTCCCCGTCCATCCATGTGGCCGTTTTATCTTCTCTGGGTGGATTGATTTCAACCGTCATGAATAATGTCGGTGCCTTGGCCTTACTGATGCCAGTGGCTATTCAATCGTCCGTTGAGGCCAAGCGTTCCCCGGCCGTGGTTTTGATGCCATTGGCTTTTGGAACAATTTTGGGTGGAATGGTTACGCTTATTGGAACACCTCCCAATATCATCGTGGCCCATTACCGGGCAGAAGTTGCCGGTGAGCCATTTGGAATGTTTGATTTCACTCCTGTGGGAGGAGTCATGGCGTTGGTGGGAATTCTCTTTGTGGCACTCGTGGGTTGGCGCCTCATTCCCATTGCGCGACGATCTCAAAATGCGCCACAGGACCTGTTTTCCATACAGGAATATTTAACAGAAGTTGAAGTTCCGGAAAATTCTAAGGCAATAGGAAAGTCTTTGTCAGAACTGGAAATGGCCACTGAGGACTCCGACGCCTTAATTATTGGGTTGGTACGTGGTGACCAATCTATTCGGGGCGCAGCTTGGAGGGAACACATTCAAGTCGGCGATGTCCTCGTCCTCGAGGCGGGGCCACAAGGCATTAATAAATTTGTGTCCACATTGGGCTTGAAGTTAACGGGGACCCAGCCAAAGGAAGAAATCCCTGATTCTGAACAAAAGCCCTCCAAGAGACAGGATGAAGATATGTTATTGGAGGCCGTTGTGCCTCCTGATCGTTCTTGGTTAGTTGGGCGGCTGGCGGGTTCTCTCAAGCTGCGAAGCCGGTTCGGGATTAACTTATTAGGAGCCTCTCGTCAAGGCACTCCTTACCGTGGCAGGCTGAGGGAATTTCGGTTTAAAGCGGGGGATGTGCTTCTGCTGCAGGGAGAAAAGGAACGGGTTTTGGAGGTGATTGGCCAGCTCGGATGTCTCCCCTTAGCCGAGCGGGGACTTCAGTTGGGAAAGCCGGGACAGGCGTGGCTGGCAAGCGGGCTATTCGCCCTTGCCTTGGGCAGCGCCATGTCTGGGTTTGCGTCACTCCCGGTTGCCTTGATCTGTTCGGCCTTAGGGATGGTGCTTCTCAACATTGTTTCCCCGAGGGATGTGTATCAAGCTGTGGATTGGCCGGTCCTGGTATTGTTAGGAGCCATGATTCCTATTGGGCAAGCGTTGGAACGGAGTGGAGCAACGACCGTGTTAGCTGGATTTTTGGTCAATATGATGGAGGGGCTTCCCCCAATTATTCTCTTAGGCATCATCATGGTGTTAACGATGACGTTGTCAGATGTCATGAATAATGCCGCGACGGCAGTCGTGATGGCACCCTTGAGCGTGGCGGTGGCGCAGAATCTTGGCGTCAATACCGATCCCTTTCTCATGGCAGTGGCGATTGGGGCCTCTTGTGCCTTTTTGACTCCAATTGGCCATCAAAATAATTTATTGGTCATGGGGCCAGGGGGGTATCGATTTGGGGACTACTGGCGTATGGGATTGCCTTTGGAACTCTTAATCCTCCTGGTCTCAATCCCCCTACTTGTCTTTATGTGGCCCTTAACGGGACAAAGTTAACGCATCTTTGAATAGGGACGAGAAGAGGACAACATGGCATTTTTATTCCGCGCCCATGCTTCCCGAAAGACCTCCAGGCTCTTTTTTCGGCGGGTGGTGTACATGCCCACCGACCTTGATCCATTTCGCACGCTTCTGAGCCGGATTCTCTTGGTGGCAATGTTATTTTGTTTTTTGACAGGGATACTCTGGTTGGATCGAAACGGTCTCAAGGATCAAATAGATGGAGAGATATCATTTTCAGATGTGATCTATTTCACAATGGTTACCGTAACGACTGTCGGTTATGGGGACATTGTGCCGGTCACCACCCGGGCACGCCTGATTGATGCATTCGTCGTCACACCGGTCCGTATCTTTCTTTGGGTCATTTTTTTAGGGACTGCCTATCAACTGGCGTTCAGACAATTTACTGAGGTATTTCGCATGGCAAAACTCCAAAGATCTCTTGATCAGCATGTCGTCATTTGCGGATTCGGTCATACTGGCTATTCGACGGTCAAAGAACTGCTCGCCAAGGGGACGAACCCTGATCATATTTTGGTCATTGATCCAGGAGAAGAACGGGTACGCGTTGCTGGAGAATTGGGAGTCGTGGCACTCAGAGGGGATGCGACGCAGGAAGGAATATTAAAGTATGGGGCGTTTCTCAATGAGGCCAAGGCCGTCATTATTGCCGCCGGACGAGATGATACGAATGCCCTTATCTTGTTAACCGTCCGGAATTTGAATTCACGTTGTCGGGTGATTGTCAGTGCAAAGGAAGAAGAAAACGTCAAACTCTTCCGCCAGGGAGGGGCACAAACCATTATTTCGCCGGCGACGTATGGGGGATATATGTTAGCCGCCGCAGTGGATCAACATTTTTTGGTGGATTACTTGGAGGATTTCTTAACGGCAGGCGGGAAGGTCCATCTCGAGGAGCGAACGGCGGACCAGCAGGATGTTGGAAAGTCCGCAATGGATTTGCAGCCGGATTTGCTGCTTCGGGTGTATCGGCAAGGTACGATACTTTCACACTGGGAGTTTGAAAAGAGCCATACTCTGGAACTGGGGGATGTGATGTTATTATTTAAGCCGGTTTCGGAAAATACGGTTTCTTCTTGAAAGAACTCCATTTCTAAAAGAGGAGTGGCCGGGCATTGGCCACGATCAACAATATGCCGATCACACCGATTAAGATGGCCACTCCCCGTCTCAGATGATGCGCTGGAATAGATTGCGTCACTTGTGAGCCAAACATCAACCCGAGAAGACTGCCGAGTAACACCAATCCCGTTAACACAAAATCCAGGTGGGACACCTTGAAATGGCCGATCACCCCGCCGATGGAAATCAGGGCAATAATGAGAAGCGACGTGCCAATAGCTAAACGAATGGGAAACCCCATGAGAAACATCAGTGCGGGAACAATGAGAAACCCGCCTCCAACTCCAAAAAACCCGGTCAGCAGGCCAACCCCCCATCCGAACGTGAGGGCTTTCAGCGCACATCGCCCGGAAAATTCTTTTGCGCATCCGCTCGGAACGTCGTTCTGTTCCCCCTCATAATTTTTCCAAAACGTCCACATGCTAATAAACAGGAGCAGGTTGCCAAAGGAAAAAAGCACCAGGGAGTCCGGAACAAGTTGGTGGCCATGAGCGCCCACCCAAGCGCCGACCATTCCGGTCAGGCTGAATAAAATGGCAGAGATAAAGTGAACCCGCTGCTGTCGGCTCTCATGCCATGCCCCAAAGAGGGCCGAATAGCCAACTACGATAAGTGACATAGCCGTGGCATTTTGTACGGGTACGCCAACCACATAGACCAATAAGGGAATGGCCACTAACGATCCTCCCCCTCCTGTGGCTCCTAACAGCACCCCGATGAGCCCACCAGACAAAAGACCCAGCAGATAGTGGAAGTCCATGAGAAATTAAGAGGCAAGAGGAAAAGATGAAAGGATAAGGCCTGAGGAGTCAGAATCGTAAGACATGGTTCAACCAGTAAAGTGGAATTTGTAAGAAACCCTGACCGGCAATGAAATGTTACAAGAAGAATGATAGGAAGACATGAGAGGAGTATGTGCCTTCTCTCATTTTGATGACCAGAAAAGTATGGTGATGCCCCTCATCCATTCTTCATTGAAACCACGAATCCCGCCTAATTTGATCAATGCAGATGCCTTGTTCCTTCTGCGCAAATTTCCCGTCTACTGATCTTGGTTACTTGATCTTCTTGATTGTTCAGATGATATTTATTGCCTCCAGCGGCAGTCTTACACCATGCGCCAAGACCAAAGTTTCCACTGGTTTTTCGACAGGCCGCCAGGGTCATCAAGGCCTTGCCAATAAGTACTCCTCGCATCATATTGTTCCTGAAATCTTCCAGGTATGAAAGAGTATGAATGAATAAAAGATGTGAAGAGGAGTACGAACTCATTGTATGGGGAGAAATCAAATGAGACAAGAGAAGGATATTTCTGCCTGAGATGGGCTTGCCAGAATCACCCACAATGAGTGCTTTGAGCCCAGATCATCTCAGTTAGATTCTTCGAGTTAACCGACAGTTATCAGTTGGTGATCTTTCGAAATTGGCTAAGAAGGTTTCCTTTTCTGCAAGGAATGAATCTTCCTTGTATCTCATGATCATGTCATTTGTTGCCGGGTCTGGCCTGGGATGAAACGACTTGAGATACGGAAAGGACCAGACGGAAGATTGTTCCGCAGCCTTCTTCACTTTCAACTGAAATGTGACCATGATGGAGATCGATGGCGTCCTTGACAATTTTGGTCCCGAGTCCTGTTCCTTCCTTTTTGGTGCTAATGGCCTCAGCGGTAAAGAGCCGATCTCGAACTTCAGAGGGCATTCCCTTTCCGGTATCGGCTACCGTCAATTCTACGGTGTCTGGACGCGGTCCAGGACCTCCGCCGACCGTGACTGATCCTCCACGGGGCACTTCCGGGATGGCATTATTGATGAGATTGTAAAAGGCATTAAACAGTCGACGTTCATCTGCATCAATCACAGGCAGGGCATCAAGGCCATCGGTCAGGAGGGTAATGCCTTTTTCTGCCGCATACGTGCGAAGAGTGTCGAGCACTCCATCCACGACGTCTCGTATGCGGCAGGGTGTGAAATGTGGAGGACTGGTAACGCCCTTGACGGCATCCGCGATTTCCCGCACACGGTCCTGAATGCGTCTGGCATTGGTAACGATCATTCGTATCAGATCCAGGCTGTTGGTATAACTGGTTTCTGCCCCTTTCGCCTTTTCCCGAATTAATGTGGGGAACTGTTCGTCCAATTCATCCTTTAATAAATCTGCACCCGACAACACAGGCATCAACATGTTTTTAATGTCGTGCCCGATATCCCCAAGAACTCTGGTCACTTCTGCCAGTTTGGCTTCCTCTAACAACTGAGCAGCCATACGTTTCTTCTCAGTGATATCCTGAAACGTGACCACTGCCCCCGCTAAATTATCCAGGTCATCCCAGATAGGAGTGCTTGAATAGCGAGCAGGGAAGCTCGTCCCATCTTTTTTCCAGAACACCTCGTCTTCACCCTGGTGAACCAGCCCATCTTTATAGGCTCCATAGATGGGACATTCTTCAGCCGGGTAAGGGGAGCCATCGGATTTCGTATGATGCCAGGTGATGTGGCTGGGTTTTCCAAATAACTCGCCTGGTTCATAGCCTAATAAGCTATTGGCGACAGGATTGACAAAGGTATGATTTCCTTCGAGGTCTAACCCAAAAATGCCTTCACCGGCAGCCTGTAAAATCATATCGGTGTGTCGACGAAATTGTGTAAGAGATTTTTCACATTGCCGGCGATACGTAATATCTTGAAAAACCACAACGGCGCCGACCAGAGCCCCTTCATGCCGAATAGGTGTGCTGGAGTATTCGACGGGAAAACTGGTCCCATCTTTTCGCCAGAATACTTCGTTGTCGCCTCGATGTACCTGGCCATCCTTATATGTCGCATAGTTCGGGCATTGTTCCTGAGGATAGGGAGAGCCATCGGCTTTGGTGTGATGCCACAGGGAGTGGCTGGGTTGGCCGATTAATTCTTGTGGCTCGTAGCCCAACATTTTCGCGGCTGCCGGGTTCACAAAGGTATGCCGGCCCTCCAGATCCAACCCGAATATCCCTTCACCGGCAGCCTGTAAAATGAGGGCATGGTGTTGTTCAAGATGTTTCAGCATTTGTGAAAGGTTGGTATGGTCCTGCGGTACATTTTCTGGTGTTAGGGGCATGATGCTCTTCCTACTCGTTAGGTTCAGGGCCTGGAGATGATATCTCCAGGCCCTGAATAAAATTGCTTGTTACCCCCGAAGGGGCTTGAAACCAATTGCCAGGTTATTGAGCCAACGTCCGAAGGTACTGAATCACTTGCCAGATTTGGTCATCGGGCATACCGGAAAAGGCCATCATGCCGGTTCCTGCAGATCCGTTTTTGATAATCCAATACATCTGCCCGTCAGAAATATCTTTCATGGTTTCTCCACACGTAAAGTTTCGGGGATGAGGATTCAACGCCGCACCCATTGGTCCTTGCCCATCTCCCTTGGGTCCATGACATTGTGTGCAGGCCAACGGTTGAGCGGTTTCGTGATACAGCTTCTCTCCCGCCTTGATGTGCTCTTGAGAGTCGGGTAACGGACTGGTCAGGTTACGAAATTTCCCAGGCGCTTGCTTGGTGTTGCGTGGTTGCGGGCAGACTCCTGAAGGACCACTAGATGGTGAAGCCGTGCTAGCCACTTCCGGAGCACCTTTAAACGTGGTCTTCAAATAGGCAATGACGTCGGATACGCCTTCTGTCTCGCCAATGGTTAGTCCCCAATACGGCATTAGAGGAGATTTCCCAACAGCTTTCCCCCCATAGTAGATCACGTTATACAGATAATCGAGAGGAATTTTTTCAAAGGGAATATTGGCATGCACCGCCGGTTTGGGTTCCAAGCCTGACGCGGCAGGTCCATCGCCTTTGCCCTCGGCCCCGTGACATTGTGCGCAATATTCTTGGTAAATTTTCGCACCGTTTTCGACGTTCGGATGATCGAACTTTGAACTTTTCCAAGGTTCATAATAGGGGAAATCCTCATCCCCTCGGGTTGCAATAAACCCCGTCACATACCGCAGCCCGAGTGCACTCACATCCCCGACAAACTCTCCACTGTGGGGTACAAAGTCGGGGGGACCCGAGTTGAAGCGATAAATCCAATCAGCCTTCAGCCTTTTTCCCGAGTTAAAGAACGAGGCGCTTTGTGGGCCTCCGGTCTTTTTTCCATCCACCATAATCTGATGACAGCCAATACAGGAATGTTGGGTGAAGATTTCCTCTCCAAACTTCGCCTCCTGTTTACTAAACGTCGACATATCAATAGATCCCGGCTTCACTCGCGGATCCTGAAGGTGTGTCTCGAAATAGTCGGCAAGGCCCTCAGCTTCCTGTTGAGAGACGGTCATGTGCTGCTCAGGTTGTTGAGACTGATCCCACCGGTAGCTTTTGGCATACAGCATCGGTTCTTTCCCTGTCAGCCATTTAATCAGCCAATCCCGCTGAAACTTGCTGCCCCCCCACATGAGATCCGGAGCCTTTAAATTAAAGCGGCTCTCCCCCTCGCCCTGAAACTTGTGGCAAGTCGAACAGGTGGTGCTGATCAGGGATTCTGGATCTTTTCCCTCAGCGGCAAAAAGCGAGAAAGGGAACAGAAGACAGAGAAGGATGCTCATCGTGAGTATGAGAGCATGGCCTTGTGTCTTCAAGTGGACATTCCTCATGTGAGCCATTGGCAACGCCTCCATTCAAAAATTGGTAAAAATCCTATGTATCCTCTTGGGTCGCAGAATTTTAGAGGTTTCGATATGATAATTCTATGAGAAAAATTTCCCCATCCCAATTCCATCCCACTTGGGGAATTCTGACCCATAAAGACCAACTATCATTCCCTTTCCAGATCGATAGAGCAAAATCAACACCAAACTGAAAGACAAAAGAAGGCCACTCATTTTTTTATAAGGAGTTTAGTAAGAAATCCCCTCGATCTATAAATGGTTGAGTTCCCGTTGTTCCATGGCCTTAGCAACTGCGGTCAGAAGTTTCTCTTTTTCAACCGGTTTGACCAAATAGTCAATAATCCCATTCTTCATCAAGGATGTGGCCATTGTTACGTCGGGGAATCCCGTCAGCACAATCAACGATACACGTGGGAATTCTTTCTGAAAAAACTGAATAGCCTCAAGTCCGTTTAGTTTGGGCATTCGGATATCGGTGAGGATCACGTCCAGTAAAAGAGGGTTTTCTCCACTTTTGATTTCTTGCACGGCCTGTTGACCGTCTTCGGCTTCAATCACGTCGTATCCGGCTTTCTCCAATGACAATCTCACAACTTTGCGAACATCCGGTTCGTCATCGACGACCAAGATCCGGCCTAATGTGTCTTGACCACTGAACATCGCTGCTGTTCGAGATTTACTTGTCGTTTGTTCCATGAGCGCTCTCCTTTGGTAAAAATTGTTAAGCCACCTCTGGATTTATCCTCTTCATATCATTAACTTAAGCAAACTGAATGCCAAATGACATAAATGATATAAAAATATGTAATATCAATTGCTTATGACGTATAAAGGACTATCAATCAACGAAAAATATGGTGAAGCGTTAAGCTTGATTTAACGAATTGAGTTAACGAGTTAACATTCTCAGATTTCGAAGATTTACTGGTTTGCTTGGATTGAGGGGGGGGGTTATTGAGGGAAACTTAAATAGCCACCGGTGAGGTTGAAGACATTGGTGAAGCCATGTTGAAGGAGAATGCGCGCCGCAAGGTACCCGCGTAATCCGACACGACAATAGACGACCGTTTCCTGAGAAGGATCAAGTTGCTGAAGATGGTCTCGCAGTTCATCAATCGGAATAAGGCGGGCATGAGGAATATGCGCTTCTTGATATTCATCCATGGTCCGGACATCTAACAATTGGAGAGAAGGATTCCCTTCTAATTTCTTTTGTAATTCTTCCCCCGTGAGCGTGTCGACCTCACCCCGTAAGGTGTTAGCGGCCACGAAACCTGCCATAATGACCGGCCCTTTGGCCGAGTTAAATTGGGGGGCATAAGCCAAATCCAATTGTTCCAAATCCTGGACATTCAATTTGGCATGTATAGCTGTCGCCAACACATCAATGCGTTTATCCACTCCCTGATCCCCCACAATTTGGGCACCTAGCAATCTTCCCGTCTGTTGCTCTACGACTAATTTCATGTGAAGGGCTTCTGCTCCAGGATAATATTCTGCGTGATCTAAGGGATGGGTGAGGGAGACAAAGTAATTCAAGCCCTGGGCCTTGGCTTCGTGTCCGCTTAATCCAGTTTTGGCAGCGGTGATGCCCATGCTTTCGACAATTGCCGTACCCAGTGCACCATGAAACTGTAAGTCTCCGCCCGCAGCATTGGCTCCGGCGACCCTCCCCTGTTTATTGGCTGGCCCGGCTAAAGGGATTCTTGTTCGTTTGCCGGTTATGAGATGGAGTGTTTCGACCGCATCACCTGCTGCATAGATATCAGGGTCAGAGGTTTGCTGCCGTTCATTCACGGTAATGCCTCCCGCTGACCCAATTTCAAGCCCTGCCTCTCTGGCCAGCTTGAGCTCCGGTCTGACGCCGATCGAAAGAATGGCGAGGTCCATTGGAAGCCGTGTTCCACTTTCCAATTCGGCTTCTTTGGCATGGTCGCCGTTCTGCCGGAATCCGTTGATTCCGTCACCCGCAATAATCTTCACTCCCTTTTCTTGGAGATGATGAGCGACCAGAGTGGCCATGTCCCGATCAAAAGGAGGCAGTATTTGCGGAGCTTTTTCTATGATCGTCACGGTCAATCCAAGACCCATCAGGGCTTCGGCCGTTTCCAGCCCAATAAACCCGCCTCCAATCACCAAGGCCTGCTGCGAAGTTTGGCTGGCGAGAAAGGTTTTGATGGCATCAGAGTCAGGAACGGTTTTGACCGTAAAGATATTCCTGGCGTGAATGCCAGGTATGTTGGGCATGATGGCCCCGGCACCGGGTGCGAGAATGAGTGTGTCATAGGGGTGCGAAGCGATCTCTTGAGTCACCAAGTTTTTCACCTGCACGCATTTCGCTGTTCGGTCTATGCGAATGACTTCGTGTAACACCTGGACCTGGACCCTGAATCGTTTCCAAAACCGCTCCGGGGTTTGAAGGAGAAGGTCATCACGATCCTGAATGGTCTCTCCGACATAATATGGGAGACCACAGTTGGCAAAGGATACATAGGGCCCTTTTTCAAACATCACAATGTTTGCGGCTTCGTTGGTTCTCCGCGCCTTGGCCGCCGCGCTTGCTCCGCCAGCCACGCCTCCGACAATGATGATTTTGAGGGACATGTTCCCTAATCTTCTCCTTGTATGAATTTACACGACCAAATGAGCTTTGATGATATTGGTTCCGAAGGCATGTCCCAATCGTTCCCCGGTGACGATGACAATGAGCCGCCCTTCCTGAAGCAGGCCTAGTGCTTTTAGGTGATCCTGGGCGGCATGAATTCGTTCATCGGTTTCATCAATTTGAGGAAATACACTTGAAACAATGCCCCATACTAAAGCTAATTGACGGGTGACGGTTGGGGAGGGAGTCAGTGCGAAAATCTGGACCGTCGGTCGATGGCGGGCCAATAACATGGCTGTATGGCCGGACTCGGTGAAGACCACGATGGCTTGGGCGCCAATAGCTGTTGCAAGAGAGACGGCAGCCTCACAGACTGCTTCCGGAGTCGAATGCACGATTCCTTTAGGTGAAATGAGGTTTTGGCTCCGGCGGAACATTTCTTTTTCTGCTTGTCGAATAATCCGATCCATGACCTGGACCGATTCGAAAGGAAAGTTTCCCATTGAAGTTTCGGCAGACAACATGACGGCATCCGTTCCGTCCAGCACGGCGTTTGCCACATCTGAGGCTTCCGCGCGAGTGGGGAAAGCATTGTGAGTCATCGATTCCAGCATTTGTGTGGCGGTGATCACGGGTTTTCCCATGAGATTGGCCTGTGCGATGATCTGCTTTTGCAGAAGCGGGACTTCTTCCGGACTCATTTCCAGTGCCAGGTCTCCCCTAGCGACCATCACCCCATCTGCCGCATCAAGGATTTCATCAAGACATGTCAGGGCTTCAGGCCTTTCAATTTTGGCAATGAGAGGAATCAGCGCGGATCGATCAGCCAAGGCCTTTTGGAGTGCGTGAATATCCTGCGGACTTCGCACAAACGAGAGGGCGACATAATCGGCTTCAATGTCGATGGCCACTTGAAGATCGTCAGCGTCTTTCTGCGTAAATCCGGGAATGTCGAGTGGGAGGCCAGGGAAATTCACCCCTTTATGTGAGATGACCGTTCCTCCGACCAATACCTTACAGACCAGACGGTTGGTTACTTGTTTCTCCACGGTGAGAGACATGTTCCCGTCATCAAGTAACACGATTTGACCGGGTTTCATTCCATTCGGGAAATGGGAAAGATTAACGGGCAGTGTATCCTCCGGTTCGTTTTGCCTTGAGCTTTGATCTGACTTCGCAATCAGAAGAATATCCTGGCCTTTCTTCAAGACGGTTCCTTGGTTTGGGAGTTCCCCCAGGCGGATTTTGGGACCTGCCAAGTCTACAAGGATAGCGAGTGGGGTCTTTTCATCAAGGGCAAGCTGACGAAGGCGTTGGATTGTGGTTCTGTGCCAATCGGCGGTTCCATGGGACATGTTGAATCTGGCGACATTGACCCCGGCATGCAGGAGTTGTTTCAGACTTTCAGGAGAGGAAGTCGCAGGGCCAATAGTAGCTATAATTTTTACATGGCGCATGGGTATGGTCTCAAAATTGGCGAAGGTGACGCTAACAGACATTGGTGAGAGAAGCGGAGATTTTTTCAGGTTTTACAGAGCCACGAACGGGAAGCACTCGTATGAATAGGGAAATCCAAGGAATGTATCTGGTTGCTGATGGAATGGCCTCTTGATCTGGCGTACAGGATTCATCGGTGTTATGGAGTTAACGTTCGAAGAAATGAAAGAAGATGATTCAGCTCTTGTGGATTCAGATCGTATTCCCAGGCTGGCATCGCTGTTCCCGGACGTCCTTTTCGGAGCGCATCAAGGATGGTTTTGTCCGATTGCTTACCTAATAACGTGAGGTTGGCTGCCGGCGGAACCAAAACCGGTCCGATGGGGCCGTCTCCTTTGCCACCGGGTCCATGGCACGTGAGGCAGTGGCGTTCATAGAGGGATTTCCCTTGTTGCGGATCGCCAGATTGAGTAGGAGATCGACCGGGTGTTTCCTTCTGATCGTCCGCTTGGACGTGAGGCGCTGAGGGGGAAGGTTGAAGTGAGTTTTGCGACACGAGATAATCGGCCAAGGGAGCCATGTCCTCATTCGAGATTGGACAGCCGAAGGATGTTTTCATTTTTTCGACAATTTCCGTCCATTCCTCACGGGGATGAGGTGGCTGCATATACACATACTCTGCGGAATGACACATCAGGCAGTAACGGCTGGCGAGATCACTCCCAGGACCTGGTTGAAAAGAAATGGGATCGGAAGGAAGATGGAGAATGGATAGCTGTTTTCTGTCATCGGCATTAGCCGGAAGTTCCCACCAAAATCCGATGAGACACAGCAGCACCATCAAGAACTTGCACACACGCATCATGACTTGGTCTCAGGTTGCATGGATATTCACCGTTTCGATGACGTTGCGAAGATATCCATGTGGATTCCATCTGGCATCGAACCGCTGTGTTTCTCCAATCCGATTGATGGCCAGTGATTGGAGTGGATATGTCTTTCCAGGCTCAGGAGTAAAGGGTGCCTCCCAAGGACGAAAGCTGAAGTTCCCATAGTCCTTTCCCAATCGAGCGGACTGCCATTGTTGGCCTCCATCCATGGAGAACAACACGCGATCAATGCCATAGCCCTGGTCAAAGGCTATCCCTTTAATCGTGAATGGTTTTCCTCCAGGCAGGAGTTGACCCTGTTCCACATTCGTCATAAAGGATCGAACGGGCGTTTTGCCCATTGGAACGGTGCTCGTTAAGGCCTCACCGGGGTTCACGCAGTGACAAGGATCAGCCGGCAGGCGATAGGCATCGGTCGTCCAAAAAGTTTGATCGGCCTGATTGAGCACTTCGATGTCATTCAGCATCTTCACCCAATAGGTCGCATACCATCCCGGCACCACGAGGCGAAGAGGAAAACCGTTCAACATGGGAAGAGATTCTCCGTTCATGGAGTGAGCGATCAACACCTCTTTCTGTAGTGCATCATCAAGGTTCAGAGATTTCCGGAAATCCGGTGTGACTTGGGCGACCGCTTGGTCCAGGCCATCAAACCGTACCTGCAGAGCATCGTTTGCAAGTCCCGCCTTGTGAAGAAGATCACGGAGTCTGATTCCCTTCCAATTGGCATTTCCCATCGCACCATTTCCCCACTGTACTCCGGGTACTCTGGGTTGGAAAAACCCGCGACTATTTCCCGCGCATTGACAGACGGCGGCAATTTCGACTTGTTCAAATTGAGTTTTCAGTTCTTCAAGGCTCAGAGATAAAATTTGATTGACTCGACCTCGAATAGTCAGCCGAAAGGTGTTCACGTCAATTTCCTGAGGGATATTGGCAAGATGCCAACGAACAAAAAATGCATCATTAGGCGTGAAGATGTTCTCGTTGAAAATATGAAAGGGTGTTTCTAACTGGGGAGGCCTTGTGGCCAATACCATGAGTGGCCGCTTCTGTGGAAAAGCGACCAATGGGCGACGACCCCGCTCGAAAGGAAGCGTGACGTTCGATGAATCGTTAGCGCGGATCCCCGCGGGTGTGAGGAGGCCTGCCAACCCAAGAGCCAGGCTTCCCTTCAAAAAATGTCGTCGATCAATTCCGGGCCTTGTGTCTTTCATGGGTTAATCTACCTTATTTTTTCAAAAGAGCCCAGAGAGATGACCTACTCACAAATCAAACCTTTCTATTTCCATGACAGCACTGAAGAACAAATCAGGGAATTATCCTTTATTCTTATTTTGCCAATGTCCCAAGATACTGAATGATCTGCCAGACGGGTCATTGGGCATCTCAGAAAAGGTCAGTATGCTCGTTTTTGGAGACCCATTTTAATAATCCAATATCGTTAACCATCGAAGAGACTCTTCATCGTTTTCACATTGTACACTCGGCATGCATTATTCAAAAAGGTATTCAATTTGGGTGAGGTGCACAATAGGAAGAATCATACCTTCTCCTTCTTTGGCCGTGGAAAAATCATACATCAACGATTCTTCAGGAATAAGTTTTCCGATAAATAGAATGGTGACTTCTACCTGTTCATGGTGTAAACGTTTCTTCTGAAGCTCTTCTAGTAAACGTGAAGGAGGGATCGCCACCATTTCAGAGGGTTGGTTGGCGATCTTGAAACGAATGATTCCCCAAGCCGTAGGGATTTGGCTCGGCCCAATCGCCACCCCGAATCCTTTGTGTTCGGGCCGATAGCTGGTGAGGTCTCCTTCCCAAATGAAGGCCAAAAATTGATTTGCTGTTGTGTTGCCTATCCTGGCAGCGTCGCGTTTCTCTGTTTCCTCAAAAAGGCGATCATACCGTTCGTCAACATTAGACCCAAACAGAAATTTCCAGTCTGGAGGAGACCCTTCGAGATTCTTGAGGAAGCGGTCGAGGGTTTCAGGATCATTGAGAAAAAGAGTTCCTTCAGGGACAAATGTTGATAAAGGTTTCCCGTCTGTCAAAAGAAGTGGTTTAACACCATCAGGTAACTCGTTGCCAAATGCCAAGAAAGGACCAGAAACAAACAATGGAAGGAGAACGAACAAAATGACCCTACAGAAATGAGGGGTTGCGAATTTCATGATTTCTTTTCCTGCAGGAAATTTTTATAGAAAGAATAATGCTCATTTTCGAAAGATTCCGGATGGAATGGATTGAATCTAGAGTCCAGGCCGGTTGCTTGGTCCCGTATTGTTTTTTCGGCAAGCTTTTTATATCTCTTTTAGGAAGTGACTGTAAATCGTTCTTGACAGATTTTAGCAGGTAAAGCCTCTCAGGTATGTACAGTCGAATCCAGGCTCCTTGAATTGGAATTCCCGGCTCCCAATGCCGTATCCTCAATCTTGGAAATTTTCAACATGCATACTGCGCTCCAATCCAGACATTGGTATTCAAGACATTTTCGGGTTCGAAGCTGACTGTGCGTTGAGAGTGTTGTGGGTCTAAGATCAGCACCATTCCTGTAGCCCACTGGTGTTTGCCTTCGGCTTTAATTTGTCAGTTGGCAAGGCAAGTGGCCGGGAAACTGTGAAGAGTTGCCAGCACCGGCTGGCTAAAACCCAGAGGGTTTCCTCATTTTTTCGGGTGGATACTGGTAAAATTTATGGAAATGCCTGAACAACCTATACCCTCTATCCGGTTCGTGTTTCGAACGAGTGGACATTTGGGCGAATGTGTTTGATGGGCCGCCAGCGGCCAGATGATAAAGGAAGAGACTCTACTGTAAAGCCGCTTTTCTAGCAGAGTTGCCCGTTAAAGGCACAAGGCTTATATCGGCTCACATCAAAATCGGTTTCCTCCTGATAGACCTGTTCGTTTCCGTTGACACCATCCACAAACGGGTCATTCCACATTGTATGGTTCCACCAATAAAAAATGGGAAACTCCAGGGTGTAGTAAACCGGGTTTCCGTAGGTGCTTCGCACATGTTGTTCGACGGTTCGTCCCGTGATGTAATCGGCTTTCCCATTCCCTTTCAAGGAATACAGGGAAAGCAGCATGAGAGATTCCTGATCGTAGATTTCATCGATCCGCGTATTTTCGTCTGGTTCTGAAGGCAAGGCTAAGGTCGTTGAGGGGGAGGGAATCTCGACTGAGGTGAACGCTAACCAGGTTGCAAGAACGATTAGAGGCATAACCGACATAAGCCAAGTCCTCCTTCCTAGATGTGGTTCGGAACATGGCCTCGGGAAGGGGCCAGGTTCGCGCACGGAACAAATTAGGGATGAACAACCGCAAGGCCATGTAGATCCGCTTTTTCATTTCCTTCTACCATATTGGTGAGACCGGTATTACCTATCAATTCACCGCCTTTTCTGGCATAAAAACTTTGATGGCCGCTACTCCAGGCGTGGCCCCTTTCGCATTATTGACATTCTTAGGATGTCAGGTCAATGGACTCGGAACCTAAAAGACCACAAACACATCGTTGTGAGGGATAGCAGATTCAATGAGGTTGATGGCCGGATCATCGCTTTATTCTTTTCTTGATTCTACCCCATTGCCAAATGATCTCACATACAATATCACATACCAAGCCTCTTCTTCAGTCAACACCAGGGGGATGAAGGAGGCCATAGCCGTCCCCGGGCTGCCGTTTTGCAATATCCAAAAGAGTTCTCCATCGGTGCGAGCTGCCTGCCAGATTTTATCCGTAAAATTCCGGGGAAGCTTCCCCCTTAAGCCAGGGATATCTCCCAAGCCCTTTCCTTCCGGTCCATGACAGGTGACACAAAAGGCTTTGCCGTGAAAAATGTGTTTCCCCTTCTCAATATTCTCAGGGCTGGATGAAAATGGATTTTCCCGCGATCGCGCTTTGGCTATTTGATCCTGAGGTACCCGAGGGGTCAACACTTCAAGATCAGCCGCTTCATTTGCAAAAGGCCAGAGACTTTGAAATATGAAAAACCCCACCAGGAGTCTTCCTAATTTCCAACGTATCACAAGCGCTCCTTAAAATAATGAGTTTGTAAGAATACAGGGAGAGCGACAGACCGCTCTCCCTGTGAGGTTAGATTATTCTGTCCGGAAGACGTGACCAAGCGAGGTGGGTATCGAGACGGCCCCATCTGGAACCACCTGATCCTTGCCCCAGAGGTGAAAAATGACTCCATCGGTTTTCCCAGCCGCTTCTGCCAGGGCTTTGACTTTGGCAGGGTCTTCAACATCAAGAATTTGCACGCGCCCGGTATCGATTTCGACTTGATGATCATGAAAGGCCCGATTCCACTGAACCAGGGGGACATTTTTTCGTGCGAGGTCTTTGGCAATAAAATATTCAATGGCCACCAGCTTGGCGTTGGGATCGGTGGACTCATATAACTGACATTGCAACAGCTCATCCGAAATGCCCTTACAGTAATGATGGTACGGTCCTCCCACGGTCCCATCCGCCATCATATGCGGGGCTTGAATGTGAATGTCATAGCCATCTGTCGGGCTTTTTCCCTCACTCATGGCTGGAGTGGTCATCCACCCCATGGCTATAAGGCTAATACCCCCCAACATCAAAACGGATCGAATTGAACGATGCATAGCAACCTCCTTGTGATTAATATGTGATGGACCTGACTGAATTCCAGGTTAGGGACTATGGTAAAACTATAGGCGTTCTATCGTGTCATAGCCAATGGGGTTCTATTGTTTGTCAAACTTGTGGATTTTGAATGTAGCATAGTCCCTTTCCCTTTTTGTGTCGTCCGGTTCTGGAGAATCATGGGGTCAAACGATTCGCCGCAGTTAACGCAGCGCCATATAGGCAACACATATACGGCTTCCTGCGGGTTATAGACTTGATCACTCATCAATAATCCTTCGCATCGTGGACAATTCATCATGAATCTCCTTTCTTGCCTTTTTTTTGCGAGGAATTTTCAATTCGGTTCATGGGTAGCTTGGATAACAGCATACCCATTAAACACGAATCGGTTAATCCAGCGTGCAGGAGTCCGGCTCCAACCATGGCAGGGAGGAAAAAGAATCCACCGTGAACCGTAAAGCCTAAGGCTACCCCTACCAGAATCAACCCGCCTGCGATGGCTCGAACCTGTCCTTCAAGGGAGATTTGATGTTGCCCCCGGACCACAGGCTTGCCTTGCTCAATCCAGGCAGTGATGCCTCCTTCCAGAATTCCACAATTCGTTAGACCTTGGTTAATCAAATACTCGTAGGCAATCTTCACCCGGTTTTGTGTTCGACAGATCAACATGATGGGGTGCTCATGAGAAAGGGTTTTCAGTTCGCCCACATATCTATGTAAATCTGGTAGAGGGATATTTCGAGCACCTGAAATATGCATTTTTTCAAATTCTTGTGGTGTCCTGACATCGATATACAGGGGACCCTTCGATGAAGGAGTCGACACCTGATTTTCCTTACCCGTTCCCGATTTTGCTCCTTGATCTAATACCAATGCATTCATTTGCTATCCTCCTTTCCGTTATTTCCCGCATGAGGTTGTAGCTTCGGATTGACCTTTGTGGCGTGGATGCCCCCACGTGGTGAGCCAGGCGTCATGCCCGCCGACGAGATCCATGGCCTGGTCTCGTCCGGCCTGTTCCAAAATCCCTATGGCGGTGGATGATCGATAGCCACTGGCACAATGGACCACCACAGGGGTATCTGCAGGGATGTCATGAACATGTTCGGCCAGGTGAGGCAAAGGAATGTTGATGCTTCGGTCAATATGCCCTGATTGCCACTCTTTTTCCGATCTGACGTCGACGACCATTGGTGGTTGAGAGGTCGTCAACAGTTCCGCAAGTCCCTGAGCGGAGATGCGTTGGACTTTTTGGATAATATCAGGGTTTACCTCAAGGGATTGCATCCCACCGTTCAGATAGCCCAGGACGCGGTCAAACCCAATGCGGCCTAATCGTTGAATCGCCTCCTTTTCATATCCAGGCTCGGCAATGATGAGGATGGAGCGTTTGGGGTCCAGAACCGTCCCGGCCCAGGTCGCAAATTTCCCTCCTAATCCAATGTTGAGACTCCCCTTCAGGTGCCCCCCCGCATATTCAACGGCATTTCGGACATCAAGGACTTGAGCACCCTTTTTCTGATGATCCAACACCACTTGAAGGGAAAGAGGAGTGAGGCTGTTCCGCACCACATCATCCAGAATAGGATGTTGTTCCCTATTCATCTTGGCGTCATATCCGAAGTACGAAGGGGCTTCAGGTTGGTCAGCCGTGACCAATTCAACAAATTTTTCTTTTGTCATAGGTTGAAGCGCATAGTTTTCCCAACGTTGCCTGCCTAATGTGGACACAGTGTCATTACTTAAATTTTTCCCGCACATGGATCCCGCTCCATGGGCAGGATAGACCAGCGTTTCATCCGGGAGGCGCATGAGTGTATTGCGGAGCGAATCAAATAGTTGGCCCCCTAACTCTTCTGCGGTGACCCCAATGGAGGCCATAAGGTCCGGCCTACCTACATCGCCAATAAACAAGGTATCTCCCGTCAGCACACAGTGTGGATGATCGGCGCTCCTGCTCAAATCGTAGACGGCAAGCGAAATACTCTCAGGGGTATGTCCGGGGGT
Organism: uncultured Nitrospira sp.; assembly: GCA_902500695.1. Lineage (GTDB taxonomy): Bacteria > Nitrospirota > Nitrospiria > Nitrospirales > UBA8639 > Nitrospira_E. The sequence goes on along the minus strand of CABVRQ010000031.1, from coordinate 11,297 downwards.
TTCCAGGACCTGAATGCGCACCGACCCAAACTCAAGCACCTCTTTGTCCTGAAAGTTGCGAATGGGGAAGTCGGTCTTGGCTTTGGCGCCAAGGCAAATCTCAGCACCAGTTTGTCGTTGCAGTTCAAGATGCCCGGCCAGAAAGTCCGCATGGAAGTGAGTGAGAAACACATACCGAATCTTCCAATCGTGACGGCGGGCTTCCTGAAGATATTGCTCGACGTCCCGTTGAGGATCCACAACCACAGCGGTTGAGGTTTTGTTATCGCCAATCATGTAAGACGCATGGGCTAAACAACTCAAATAAAATTGTTTCACAATCATGATTGATACCCTCCCCTCCTTCTTGAAAAGGAGTCTTGGTCAAATTCGACTGAGTTCGTTTTGAGATATTCTTTTAAGATTCTTTCCATGACATACACTTAAGCATGGATTGTGCCATGTAAGTTTTTTCGTGAATGTTTTAAAAATTCTAAATAAAAACAATGTCCTAGTGGATTAATAAAGATGACTAAAAGCCCGAGTATGGCCTTAAAGTCCGAAGAACTGTACAAAACGCGTTAACTGTTAAGTTAACGTATTAACGGTTTGGTTGTGCGTTGGGAGGGGTCTGAAGCTGTTTAATTTTCTTCCAAAGGGTGACTCGACTCACTCCGAGAAGTTTGGCAGCCTCCGTTTTGTTGCCGTTGGTCTGTTGGAGGGCTTCAGCAATGCGAGCTTCCTCATCCGGTGGAAGGGAAGGCTCTGATTTGGAAGAGAGAGGTTTGAGACTTTTAGATCTTGGGGGACGTTGGACTTCGGAAGGGAGGTCCCACAGGGTAAGGCAATCCCCCGTGACAGTGACGAAGGCATGTTCGATCGCATTTTTTAATTCGCGGACATTCCCTGGCCAGTTATAGTCAATCAATCGTTGAAGGGCGTCCTGGGCTATGTCTCCTATTTCGCGACGAAACGTCTTAGAACTGTCTGCCATGAAATGGTGAACCAGGAGAGGAATATCTTCTCGTCTGGCTCGCAAAGGTGGAAGGGTAATCTCGAACACATGAATTCGATAATAAAAATCTTCCCGAACCGTGCCTTCCGCCATAAGAAGGTTTAAATCCCTATTGGTGGCCGTAATGAGTCGAACATCGACCTGCATGCCCCGATCATCTCCAACCCGGCGAATCTCGCTTTCCTGCAGGACCCTGAGTAATTTCAACTGCAGGAGAGGGCTGGTATCTCCGATTTCATCTAAAAATAACGTGCCACCGCCGGCGGCTTGAAAGACTCCGATTTTGTCGCGTATGGCCCCGGTAAATGCCCCCTTCACATGCCCAAAAAGTTCGCTTTCAAGCAAGGTTTCAGGAATGGCTGAACAATTGATGGCGAAAAACGGTTTATCTTTTCGATCGCTCAGGGTGTGAATGGCTCGGGCCGCCAATTCTTTTCCGGTGCCGGATTCCCCGGTGAGCAGCACCGTGACATCGCTTTGTGCGGCCAGTCGGAGCCGGCGAAACACTTCTTGCATCGGAGGGCTTTTGCCTATGAGTTGTTGAAAGGACTCACGGGATTTTGCCTGTTCCTCCAGCACGGCAATTTTCTGATTATTTACAATAAATGAAGTGAGGTCGGTAAAGGTACCCACAGCACCTCCGACCTGACCTTGTTCATCTCGGATGATCGAGACATTGCCAAAGAGGTAGAGTTCTCGCCCGTCTTTCCCCAGAACTTTGCATTCCTGGTTGCAGATTCCCCATGGATACGGAGTCGGGTTGTCGAGAAATTCCGTCAGGATGCGAAAGCCCTTGCAATTTTGACCCTCTAAAATATGACAGGATTTTCCCAGGATATCCTGACTGGAATATCCCGTAATACGAGCTGCCCCCGTGCTCCAGGCTACAATATGACCCTTGGCATCGACGGTGAACACGCCATCGGCCATCACGTCGAGCATGTTATTCAAGATAGCGGGATTTTTTCGGAAATCTAGCTCCATGGTAGGTGAATTAAAGAAGAGAGCTCCGGGAGAGATGGACCGTGTTGAGAAAAAGAGGGTAGGTGAACCAGTAAGGCTGGAGAACGTTCATTGAGGCAAGACGTTTCTCCAGCCTTTCGTGGTCGTCAGTTTGTCCGGGACACCGCATGTGATAATTTCATGAGGCTGCTCACACCTATTTTGCAGAATCTACCTGTGCGGCTAGCAATGACTTGAAGGCGGGATCAGTCTCGACTAACCCCTTCAGCGTATCATTGTGCAACATATACGCCCAGCTTTGGGGGCTTGAGCCGGGAGTTTTTTCAAACCAGTCACGGGCCTGCTGTAGTAAACCCAACATGGCCTGATTGTCACGAGGTACGTGAAACGCCAGGCTATAGGCCATCGCATAGGCTGCGGTAAATTTGTTGAGCGGATCTTTCGTGAGCTCGAAAGCTTTTTGAGCCGCCTCATAGCCTTTGTGAATGTCGGGATCGTCAAAGTGCCGGTTCCAGGCCACTTTCCCAATTCGGGCCCACGCCAATTCCAAGAGCACCTGTGCGCGGAGTTCTTCCTGGTCGGTTGGGACTTCAGTCAATAATTCCTGTGGAGCGGACAGAGCCGCCATTTGGTCGTTCGTCCATCGGTAGGTCGAGGACAGGCGAATACGGTTGTTGAAATCACCAGGCTCCAGGGAGGCTAAGGCCTCCATCACGGGAATCATTCGATAGAGAAAATCGGCGGACATCGGCTCAGGCTTCCCACCCATTTCCATACCCAGGGACATATCAAACCGATCGGTTTGGGATTGCACCGTCCAATAGAGTTCGTTGAACCGTTGAGCCAGACGCTCGTCACCCAATTGAAGGCCGTTCAAGCGACCTCCATACTCCAGAAAACCTTTATACAGTTGATCGGAAAAAACTTCGAGGGTAGGAATGTGGGTGGGACCAATCATCAAAACCCGGTTCAACCTCATGATGGATTCTAGTCTGGTAGGGGCTGCCTGTGCCTGCTGTATTCCTGTTTTGATGGTCTCCATGCTTTCTGGAAGGCCAAACCATTCTGTTGAGCGAGGCATAAACCCACCTGGATCCACCACAAATGGAATGGTTGTGCCGCGTGGGCCATCGAGAATCAAATCCAGCACGGCACGGTCGGTGGGAAATCCCAACCGCTTGAGATCTGAAAGCACGACCCATTTCACGTTAACGGATTTCACCACCCGCTGTGCTTTTTTATAAGGCACGACCCAATCCTCGGCTCCCGGGGCATTGGCAATGGGTGCTGTCAAGGCATTCGGGTAGGACACCCTTGTGGTCAGAAAGGCTGTGGGTGTGGCAAGGACTGCGGTTTCATCTGGCGAAGGAAACGAGGCATGGGGCAAGGTACCCGATTCCACGGCCTCAATGATAAATGGGGTCGTTGGTTCCTGAATCGCAATGGCCTGCATGACAAAAAACGACGGAGCTAGTTGTTGATGAAGGGTCTCCGCAATAAAGAATCGTTCGAAATCTGAAAAATCGACTAGTCTTCCCGGTCCCGGCCACACATTATCCAATGCCCGGTCGTGTTGTTGAATGACGAGTTGGTGGGCCTCCTGCCGACGGTGTTCACACCATTCATAGATAGGATTTGACGGGTCGGGAAAATTCCCGTCTGAGAACAACTGCTGTTGGGCCATCTGATGTAAGCACACAAAATCCCGTTGGCCGGCCGCGACTCGATCGCCGTTTCCCAACGCATTGGCAAATTCCCGAACGGTGGTGAGCAAGGCTTCCTCATTGACGGGGCCTGGCTCGGCGGCCCACACATGAGTGAAGGTCAACAGCCAGGAACAGCAAAGGAGCCCTGCCCATTTGAGCGAAGGCCACATCCGGCGAACAGGGGAACCGAGGCGATGATCTGCCTCAGGTTGCAGGGTATCTGTCATAATTGGTTGACGACAAACAATACTCATGGAACCAAACTCCTCCTCACAAACATGCTTGGTTAATGATTTTGTGTACGAGTAGAGAGGGGATATCCCTCATGCCCAGGTGGCTAATCTACCATACTCTCGTTCTTGTGTACCACGATGGTACCCCGCATCACATGGCCCGGTAAATCGCAAAAATATGGGAACGTACCGGGATGAGATGGGATAAAGACAATGTCTGTTTGGCCTCTGGTGGGAAGCAAAACGCGGCTGAGACCTTCTTTGGAAAACTGTGGGGCACCACTTCCGCTGACATTCAAGTGGATATCTGTCAGTAGGCCGACCGGCAGAAATGCATGCAGTTCCGTATCCAAATTTTTGAGGACCAGCCGGGTTTTTTGCCCCACGGTGACGGAAAGGGTGTTGGGGCTGAATTCCCGTGATTTAATATTGATGGTCACGACGGTTTCTTCGGTATCAGCGGCAGGAGCGAGACTGACCGGCGTGGCTCCCCCCACTACGGCCATGTCCGGGGGCGCAAACACCGTGAGACTCAGCATCAGAATCCAGGCCTGAAAAAATCTAAATGAGGGTAGGGAAAACATCATGATGAATGCATTATACCGGTTAGCGATTCCGGCGCGAAACGAGCAGGAGGAATTGTTCGCCAATTCTATAAAAAAATTTGGTATAGCCGTAAGGGGAAATATGTATAAAAGGAAAAAAATCGGAAGTGGGAGAGAAAATCTCAAGATCCTGCGGAAACGACCGAAAAACATGGGAATACATCAGGAGAACAGTCCACGGTGCATCTCTTTGAATTATTTATCGGTCCTGACCCCCTTTCGATAGGCATTGCCCTGGTGTTGGTCCTGAGCGTGCTGGCGTATGGATGGTTTGAGGTCCGTCGAACCGCCCGCCTCCCTCATATCGGGATGGTCCTGATCAAAAACCGATTAAAGACGACCAGCAAATTCCCAACTCCGCGCCGATAGCATACCTTCCGCAGTTCTCTCGAATCACAGCCTCAAGACCCAACTCCGACAAACCGTATTTGTTGAAATTTCCATTCGCGCAGTTGTGATGTGGGTCATACCATCCCTGCCGCAGCTCACGCCTCTGACGTCTTGCAACCCGAGTTTCAGCATTAGGAAGGGTGAACGCTGTCTAGAGGGAAGCTGATGAGGGGGAAAGAGTAGCTGTTGAAAGAGGGCGATGGCCAAGGTTTCGCGTGAAAGTCTGGCGAAGGCGGACTCCATGGTCGTGGCAGATCCCGTGGGATTCCGGTTCATTGATCTCCCCGGACTCTCCCGGGTTCCTTCCAAGAATTCCGGTCTTGCCTTCCTGTCGACACCATGCACAAATCCGAATCATGCGATCTCCTTTTCTTTTTCGAGGGCATAAGAAAAAATACACGCACCCAATAACCATAAGCTTCCTAGCATTAAGACTTCTGCATGATGGCAAAAGCAATTATTGAACCTAGAAAGCCATTGTTCATAATGTATTGTATATATTGACATTTTTCAATTTTCAAGGAAATCAAAAGAATTGTTGTTGAGAAAATACCACACACAGTTGAATCGAAAGAGATACGGTTTTGAAAGACGCGTTTTAAAACACATACTGAAGTGTCATTTCTTGCCTAGTGTCTTAAAGGTTTTTGCATTCACCGTTGAATCTTCAGCGGTCTCAAAGTGATATGAAGAGGTTTGTGGTTGCTCGACCCAGGCAAGGTCACGGATAATGAACTCATGAACAAATTAGAACATCTCAATTTCCAGAACACCTATGCGGGCCTGCCTGACGTGTTTCATGAGCGGGTCAAGCCAACGCCTTTTCCTAACCCTTACCTTGTGAGCGTCAACCCGGCAGCTGTCGACTTGCTCGAACTTGACCCCACAGAATGGGCCCGTCCGGAGTTTGCCGAATACTTCTGCGGGGCCAAACTGTTGCCTGGCAGTGATCCCGTGGCCATGTTGTATTCGGGTCATCAATTCGGGCATTACGTGCCGCAGCTCGGCGATGGGCGGGCCATTATGCTGGGAGAGGTGCGAAACCAAAAAGGGGAGCGGTGGGAGTTGCAATTGAAAGGCGCAGGGCTGACGCGATTCTCAAGGGATGGCGATGGCCGTGCGGTGATGCGTTCGACCATTCGGGAATATCTCTGTGGCGAAGCCATGCATGGGTTGGGGATTCCCACCACAAGGAGTTTGTGTATTGTGGCCGGGGAAGAAGTGGTATGGCGGGAAACACCGGAACCGGGAGCGATGTTGCTCAGGATGGCGCCGAGCCATGTGCGGTTCGGCAGTTTTGAAGTGTTTTACTATCGACGCCAATTCGAATACCTGAAAACGCTCGCAGACTATGTCATCGAATATCATTACCCGCATCTGGTTGGGGTTGAAAATGGATATGCCAGGCTGTTGCATGAAGTAGCCGTTCGCACCGGGCATCTCGTGGCCCAATGGCAAGCCGTGGGGTGGGCTCATGGCGTTCTGAATACCGATAACATGTCTATCCTGGGGTTAACGATGGATTACGGCCCATTTGGATTTATGGAACGCTATGACCCAACGTTTATCTGCAATCATTCAGACCATCACGGGCGGTATTCCTTCCAGAACCAACCCGACATCGGCTATTGGAATATCCGGGCTCTGGCGCGGGCCTTGTCCCCGTTCGTGGAAGAAGCCGACGTCAATGCCACTCCGGGAGTCTATGAAAAAGCGATGACGGGGAAATATGCCGAACTGATGCGGGCTAAGCTTGGGCTGGTCGAAACCCATGCGGGAGACGACAAACTCGTGACCGATCTGTTGAACCTCATGGATTCCAGCCGGGCGGATTACACAACCGTGTTCCGTGCCTTGGGAACCGTTCACCAGGAGAGTCCCACGGTACCCTCCGCGTTACGGGACCAGTTCCTCCACCGGGAAGCCTTTGATGACTGGACGGCACGGTTTCGGGAGCGGCTTCGAGCCGAAAAAAGCGATGATGAGGAGCGCCAAGCCAGAATGGATCAGGTGAACCCCAAGTACATCCTCCGGAATCATCTCGCGCAACGGGCCATAACCCAAGCCGTTCAGCAGAAAGATTATTCGGAAATAGATCGGTTGTTGAATCTGCTGAGTGATCCGTTTACCGAACAACCCGGCATGGAAGACTATGCCCTGCCTCCGCCTCCCGGCGAACCTTCGATTATTGTCTCGTGCTCTTCGTGAACAATTGAGAAAAAAAACAGTAAAGACCTGATCGGGGATTTCCACTCATCCGTCATGGGAAGGGAGTGTCATCATGAATCTGAATCTGAATGGAAAAACAGCGATGGTGACGGCTTCCTCCGGGGGCATAGGCTTGGAAATTGCGCGTGCACTTGCCGCTGAAGGCGCTAAAGTGGTGATTAACGGTCGTACGCAGGCCAGTGTGGAACAAGCTTTGGCGGAGATCCGCGCCGATCTTCCCCATGCAGAGATGATCCCTCTGGTGGCTGACAACGGGACTGTCGCCGGTTGCATTCACAGTATCTCTCAAGTGCCCGAGGTCGATATTCTGGTCAACAATCTTGGCATCTACGAGGCTGTCGGATTTTTTGAGGAATCGGATAAGGCGTGGCAGCAGATGTTTGAGATCAACATCATGAGCGGCGTGCGTCTCGCCCGCCATTACCTTCTGGGCATGCTAAAACGTGGGCACGGACGTATCGTATTCATTTCAAGCGAATCGGGGGTGTCCCCGGCTCCCGAAATGGCACATTACAGCGCAACGAAAACCATGCAGTTAGGCATTGCACGTTCATTGGCAGAACTCACGAAAGGGACGGAGGTGACGGTCAATTCGGTGCTCCCCGGCCCCACCCGCACGGAAAGCGTTGAAACGTTCATCCGGAACATATTTCCTGACCTTCCGCCAGCGGAAGCCGGGCGCCGTTTTATGTCAGAAAACCGTCCGACCTCCCTTATCGGTCGTCTGATTGATCCAAAAGAAATAGGAGAGATCGTGGCGTTCGTCTGCAGTTCCCGGGCATCAGTCATTAATGGGTCTTGCATCCGGGCTGAAGGCGGTCTCGTGCGTACGGTCTTTTGATGAAAAAGACCAATGAGTAAAAGGACCTCTTCGAAAATTCCTGGTGTGTCATCAGGAAAACAACATAAGAAGCAATCCCTTCCTTGGTGAGGAGCGGGCTGAGGAGATAGAGTGATTCCATGCGCATGATTCTTCTTTTTCTCCTGCTCATGATTGTCGTGTTGGGACCGCAACTGTGGGTGTGGTGGGTCTTCCGCCAATACCGTCACCACCGTGAGGATCTTGGGGGAACGGGCGGGGAATTAGCCCGTCATTTGCTCAATCGGTTTGGTCTGCAACAGGTGCGTGTGGAACCCACGCCAATGGGAGACCATTACAATCCCGAAACCAAAGTGGTCGGTCTGAACCCTAACCATTACAATGGCAGATCCCTCACGGCGGCCGTCATTGCGGCCCATGAAGTGGGCCATGCCTTGCAAGATCATGACGGGTATTCCCTCTTAAAGGATCGAACACACCTGATCAAATTTGCGCAGAAAGCCGAAAAGGCCGGGTCGTATTTGATGCTGGGGATTCCTGTCCTGGCTGGAGTGACCAGGATTCCCGCAGTGGGTCTGGCTGTCTTAGTCGTGGCGATTGGGACCATGAGCGTTTCGGCCATGGTACATCTCATCACCCTCCCCGTGGAATGGAATGCCAGTTTCCGCCGTGCCCTGCCGATCCTTAGAGAAGGCGGGTACCTGGCACCACCGGATTTACATGGCGCCAAACGTATCCTCACTGCCGCAGCCCTCACCTATGTCGCCTCCTCACTCTTCAGCCTGGTGAATATGTGGCGATGGATCCGTCTTGTGCGACGGTAATTTTCGTGAGAAACCTCCTGCGGAAATGCTTTGGTAATGTCAGAATATGACATCCTGCCTCTCCTCGTAGATTCTCCAGCCAAACACGAACTCATCGACGGCCAAGGGCGGGGCCGGATCAATTAATTTTTGGTTTGGGAAACTAGATTCCTAAGGAAATTGGGAATAAAATGCCGCACCCTTCTGGTTTCTGGTAGTAAGGTTACAGGATTCAATTTTGGCCAATCATGGACCGACGAAACATGAGATGAGGTGCAATCCCCAATCGAAGGCCTCATTGAGAGGGCGGGGGTAAAACTGGTTATCATGGTTGATGACAGTCATCGAGTGAGAGAAAAGCCTACCCGTCTGCAGATAGTCCAACTTGTGAAACATTCAGGAAAATTCAAAAAACAGGATAGGTGGTAAGTACTGATCATATGGAGGACAACGCGATCGTAAACCCGGATTGGCTCGAAAAATTTTCATCCGATGAAGAAATTGCCCAGACCGGGATTTCTCTGCTTCCAGCAGAGAAGGAGCACATTGATCTTCATCTCTATTGCTCAAGCGAGGATGATCATGTTTCCGCAATAGCCCGACTGTTGAGAAATCTCGAGATTGATCAGAAAAGAATCGAGGATTTCGAGAAAACCTTCCCTGGAGTCTACGCCTCCTGGTTATCAAAGCTGTTTCCCACGGTAGGATCCGCAAACCTTTACTTAAATGGTCTCTATCAAAGCCTTCCTTCTGTGAAGAAAGAGGTTCATCTTCAGGATTTCCTGATTCTGGAAGCGCTAAGGATTGTGTACCCCGACGTCTACGAAGATATGTCTGCATGTCCGTGGATGTACCTTCCAGCATGGGGTGAGGCCGCATTCATTTCGTTTCCCTATGAATGCAATGCCAGAGATGACAGGACCTACATCCGCATCAAAAAGCACATCGAAACCCTATGTGAGAAACAGGAGAAGCCGGAGGTCTTGCTCGAACTTCTTCAAATCCTATTCTTTGAGGTGCGTAAAGGGTTTTTCAACACGCCTGATGGCCATGATGACTTGGAGCCAGAGTATCGCCGTCATAACCGGCTGAGTCATCCTGAAGTGTTCTGGAAATACTTCACGCGCACTGTTCCAGCCACCGAAGTGCCGGATCATGTTGTCGAATCCTTCATTGTTTCTTGGAATGGTTTTGGTCAAGACGAGCTAAAAGAAAGCGTTGATCCTCATCTTTCAGGTTTGAGAAAGAGGACCCAACCGACTGAACTATGGCAGAAGAGGCACAGCTTTCTGCCAACCCTCACCCGTGAAACTTCGGCAGTACTCATTAAATGCTTGCACAGGAATATGCATTTCTTCAGAAAAGAAGGAACGGATATCTTCCAGGACTCAGAGTCCTCCGCGGCGATCCGCCTTCTATTTGATCTTATAGATAACAAGTTGTTCTTAGATGATTGTGAAGTTGTGTTGAGTGACCTCGTCCAAAAAACGCCGTCCCTTGAGCTTGCCATTCGAATCGCGGATAACGTTCGAAGCAGAATGGGAGATGTCTTTAATATCCCGGAGCAAGGAAACTTTGATGCACTGAGCTCGCATTTGGATGAGAGGCTCACCGCACATTTCATAGAAGGAAGACGCAATATTTTCAATGAAGAAAAGAATTACGGTTACATATTGGCTCAATGGGGAACGTACCAGCCGCACAATAATCTCAAGGTCAATGAGTATGTCTTTGGACTAGTCGAAGAAGATCCTACGGTTATAGGGAAAGTGCTTGTGGTGTACACGAGCAATCATAGGGACCAAACAGGAGTGCGGATTAAATGGGAAGACCTTGTCAAAGTTTATGATGAAAAGAGGCTGTACGAACGTGCAAGCCAATACCACGATGCTTCCTATTCAACTGAGGATGAAAGAAAAGCCGTAGAAATATTCATGAGTCAGTATGAAAAGCGCAAAGAGACTGCTGAACGTGAAATGACCCGGCAATCAAATAAGCAGAAGTTCATGGAAACCAACAGTCAAGGTGTTCAGTTGTTCAAAACAGGCCAATACAAATTGGCATTGGAAGCATTCAATCGGGCATCTGCCATCACTGACTGGAACGACGAGTTTCATTGGATCCATTTTTTAAAGTTGCAACAATGGCACACATTGCTCGAGCTTGGATTGAATAGTGACGGTGATGTTCGAACGCAATTTCTTTCGAGTGCTCGGAAAATTGCTTCGGATGACGTCGAGATTCGAGATTTATTCAAATCAGCCTTTCCAAAAGGTGCCGCGCAGGCAACCCAAGAATTGTACTGCTGTATTTTTTATTATCTCCAATGGGAAGCGGCGTCAGTCGTTGAAAAAGATTCAATGGAAAATCATTTTGAAGCTCACTTCAGCCTGGCGACCGGCCAAGAAACTTCCGGAGGGACAGGGGAAATCACGAAGCGTTGTAGTGAGCTGTTGGTGCTGCTAAAGCAATAGAAAATGAAAAGTTGCCTAATAAACTGACCCATCCGGGACAATTGCAATCCCGAACTTGTTGAATGGAATGCCAGTTTCCG
>CABVRQ010000030.1:21513-45187 GCA_902500695.1 uncultured Nitrospira sp. | reverse complement strand
ATCCTATTCTTCAGGGGAGAGTCATTATCACGATAGGAAGATGATCCTGGTGAAGTTCAATGACCTGAATGCCTGCTCAGTGCATATTTCTGATGAAGGGAGGCGAAACTGGCTGGAGGTTGAGAGTCGGCCATTCGGGATCTAACCATCAGAACCCATGCGGGTTTGTTAAAAAAATCCGCCGTGCCTCCGCCGGAGTTCCGGCAGGCAGACCAGCGGCGTTCCCTGCTTCCGCCGGGCCTCCTTCGCCGAAGTCGGCTAGACGCGCACGCGCGCAGGCAGGTCGCCATTTTCCCATGCTCACGTGGGGGGTTGTACGCTCCCCGTTGAAAAATGGCTGTGCCCTTCCCTTCAAGAAGCCTCAGGAGAGGACGAACTTTTTTGAATCGACCCGAGGGTTTTGATACGTCGTGTCGCCGTGAGCAAATTTGCTCTTGGGAATCAGTATTATTCAACACTCCCCATATGCATAGTACGGGATGTAATCCAGGGGAATCCCTGTGGCGGATATGGTTGATCGTATCGAGGGGTGAGAGTCGGTGATGTCAGATGTTTCGGAACAAACCCAATGAACCATTGGCGGTAAGAGGAGGGATATCGTTGAAGGCGTATGGACGAAATATTTCAAGGAGAACGTCCATTCCTTACCGGGAGGTCCAATCTGGACCGGTTGCGACTAATTGTTCTAGGAGCCTGTCGGACTTAGGATGAATCGGCTGCAAAAGTGTCTAAGCGGTCCATATTTCGCCGCTTTCTTGGACCATAGTCCCACTATGGGCCAGCGAAATCGTCAAAATCTGGCCTCGCTCATCCGCTTTTTCGCTCTCGATCCCCTAAGTCCGACAGGCTCTTCGTGCCTTCAACCGATGCAGAGCATGGTCGCTTGCTGGTCGACACGAGAAGGGCACGTCAGCCCAGGATAGGGAATGGACTTAGGTGCGTCGTCTACTCATCGGCCTCTCCAATGTTGCATGATCATCGCATATGGGAGAAGCCGGCAAGAAACTTTCTGGTTATCTACTTCTCGATTTCTAATTGGCGGACTTTCGTGTGGAGGAACCGGACCAGATCATACTCGAAAGGAGAGCCAGTCTGGTAGTAGCGAAAGCGCAAGTCGTGGCGTACATCCACGGCCCACACCAGGGTTGCGGCGGAACTTCGATCAAGGTGGTCGTCAAAATTCACGGGTGTATAGAGGTAAAAGTACCGGGCCGCCGAATCGACCAGCAAGCCGGTGGTATCACGAATAGAAGACGGTCCGAAAATGGGGAGGACCAGGTAGGGGCCGGGATTCAGACCATAATGTCCAAGCGTTTGACCGAAATCCTCTGTCTGTTGGTGGATCCCTAACGGAGTGGCATGATCAAAGAATCCCCCGAGGCCGAACGTGCTATTGATCAAAATCCGTGACAGGGTGTTGAGCGTGACTTCCCCTTTAAGTTGAAGAATGGAATTCAACAAATTACGAAGGTCGGCGATGTTCGAGAAAAAGTTCGAAAGACGATCCTCGAAAAAATCCGGCATGACGGCTTCATATCCTTCGACGACAGGTAGGAACACATATTCATCGAATTTCGCATTAAATTTGTATATCGACCGGTTGAATCCTTCTATTGGATCATAGACATCAATCACAAAGCGTTCCCCGGGATGCACTACCTCCTCAATCGGGCGCCGGGCTGGTTCAATGATCCCCGTTTCAGCAACAGGAATCTCGCCGCTAGGTACGAGAAGTGTGGGATCTGTCTGGGATGGTTCAGACGCAGCCGCCATTGCCGCTGTCTCCTCAAGAGAATCTTGGGACTCTTGTATTCTTCGTTCCAAGACCAGAAACTGTCGATTGAGTTGATCGCGAAGATCGGGATAGTTTTCGTAATCAGGGCTTTGTGTGCCATTGGAGACTGGAGCCGATTGCGTTAGCGGTGGCTCCTTCACGCGGAAACTTACCGGAGTGGCGAGGACCGGAGCCGGTTTTGGATTGTTCTGGAGGATTTGGGGAGATTGGAGGTGGTTAAAGTATTCAACGATGTAGGCCAGGGTGGCATGATGCGCAAGATTTCCGCAATGCCCTCCTCGTGGATAGATTTTAGCCCGGGGGCCAAACACCGACAATAAATAATCCAGTTCACCCTCACCCAGAATGAAATCATCCGCGTTATGTAATAACCCGATTTTGGTGGAATGCTTCAGATACTCTTCCAGGCTGGCCAGGCTCAGGTTTTCGATGAGGCTTTGTTCGGTGAGCTCGGGGTATCTGATTTTGAAAAACGGGTAGAACATCTCACGGAAATAATCTAGAAATGTCACACGAGCAGACACTTTATAGTAGTCGGTCAAGGAATCGGTTGTAGAGAGGACCAGATTTTTCGGTTTGATATAGCCGGAATTGGTAAAAACGTCCGACGTAAAGATCATATTTGCTGAAGAAAGACGGAACGAAGTCCCGATGAGCGCTGCCATCACTGCATCGGCAGGTTGCCGATCCTGATAGGCGGTATACAAAAAATCTCCCGAGAAATTGACGAAGTCACCCTTCCGATACACTTCCGAAAACGCATGAAACACCTTGTCAAAAAACTCCGGAAACGTATCCGCGACTCCGGGAATATTGTTAGCCAACATGTCATCCAGGATCGAGGTCGAGGTATACAAGCTGACCGGCGGGTTGATCATGAGCACTTTTTTAAAATGAAAATCTCCCTGTTCCTCATCCAGCTTTGATACAAAGGCCGCCTGAGCTGCGCCCAGACTGTACCCGGTGAGATGAAATTCCGTGACTTGAACATCGCTTTGATGTTCCAGCCAGGCCAACCGCATGACCCGATACAAGTCTTGTGAATCTTCCAGGAGATGGCCGGGCATTCCCGTGCTGGAGGCCGAGACGATGAAATTCGGATGGGTTGGGGAAGACAGCGACAGAACATGGAAACCGGCTTGAAAAAAGGCGTGCTGCAGGACCTTCATTTTTTCGGAATTATAGCCGGCCCCAGTCCCGGCGATGACAAAGATTAACGGGGCGGGACCTTTCTGGCTGAGCAGGGAATATCGCAGTTTCTCGTCATACCAGAGGACGTCAGGGACCTTATGATCCAGAAATACCTTCAGTTCAAAATCCTTCACGGGGATTTTCTTTGGAAGCTCAGCCCTCAAGGCGATCGGTGTTTCCGCAACAGTTGCCGCATAGGGACTCAGGTCCGGATAATCATACATGGCCTCCTGGGCATGACTGATTCCCGACAAGCCCCATGCCATGATGACTGTCAAAGAAAGCTGAGCAACCTTGCGCATGCACATCCCTTTCATTTTCACCTATCCTTTATTTTTTATCGAAACACCTGAAATGCCGAAGAGTCGCCAACTTTGCCAGATGATTCAAGCCATTTTCAATAGAAAGACGAGGCTGTGTAGGCCAGGGGTCCGGTGAGAAGCTATCCGGACCCAAGCTCCGTCGAACGTCAAGCTATCCTGTTATCGATGGTTGGGTTCCATTTATCTGTTGCCCGGGAGTCTTAATCCTGACAGTGGTAGTCTTAAAAGGCAGGTTCAGTGTAACAGTTGCCTCTATTTTTATTCTGATAAAAAATGAAGTGCCATCTCTCCCTTGCTTCTTTCCTGGAAAGATTTTGATAAGGTATACTCCCGAGAACCATCCTGGTCCACCTAGTTGCCAATCATGTCAGATTCCTATCGATTCGGAGATTATCAACGTGCACGGGGGCATGGATACGAGGTATTCAGTTTCAATGCCTTGAATCCAACTATGGAACGGGATTCACAGGGGCATCCCTTCTCCTGCCAACTGCCTCGTATACACCTCACCGCTGAGGAAATTTTTAAGCTACTTCGACCCTATGTCTCAGTTCGATTCATGGAACAGGTCAAATCGGTCATTCCCCTTGGGCTGTATTTGGCGTTGTTCCAGATTTTGATTTTGCGCCAACTGGTCCAGGACTCCTGGGTGATCATGAGTGGCTTGTTTGCGGTGATCGTTGGATTAATGTTTTTCATGGAGGGTCTCAAGCTTGGACTCATGCCTTTTGGCACCATCATCGGCCAGCGCCTGCCCGAAAAATCACCGTTACCATTGGTATTAGGTATCACCCTTCTTCTTGGAATCGGTGTCACCTTTGCCGAGCCGGCTATCGGCGCATTGAAAGTGGCCGGCCAGAATGTCGTGGTTGAGCGTGCCCCCTATCTGTACGCTCTCCTGAATCACTGGTCTGGGGCTCTTGTGCTGGTGATCGGATTCAGTGTGGGCTTAGCGGCGGTTATCGGCACCATGCGGTTCTTATATGGCTGGAGTCTCAAGCCGTTTATTTATGGGGCCCTGGCTCCTGTACTCGCCTTGACGCTCTATGGAGCCTCTGACCCGGATCTGACCAACGTCCTGGGATTGGCCTGGGATGCCGGTGCGGTGACAACGGGGCCGGTCACTGTGCCGTTGGTTCTGGCATTGGGTATCGGCATTGCGGGGGCGGCCGGGAAAGGAGATTCAGGATTATCCGGTTTCGGAATTGTGACTCTGGCCTCAATTTTCCCTATTATTGGCGTACTGCTGCTGGCTTTCTACATTGCCTCCACGGTGACGCCCGCCGAAATTATTGCGGCTACCCACCACGCTTCAGGAGCGGTTCAAGCCGTTCCGTCCGCCTGGTATGAACGTAGTCCCGGTGTGGAAATTGTTTTGGGTGTGCGTGCCATCCTCCCACTCGTCTTGTTTTTATTCTTGGTCCTCAGGTTCATACTCAAAGAATCGCTCCCGAATAAAGGTGAGATTGTGTATGGAATTGCCCTTACCATCATCGGCATGTGTATCTTTAATCTGGGACTGACCTACGGACTCTCCCATTTAGGAGGAAACGTGGGGAGCCTGGTTCCTGCTGCATTCATGTCTCTCTCGGAGGTGCCTAGCTCACCTATTTATGTCTATTCAATAGGGTTGATTCTTGCACTGGTTTTTGCCTGGGGTCTTGGCTTTGGGGCGACCGTAGCGGAACCGGCCCTGAACGCGCTGGGTACCACGGCTGAAAATTTGACCAATGGCGTCTTCAAGAAAAAAACGTTGATTGTGGCGGTTTCACTGGGCGTTGCGATCGGGATTGCCACGGGTTTAGCCAAACTGATTTTTGATTTGCCGTTAGTCTGGTTGGTTCTAGTCGGGTACCTCTTGGCCTTTGTGCTCACCATTGTTTCCAGTGAAACCTTCGTCAACGTGGCCTGGGATAGTGCCGGTGTAACCACCGGACCCATTACCGTTCCGCTGGTCTTAGCCATGGGATTGGGGTTTGGTAATGCCACTCATGCTGTGGAGGGCTTTGGCATTCTTGCCATGGCCTCCATCGGTCCCATTCTCACTGTATTGATGACCGGTCTTTGGGCAGAATACAAAGTCAAGGCACAAGCTCGTGCGGTTATTAAACCGGAAGTCGGTTCACAATTAGAGGAGGTTCAATCCATCGTATGATTAGGAGTACGAACATGACGTATCTCACGGACGTCGCCATGATTACCTGTGTGGTGCAATCAGGTGATGCCGACGTGATTGTGAAAGCTGCCCGAGATGCCGGGGCAACGGGAGTATTGGTCCACCAGGGCAGGGGAATAGGGATTCGCGAACGGTTGGGAGTATTGGGGATTGCTGTGGATGCCTCAAAGGATATCATCAGCGTCTTGGTCTCTTCCGAACAAACCGACATCGTGGCTAGTAACATTTTTAAGGCCGGGCAGTTTGATACTCCAGCTAGAGGTTTCTTATACATCACGCCATTGGAAAAGGTCGCCACCTATATTCCAGAGGCTGTGAGGGAACAACTGCGACATAAAGGGTCAGTCCTGGAAGGATCATGAGCGCCGGACAAGTTTCCGATCATTTGATGCCCCTTGAGCCTAGTCAGATCATTACTTGTGTTCTTCCGGATGACGGCACGGACAGAGTATTACTCAGGACGTTGCGTGAGGGGAAGGGCATTATTCGTGCGGACAGTGTTTCCTGCCGAGGGATTGCTGCTCTTCGGGAAGCTTTCACGAAAAAGGGCCGTTTGCCCGAATCAACTTTGGTCAGAATGGTTCATATTGTTGTTTCGGTGACAGAAGCCGAAGCGTTGTTCGAGTACATCTATGAAACAGCCCGTATCGGCTATCCTGGGGGTGGGATGTTGCTCTTGAGCAAGCCTGTTATATCCACTCCTTACTCTATTCCCGAAGATTGATACCACTTACACCCCAAACAGAATCACTATCACCATGGAAAAGAGAACGTATCTCTTTTTTGCCTTTCACAAATTCAGCGAAGCCACCTCATTCCAGCGTGGTTGGACCCTTGTCTCGTGGGCGTCCTGAGCGTTGAAGATTGAAATTTTTGGCACACTTGTCTCATTCACCCCTAAGGACCTTCGGACGACCGTCCTAGCCGGTTCTGGAACCTTAGGCAATCTCTCCCAAAATCGATCAATGTTTTGCCAAGGATTACTATGGGAGTAGTCCGTTTCAGCTGGATCACATGGCGAAGCCATGAATTTTTCCCGCATTGATTCCCTCCCACTATGGTAAACATATTCCCATTATCGAATGGGAATATTCAGATACTGACCAATGACAAAATCTCCTTAGGCCATGGTGAAATCATGAACGGTGGTATGGGAATCCGAGTCGGTCACGGGAGAACCCTATGAGGGTTCACCGAGTTGTTCCCGAAGAAAATTCGCGACATGGGAGCATTCAAGCTGCCTCTTATCGGTTAGTGGATTTTGAAAATTGTTATTCCGTCGAGTAACCGACGAAGGACTCTGCCTAAGCCACTCTGGTCCTTCATTCCCCCAGATTTTTTTTCCAGGTTTTGTCCCGCATCATGGCAAGGAGAATTAAAACTCCACCAATGATGGCCCCAACCCCAAAAATTTCAAAGATATTGATCCCCCCGATGATAGGGCCTTTAGAAAGAGCCATAACAATCGAGGTTCCGATGACCAGCGCTGAGGTTATCGCAGCCACCGCCAGTCGACTGACGGCTCGTATGAGCACGTGTTTGAGTTCATCAAGCTGAGTCAGTTCTATACAAAATTTTAGATTTCCGGTTTTGACGGTATAGATTCCACGGCGTATCTCCTTGGGTATGTCAGCGAATAACTCTAAATATTGTATGAGAACTTTGAGACCGCGTTTCCCGAGTGCTTTGGGAGACAACTGGTTGAGCACAGCCTCTTGAAGGGTGGGCTGTATCGCGACCATCATGTCAAAACCAGGGTCAAGTTTCTTAAATGCCCCTTCCAGGGACACAAAAACTTTGAGAAGCATTGCCTGATCGGGAGGCATGGTAAGATTGTTATTCCGGACCAACCCTAACAAGTCCCCTACCATAACAGACAGATTCAAATGTTCCATGGATCTTCCGGAATACTTGCCCAGAAATTCATCAACGGGTCCCAAGAGGTCACCCGGGTCTTCTCCTTCCCGCTCAGACCATTGTAAAAGAATCGTGCAGAGGCCCTCGGCGTCATTTTGTAACAATGCCTGCAACAGTCTCATGATTTGTTGTCGCCTGATTTCAGAGACGCGTCCAATCATGCCAAAGTCGATGAAGGCGATACGTTCACCCGGCAAAATGAAAAAATTTCCCGGGTGGGGATCCGCATGGAATAATCCATCAACCATAATCATTTTGAGCACAGCATTGGCCCCCGTCTGGGCAATGCGTTTGCGGTCCATCCCTGCTTCATCGATGGCTTGAATATTCACCCCGGGTATCCCTTCCACAAATTCCTGCACGCTAATGCGTTCCTTTGTCCATTCCCAGAAAATCTTGGGAATCACGACCTGGTCATTGTCCTCGAAGTTGGCCGAGACTTGCTCCGCATTCTGCCCTTCCGTCATAAAGTTCAGTTCATTCTGCAAGGATTTCACGAATTGCTGAGCAACTTTTTGAGGATGATAGGTGGCTAGTTCCGGAACGTTATTTTCTGCTAACGAGGCCACGTATGTTAATAGACGCATATCGGCTTCGATCTTTTCCCGGATTCCGGGGCGTTGAATTTTGAGTACGACTTTTGTTCCGTCTTTCAACGTGGCCCGGTGAACCTGGGCCATGGAAGCGGCAGCCAGTGGTTTGGTATCCACCTCTGCGAAGAGGTCTTCAAGGGGGGCTCCCAAGTCCTCTTCGATCTGAGGGCGAAGCTCTTCGAAGTCCAGTAGTGGTGCCTGTGATTGGAGTTTTTCAAATTCACTGATCCACTCAGGTCCGAATAGGTCAGGGCGAGTGGCCAGGATTTGACCAAGTTTGACAAACGTTGGCCCGAGTACTTCAAAGAGTTTCCGTATACGCTGAGGACGTTCAAGGTGGGCAATATCCTCTGAGTGCTTCCACCCCATAATCTTGCCTGCCTGTTCAGCTGCGGCTTCAAGCCCCATTTTTTTAAAAATATCGCCGAATCCCGCGATACTGAATGCCCTGACGATTTCATGCATCCGACCCAGGTCGGCCATTTTAGATTGGAGCCCCATCCTCAAGTCCTCCTTACGATTTCCATGTTTTTTGTGCTATTGAGTTTCTCTGCAGGATTTAGCCGGACCCCAAAGACAAATTTTGAAAAGTGCCCATCCTTCAGAAAGAACGGTTGAATGCTTCTTTGATGTCCGTCATCACCTGGTTCATTGTTGTTCCAATCTCGATTTCTGCATAGATATTGGCTGTATTATTGTCATATTATGTGAGGAATAAAAAGGAAAGGCAAATTGTCGGAACTGATCATCGAGTTCTGTAAACCGGGAAGAGGAAGCTATTCTTTCTGAACCCCCTTTAGCCTTTTTGCGGGTGCAATCGTTCTTCATTTCAATGGAATAGGTGTTTGCTTTCTAGCAATCTTGGTCCTAACCTTGAAAATCTAATGCCAGGTGTATTTTCAATAATGGGTTTTTTATCAGGAGGGGGAAATGACTATGTGGGTTTCATCTACCGGGAATCTTTCTTTTTTATTTCCTTCGGTAAAGAGAGGTTTTTTAAAATCTGAGTTCGCGATCGTGGTTGAGGTGCTGGTCAGTATCTGTTTGATCCTGGTGGCCTTCTCCAGTCCTGCGATGGCCGTTCCCACGGCCGAGGAATTGCTTAAGGCCTTGCCTCTCTCCGACGGTGAACGGAAGGATGTCCTCAAGGGAGAGATTGTGCGATTTACGACCGAAGAAGGCTCAGATCGGGAACTGGCGCTGGGAGCCGTTTTGTTGGTGCCGAAGACCCCTGACAATTTACTTCCGCTCTGGCGCGAGGCCGTCGTATTTAAGCTTGTCGGCGCGGTGACTGCGTTTGGCGAGATCCCTGACAAGGCCACAGTAAAAGACTTTGCAGGAGTGAAATTGCAACCTAATGGGGAAAAAGAAGCCAAACGCTATCTCGAAGCTGAGCCGGGCGATACGTTAAATTTGGACCAGAAGGAAATCTCCGCTTTTCAGGCCCTCAAGGCCAAAGGCGGATCCCAAGCTGAAGTCGAGGCATTGGTGCGGGAACTATTACTGGCGCGGTACCAATCCTATCGCGAAAAAGGTCTGTCAGGCATTGCTCCCTACGCTCGTGGTAAGGACGAGATGTTTGAATTGAGTCAGGATCTTCTTCTGGCCACCAATGAGGCAAAACTTGTCGCCAAATACTTTCCCTCCTTTCATCAAATCTTACTTAAATATCCAGCCATCCAGGCGAAGCAACTCGAGACACGGTTTAATTGGGCCAATGTTGATGTGTTTAGCCGTCCGACATTGGTCTTGAGCCATCGAATGTTATTCAATGAGGGCGATGCGTATGTAGTGGTTGATCGACACTTTTATGCCAGCCACGAATATAACGGCCTGCAGTCAATCGGGGGCGCACTTCCCACGAAAGAGGGTGCGCTGTTGGTTTCCCTCTATCGTATTTCCACCGATGGAGTGGCAGGTTTCGGATCCTCGACAAAGCATCCAGTTGCCCGTGGGTTGATGGGCCCCTATTTCGAAGAAATCTTTGAAGGCATTCGTAAGAAAACGGAATAATCACACCGCACGGTACTTAAAAAAGAGAGGGGAGGGGATGAAGCAACGCCATTTCCTTCCCTTTTTTTTTAACTTGAAAATTCCCCGTTAGCTTGCTGCGGGGTTCTTCATTAGTGAGGAAGGAATTTTTGATATCCTCCTATCAATGAACATTAAAAATACACATCGTGAAATCCGGGGAGGCTGAGGGCTCGTGGGTTCTCACGAACATATATAGGCATTATTGCGCTAAGGAATATTATGCTGTCCCAGGTCGTTCTCATTAAAGCTAGTTCGCATTCAAATGTGAGAGGACACTAGTATTGTTGGTGGATGCCGTTATCAATGCCCAGCAGAACGTCGAACCGTTCACTCGGGGTTATATCCTCAGATGTGGAAGGAAGCTGGAAGGGAGTGTCGAAAATGTTGGAATGAGGGTGTTCAACGAAAATGGTCATTTAAGAAAAACAACATGGACAACAGCAGCCAGCGAATTCCTCAGTCAGGTTCGACGGGAGAGATCTGGGCTTTCACAAAAGGCGACAACTAATGCATTCCCCGATTCAAACATTACACATGCTCAAAGTCGGAGTGATAATTGGAGTGTTATTTATTTTTCCAATGGCAAGTCCTGGAATGACCAAGGCCATCACAACCCCTCCTCCCGTGAGTGGTCATGAACTTTCAATTCAATCCATCACACCGGCTGATGTGTTCGCACGTGTCCAACTGGTTCGGAAAGAACTGGACGACATCCGTTTTGAAATGGGGAAACTCAAGAGTCGAGAAGTAGGCCTCCTGGTTGAAGATGCGACTCCGCATGAGGTGTTCTTTCAAGCCAAAACGCTTAATCAAAAAGTGGCCCGGTTGGTAACGGAACTCACCGAAGAATCAGAGCCCACTGAAACAGAAGGAGACCCGGGCGATATCCGTCCATTTCATGTATGGAAAATGATCGATACTTCTCTACATCGAATCCTGTCTCTTAAGCAGCAACTCGGGCTTCCTCTGACTAATAGTGAAGCTTTGGCCGATGCAGAAACTCCCCCGAATCAGGTCTTTTTTGTTATTGGATTGGCGAATACTCAACTCAATCTTTTACTGATGCATCAATTCTCTCCGAGGGATGCTGCAGAATTGGTCAGTCTGGGCATTGAATACACCACGCACCTTTTGCGGCAATTTCCTCATGCTCCCGGGCCTGCTCCTCTCCCTTCCCTTGAACGAGGGCGCAAGTCATGGAATAGCTATGATCATCTCATTGATTGCTATATGGTGTTAGGAAGCATCGCCAGGGCCTCCAACATTCAAATGTTAACGTTGGCCCCTCAAAATCTTGACCGTCCCGATATTCAGTCAAATGATGTCTACGATTTAGGCACCCTGGTCATCTCTGAACTCGCGTATCTACATGCCCATCTTCCTCATACGTCTCCCCCCCAAACGGTCAGACTTCATGGTCCTATCTTGCCTTCTCATGTGTATCAACAGGTAGGTGGACTTCTGGCTCAATTGCAGGTTTTACAAAGACAGGTTCAATCTCATCCTGATTGGATGCAATCGACTGTTCGCCCTTGAGGCCGGAGGCACTCGATCACCTATGATGACACGATCCATCAACGAAAATCCGGGGCGACAGACCTGATAGATGTTTTTGTGTTGTGCCAAAGGACATTCATGAGTGCGAAAGAAACACAGAAGACATCATCAGGAGAACATATCGATGAACAAAATTTTATTGTGTGGTTCTTATTCCTTCTACTCATGATCATCTTGAGGTTCGGAGTCTTTACAGAGGATGAGCCTAAGCCGATTTCCCCGTCTCCTCAATTCTCGAAATTCCGTGAATCTGCCTCAAATATGGGTTCCAATGCTTTCGCCGACTCTCATTGGCCGATCTCTCAAACCTGACAAGCTTCCCAACATGTCGCTTCGCTACAACCGGCGAATTCGAACTCGGACGAGTTCCAGGATACCGACTTATCGTTTGTCACACTATACGCACAACAATTGGATCAGCGGCTTTAAGCGTATCCATAATACTGGGAGCCTGATTGTAGAGCACTGGTCAGGCAGATCGAGAATCTGTGGTGGGTTAGTAGAGCGGTATGACTTGCGATATGGGTTTTTCTGCTACTTATCGGAAGCGTACGGTCATTCAACTCAGATCTCTGTTCACCCTGCCAGCGATCCTTGAAGTAGGGACTGGTTTATCCCTGGGCCTGTCGCCGTGGATGCCGGGTCGTGATTCTGGTTGCTGCTCAGCTCGTTTTCTTAGCGCGTAGTCGAGCCTCGCGTTGCAGGAGCCGCACTCTTCTCCCTTGGTCCCGCCTGCATGGCAGGCTGGCGTGATGCACAGAGCCAGGCGTAGGGTTGAGCGCAGCCATTTTGTTGTATGACATGGCTGCTGCTGTTCTTGAATGGGTTTGGGATAATATGGCCCCGGCCTTTGGCCGGAGGTTCTGCTGCACGTTGAACTGAGGGTATGGTGTTTGGTATGCCTTGGGAACAAGCGGGTGATGGAAGAAATGGTTTTGAGAAAAAGTTTCTTCTCTATCTGGAGAGCCATTCTGGATCGTTTGCCAATAATTGTTCCAGTGCTTTCAACTGATGAAGAAGGACGGTAGCTTGCTGGTAAACCAGGGAAGGGAAGGTTCGTCCCGGATAAGAAATGGGCTTTAGAGAGTCGTGCTTTTTCAGGTGTGTATAAAAAAAGGCGAGATCCGAGACCAGGAGGGTAGCCATATCATAGACGTCGCTTGGCTCTAATTGCTGAGAAATGCCCACACTTTTTGCGGCAGGCAGATCAAGATGAAGCACCGGAATGCCGGACTGTTGCGCAACCTTTTCCAGAATGGCATAGCACTCAACCAAGCGAAGGAATACATCGGCCGGCTGTTTGCCCCTCACTAAGGGGGGAGTCTCCAAAGTGACGGTTGATGGGGGAAATCGGGACAGCAACCGTTTAGCATACTGGCTGGCCAGAAGCACTTGTTGCGACACATCACTGGGTGAGAAATGGCGTTCCTGTAGCAGGTTGAGTTGGCGATTGGCTTGTACAATCGCGCGTCCGGTTTCTGTCAGACTTGTCGCGGAATCCTCGGGGCGTTCCGAAATGATTTCCTTCAGACCTAACTCCTCCTTGATGGTCAGAATACGAAGGTAGCTCGCGTTCACCATTTTCCAGATATGCAGAGGTGCAAGAGTGGAAAGCGAGATGGGCTCCGGGGGAATTCCTGTGCTCCCGGTGAGTTCCAACGTGAGACGATCGGCTTTATGATAGAGGGTCAGAGCTTGGAAATAGGCTTCATGGGAGTGGATATTGGTGGCGATGGCATCGGACGGGGTTACCAACGGTTTTCCCATTTCAAACCGGATCAATTCCAGGGTATCCCGAAGCAACTGAACACGGGCCAGGACATCCGCAGGCGTGATTTCTTCGAGGGAAATGGAATGTCCGCTAACGGGTTCGGGTACATTCAGGCTTCCTTGGCTTGAGGCCAGGACTGCTCCCATCCCCACAATGAAGAAGAGCGCCAAAGCGAATAGGCTTATTCTCATGGCTTGAATACGTTTATCCACTATTCTCATCCCTTCTTGCGTCATGCGAAATTTTACCGGCACTTACCTTACGAGCGTTGTTTCTATTGCGATTGGTCCATGGCCTTTTTCGCTTCTTCGGGAGTCACGACACCTTCCTGGATCAAGTTCTGGAGCGCACCTTGAAACGCATGAGAGGCCGTCTTTCGAATGCCTCTCACCCGTAAGACCGGAGGGTACAAGCGAAGAAGGTCCGGGTTTTTGATTTCGATGGGGAACGATTCACTTTCCCCGTATGGGGGGAGTTCTGCCTGACCATCAACAGGAACCCGGAAATACGGTTTCCCATCCTCAGTATTCCCATCGGTCCCTCTTATATCGAGACTGGTGGTCACATCACGGAGCCGTGCCATTTCCTGGATTTTGTCGACGACGAGGATCAGCGAGTCGGCATCGATGGGATCACCGGTCTGATTTTTCACTCGAACCAGATAGCGGACATCACCTCGAGAGGAAAGACTTCCCCCCGAAAATAATTCGCCTCCGCCTGAAAAGCTTCCTCCTGAATCATAGGTGAGCAATGGAATGACTCCTCCCGTGAGATCCACGAGTTCGCCGTTCGAAGAATCTCCATAGGCTTTTTCACTGTCCCATCCATAACTAAAAAGAAACAGCAGCAGGCATGCTTGAGCAAGACACCTAAGACTTTCCCTATCCGGCCATGGAATCATCATGGGGGCATCATACAAGGAATGTGATGAACCCGCAAAGGTACGTATGCCCATCTACTCCGCAAGATCCATCTCTTGCTTTTGGTGTACAGAAACCGAATCAGGTCATATTCGTATGAGATTCTTTAAGCTTGCCCTCCAGGTCCTGGACTTGTTGATCGAGTCGAGCTTGGAGGTTGAGAGAGGATGTCTGCGAGATTCTTCGTGAAATCCCAGGGATGGGAAGATCATCCAGGACCGAAGCCTGATGCGTCTAAGCCCGAGCAGCAATCGGTGTGGGTGTCGGATAAACCTTACAGGTTTTCTGCCCAGGTTGGCGGGGAGGGGGTTACGAAAAAAAATGATACAACCCGCCGTGGCCCGGTGGTTCCGATTGTCGCAATGGCCTCCGCGGGGATAAATTTTCGCACGTGATTCCAACCCCTTTATGAGATAGTCCAGTTTGCGGGTCTCCAGGAGACTATCATCTATGTAAAAGCCCGATTCTTCTTGTACGCTGCAGATAATCTTCCCGGCTGGCAAGGCTAAGGTTTTCGATGAGTCGCAGCTCGGTCATCTCCGGGTACCTTCATTGATAATACGGAAAAAACCGTTCATGGAAATAATCCAAAAATGTCACCCGATTGGACACTTTGAAATGATCCGTAACTGAAACGGTCGTGGAAAAGACCCAACTTTTGGATTTGATATATCCTGAATCAGTCAGGAGGGCAGAGGTGAAAATCATGTTGGCCGATGAAAGGCGAAAGGAAGTTCTAATGAGCACAGCCAGAATATCCTCGGAGAGTTGCCGGTCTGTGTAGGCCCGATATAAACAGTCTCTGCTCAGACGCATAAAAATTCCATGCCGGTATTCTTCTAAACCAGCGTGAAACATTTTGTCGAAAAAACCAGGAATTTTACCTGTGCCATCGTGGATATTGTTAGCCAACATTTCATCAAAAATGGAGGTCGAGGTGCACAAGCCCCAGGCGGATTGATCATCAGAATTTTTGGGAATTGGAAAACTTCCTGCTCCTCGTCAGGCTGAGACGAAAAGGTGGTTTGGGCTGCGCCCAAGCTGTATCCCGTGAGATAACACTCTGTGGCCTCGTTTTGTGTTGAATGTGTTCTATGGATAGCAAATTGTAACTTTAAACTATGGCCATCCATGTCGGTCTTCATCCTCCTATCATCCCTAAAGCACTGGTCTGATTCAGACTCAAGCCATATTGAAAGTTTCTGTGCTTTTGTGAAAGGGAATCATATAATATGGTTCGAGGAAAAACACTGTGACCTATAATCCCCAATAGACCGGAGAGGGCCATGAAAATTGAGATGTCACTGTGTACACCAAAATGAAATCATCCTGTTCGAACCCAACACCAATCAAACAGGCATTGAAATTGGTAAAGCTCTTCCATTATTGCGAACTTTGTCATCGATGGAAATCAATCCAAAAAACTTATGCCACAGTCCTATCTGAAACGAATTCTTGATGCCCGCATTTATGACCTCGCCATCGAAACACCATTGGATGAGGCTTCGCTCGTTTCCGAACGCATGGGTAACCATGTGTTGTTGAAAAGAGAAGATTTACAACCTGTGTTCTCGTTCAAAATTCGTGGTGCGTACAATAAATTGTTACAACTCACCGATGAGCAGCGTGCGGGTGGCGTCATTGCGGCATCGGCGGGCAATCACGCACAGGGTCTGGCGCTTGCGGCGAAGCACATGGGTGTGAATGCCACCATTGTCATGCCAAGAACAACACCCGCAATTAAGGTGGATGCTGTAAAACGCCATGGCGGGAAAGTCGCGTTGTTTGGCGACGCATACGATGACGCGTCAACCCATGCGCAAACATTGTTGAAAGAAAAAGGCCTGACGTACATTCCGGCCTACGATGATCCGGATGTTATTGCTGGTCAGGGCACTGTTGCAATGGAATTATTGCGTCAGTATCCCGCCCACATTGATGCTGTATTTATTCCTGTCGGTGGGGGTGGGTTGTGCGCAGGCATGGCCGCGTACATTAAATATGTGCGACCGGAAATCAAAGTGTTTGCTGTTGAACCAGAAGACGCGGCCTGCCTGAAGGCGGCAATGGAAGCACAGCGCAGGGTGATTTTACCCCAGGTGGGCATATTCGCCGATGGTGTTGCTGTGGCGCGAATCGGCAAGGAGCCGTTCCGTGTGCTGCGAAAAACTATCGATGGTGTCATCACTGCCAACGCAGATGAAATGTGTGCGGCCATTAAAGATATCTTTGAGGACACCCGCTCTATTGCCGAGCCCGCTGGAGCCCTATCGCTGGCAGGATTGAAAAAATATGTGACGCAGACCGGCTGCAAGGGCAAAACATTCATCGCGATTGATAGCGGGGCCAACATTAATTTTGACCGTTTACGATATATCAGCGAGCGCACAGAAATTGGCGAGGGTCGGGAAGCAGTTCTCGCAGTCACTATCCCCGAAAAGCCTGGAAGCTATATGAAATTCTGCAGCTTGATGGGTAAGCATTCGATTACCGAATTTAACTACCGATTTGCGGATAATCGTGATGCGCATATTTTTGTTGGTCTGCAAATCTCACCGGATAAAAACGATCGCGAAGATATTATTTCGCTCTTAACGGGAAAGGGTTATCACGTCGTTGACATGACTGACAATGAAGTGGCTAAGCTGCATATTCGCCATATGGTGGGAGGGCATGCGCCCCAGGCAAAGGATGAAATCGTATTTCGCTTTGAATTTCCCGAACGACCGGGAGCGCTCTTGAATTTTCTCACCAAGCTCGCCTCCCGCTGGAATATCTCCATGTTCCATTATCGCAATCACGGTTCTGCCTATGGCCGTGTGCTCGTGGGCATGCAGGTGCCTACTTCGGAACGCAAACAGCTTGATGCTGTTCTGAAAGACCTGGGTTATCCCTACCGGGATGAAACTAAAAATGAAGCCTATCAATACTTCTTAGGCTAATCGGGGGAGAATGAGTTTTTCCAGGCCGATCGCTCGATATGTCCGACATGAAGTTCAGTCTGCGCTCAAAGCCTCGGGTATTGAATCTATGATGAGCCGGAATGGGAATTGTTGGGAAGGGGCTGCGTCATCTAGACGAGATCATGATTTAACCTGTGTGAGGAGAAACGTCGGATATCGGCAGGTAAGGATCCACCCGGAGAAGCCGCAATTCTGTCTCGCCAGGGAAGAATCTCAAGTGATCCTTAATTAGACCAACCGTGCCTTCCAGTCCACGGCGCTCAATCGGGTGTGAAATGGAGATATCACTTATTTGTGCATCGCAGGGTTTCGTTTCCGTCGGACCAAGCGTGGGTGACCCATACTTTCAGACGTGTGGCCGAAAAACGTCAACCGAGGTGGGCTTATCTTCCACTCCGACATAAGCGTGCAGTACCGAAGGCGAGCATATCGCCAAAACTTTGGCAATAGTCAGATCGGGTAAATAGCCGACGGAAAGGTAACTGTTGGGATTATGCCCCGATGGAACGGCTATTCCAGGGTCTTAAAAATAAGTAGATATCGACAGGGGGCTTTTCTACTCTT
This sequence comes from uncultured Nitrospira sp., assembly GCA_902500695.1. Taxonomy (GTDB): domain Bacteria; phylum Nitrospirota; class Nitrospiria; order Nitrospirales; family UBA8639; genus Nitrospira_E. The sequence continues at coordinate 27,383 of CABVRQ010000030.1, read as the reverse complement.
CAGGAGGGCAGGCATAGTATTGGCGAGTTTCTCATGGGGTTCCTTAATCAAAAATATTCCTGAATGGTTGCAACAATGATGTCACTTCAAAGTGAGAAGAGCTTCTCTGGCAACCACGGAAGCCGGTGTCCCAAAATACTTGACCACGACAGGCCGGGTTCTGTGCCTATCGAAGTCTTGGGCAACCGGCGCCGTTGCTATTCCGTCTCGACTATCTGACTGAAATTGAGTTTGAGGTTAGGGACAATGTTGCTTAACCTAGTGTGGACAACTCCAGAAAAAATCAAGGGAATTTTAATGACTCATCGGTGGGCTCCATTTTTTATTTGTGCCACTATTCCTATCCTACCCCTATGGGCTTACTTCTCTGATCAACTCCTACAAGAATCAATTTCTGTTAGGAGTCACAGCATCACTCTATGGTTAGGTTACTTTGCTTCCTGGCTGGCTTCAGTAGGAATGTCTGCCTTTCTTGTTTGCAGAAGTGAACTCTCCCCAAAAGGAAATGGTTCCAATTTCATTTTTTGGGGGTTCCTTACTTTACTCTGTATTCCTTTCATTTTAGTTGAAATATGGGTGTTTTCTAGTCCACACATTCCCATCAGAATTTTTCTGCTTCTTTCTCTGACCAGCTTTTTCCCCCTTGTTTTTTTTCTGGGATGGGAGTTAATTATCAAAAACCTGGTCGCCGGAGCATCATGGGTTAACCTCGTTGTTCTCCCGGTAAGCTCTGGACTCCTTACCCTTATTCTTTTTGAAGTCTTCCTTGGCAGTGGTTTGCGAAAGCCAGATCCGGTTCAAAAAAAATTAGCTATGAATAGTCCGGATCGGTCCTATTGGTATTATGCCCGATATAAGGAAGATGGAGTAGAAAGAGTAAATTCCTATGGGTTCGTAGGGCCTGAACCTAATCCTCAGATACCTGAGGAGAGGGTTCTCATTATTGGTGATTCCATTCCAGCTGCTGAGCGCTACCCTAGGAATTTTCCTACGATCTCCCAAGACGAATTTAACAAAGAATTTCACCAGGAGAAAAAACTTGAAATTATCAATGCCAGTATTGCCGCTTATAGCGTGGAACAGATTTACCTGTATTATTTAGAAAAACTTAGAGGCCTTCCCCACAATTATTTAATCTTTAGCTTTTATCTGGATGATGTTAACCGAAACCTTCGTTACCGAAAAAATAATCGTTTGTATTCTCCGGATTGGGCTGAGTGGCAACAGGATGTCTATTGGCAATGTTATCTTTGCAGGCGCCTCTTGAGTCTCTGTAATGTGTCGGATCACCTATTTCTTAATTATCGGAAGAAAACTTACGAGGAAGCCTTCCCGGAGGCATTGAGAATTCTTGAAAAAACCCGCCTTCTGGCAGAATCACGCGGAGCCAAATTTGCCGTTTTAAATATCCCTCGTTTCACTTGGGAGGGGATACTTCCGAATGTTGAAACGTATCAATATTTCGAGATGAACCAGGCTTTGGAACGGTGGTGTCTAGGCAAAGGAGTGTCTTGCTACGATACCTTGCCATTGCTGATTGGGAAAGAAATTTCTACTATGAGGAGGAGCAGGACAGACATTCATTTTACTTATTTGGGACACCAGGTCGTCGGCCTTGCCCTAAAGGACTTTCTTGCTTCACTAATATGGCCTGACAAAACCACAACAGGTCCTGGTGAATTGGTATCGGGCAGGTAGATGAGGAGCAGTCTTGCGCAAGAGTCGAGACTTCGCCATTTGCTAACTCCAGCAATACAAAGAGTGGCATCGTTGGATTGGCTCCCAATGAACTTCCTCCGAATCAGTAGACACTCCTATACTTTAATTTAAAGCATGAGGCTGTTCAGTTCCGTCCGTACATTCGGAAGAAGTTCACCTGATTCGAGTGAACCTTATACATCCGCATGGAAGCTTAATGATGTATGAAGCCCGGATTCAGTCTGACCTAAGATTTTTGTTCTTCCGACAATAGCATGGGTAAACGTCGTAAATGTCCCCTCCTAAGACCCCCTCCTCTGTAAGGTGGGTCGGTAGTTTCTTTACTTGAAATTGGCAAGTGGAAACATGAATGCTTTCAGAAACTTCATGAGCTCCACCTCACCTTTCATGCCTCTCCCGGATGAAATCCTCTTTGGAATGAAGCCCTTTATAAAGGGAAGAAATCACAAGTTAGCACTCTCATGAAAAAAAACCCATTAATACAGGGTGCACGTAAGGAAAACAGGGGAAAACCAACATCGTGAATGTGCCGATCCCCTGGGTTATTGCGGGGATCATTCTTCCTGTCGTTAAAAAATTAAAACGCCAATTTGGCGCCAAGCCACGTGTTCAGGTTTTTTAACCCCTTCTCAAAACTCTCTTTCCGATGGGACCCCTGAAACCCGGCCGTTAGCTGAAGGACCTCGTTCACCCGGTACCGAGAGGCAATGTCGCCCTGGATCACATTTTCATGTTGTCCCTTGCGTTCATCGCCCTGGATACCGGTGGTCCATCCGTTAAATTCATAATGAAGTCCCATCTCCAAGCCAAGACGCTCTGTGATCTCATATTCTAATTCTCCGGTCACGAAATGATTGAAGTAAGAGGTATCATCTTGTAGCTCCGGTTGCTTCCGTCCATCCGCCAACCCTCGCTCATAATGGTAGCCCAGAGCCAATCCGATTTTCCGCATGGGTTTCCATTCCACGTGCGTCCCGATAGTCCAAAACCTGGTATCCCGTTGCTTAAAGGGTTTATCGTATTCCCGCAATCCATAGCGGCCATAGAGAATAATCCGGCCATCGTCCACACCGGGGATTTGTTGAGCAAGTCCTCCTGCCCAATAATTGGTGGTGACCTCTTCATTTTTTACTTTTGGTGGATTTCCGTCAGACTCCTCAAGTGGCCGCACCTCATTCTTTCCTAAAAACAGATCGGGTCCGAAAAAATAGCGCATGAGAAGGCGCGTGGAGGAGGTCAGATCATGGGAGGCCTCTACACTCAGGGATCCGTGGTTGAATTGAGTATTGTTTGTAAACACAAACCCTTGTCCGCGGATGCCCAATTGGGTAGGTCGACCCAACAACGAGAAGGACTTCGTAATGTGAGCCATGGGTTCATACACCACATCGTCCCCTTGGTTAGCGAGAAGGCTATCAATAACCGGTTGAGTGGGGTCCTGGTTTCGACTCAGCCGCCGGGTCGAGGAGAACAGGGCCGCATCGTCGGTATAATAGACATTGCTTTCGCCAGTGACCTTCCACTCGGCAAACAACGGAGGCGAAAGGAATAGAATTAGAATGACAAGGGATACAAAGAGGGGCATGTGAGCAGTCTCTCCTGTGTCGATCGGTCTCAAGAACATCAGTCGTCGGACATCTATCTTTCTTGCGTCATACCTGCGTGTCTGGGGCAGGTATTCATTTGAGTATACACACAGATAAATTCCCGATTACTAATGGCAGGAATGACTTCTGTGGCTGGGTTCCTTATTGCATGTGTTGGGAATGTCCTGGGGGGAAAGATTTCCAATTTAACATTACAGGAAAAACGAGATTGAAGGCGCACTGTTTGCATGAAAAAATAGAAAGTCGCGTTTCATTTTCAAAAAATTTCGTATGCTCACACTTCATCAGACATAGTCTGAGCGCCAATGGTTAATTGTTTACAGTTCAGGCCCAACGTCCCTTCAGCCGGAGAATGTTGGGGAAGACGCCAGGTTTTTATAAGGTATTTATTCACACCGGTACAATCACAATCCCACCGCTCATTCGTCTTCCTTGAGGAGGTAGGTAGGACCTGAAGGTCGCGAGTCGAAAAGGGTGAGAGGCGTCTGCTATAGTTTTGTGCCAGGAAACCGGAGCTGTCAGAAAGCACCCTGGACGGCCACCAATTTACACTTCTGATCGTCGCGGTGGGACTAGGAGCCATCATGGTTTCCCTTAATCCCGTCTATTTCAAGGAGATTGATATTCTCACGGCAGAATGAGAAGTTTTACAAGGGAGGACATCGGGCTTCAATGAAACGGAAAATTCAATAGCCAATGTGGCTCTCACCAAACAGAGGGCGGAAATCGGTCAAAGATTTGAGTCCCTCGCTCTGAGTCTTTGACATGCCATGATACCTCTGTGATGAAAATACCGGATCCGAATTCGGGAATGCGGTGAATATTGTAAAAGAAAGGGTATTACTAATGCGATGTCTCATGGGGTTTTTCGTTTTGTTGTCATTGCCGGTCTTCTTCGGGTGCTCCAGTATTACTGTAAGTTCTGATTATAGGGAGTCCACGGACTATAGTGAGCTAAAGACATTTTCCTGGATGCTGAAAACGCCGGAAGGAGACATTGATCTTGGTGGGGCCAATCAAATGGCCCGGCAAAGGATTCAGGACGCGGTCGCAGCCGAACTTGCAAACAAGGGATACATCGAAATTATGGCTGGAAAATCAGATTTCCATGTGACCTATTATGTCGGTAAAGAAGAGAGAGTTCAGGTCGAATCTATGCGAGGTCCGCTAATGAGGCCATACGGGGGAATGGGTATGGGCTATACAGAAGTTTATCATTACGAGGAAGGGACGCTCATCATCGATCTGCTTGATGCGAAGCCGCCGCAGCATATTATCTGGCGTGGGGTTGCTAAAGGCGTGGTGGATTGGCAGGGAACCACGGGAGGACAAACCGGGCTGATCGATGAGGCAGTCCAGAAAGTTTTGGCACAATTCCCGCCTAAACGATCTTGATGAGGCACATTCAGCTTGTGTGGAGTTTGATTGCCCAAGGGAACTCTTAAGGACTTTTCTCCAGCATAAGAGACATTGACCCAAAAAACAGGAAAGCCCTTTCCTTTGTATAGGGATGAATGGTAGCGCGGCATGAAGGGTACGAGTCGTTTTCGGTTTTAAGGCCGTCTCGCCATTTGGCGGGGAAGCTTCACTACATCTTTCTGATTATGATATATTTTCCTGGTTTCTAGAAATTTTACTTACAGAGGAGGAACCCATGGAAGCTGTCATTGGTGGTGTTGTGGTCGGAGCTGTCGTCGCAGTGGCTGTTCCCTCGATTGCGTCTGGAATAGGTTCGGTACTGCGCCCCCTCGCTAAAGGAATGATTAAGGGAGGCCTTGTGGCCTACACCGCTGTTTCAGAAATGGTTTCTGAAACCGGGGAACAATTCAATGACTTTATTGCTGAGGTAAAAGCGGAAATCGGGAGCAACGATAAAAAAATGACGCGGGCTAAATCGCAGCGTGCTTGACCACAGACTTAGCCCAATCTTCTCAGGCAATAGCCTCCTAAGCTTCCGGAAATTTCATTCAGGAAGCAGGTGGGGTTTTTGCCAATAATGAAATGGGGTCTGGGGTGGTTTTTGAAGCGGTTACCTGGTGGTCGTTAGGTACTTATCTAAGGGCAGGCTTCAAAGGCAAGATGCGGAGGACATATACTGTCCCAGTGGAGTTCCTCATTGCCAGTTTGAAGTATAGGACCACATCTTACACTTGACCGATCCATTTACCGGTACCTGCATTGAATCACCCATCTGAAATGGCGGAACTTTACGGTCACTTCTCCTTGGTCTTGGGAGTTCGGTCATCCTGACCGGGCTTTTTTCCACAATGAAAATATTCACCCGAATACTCACTGCTATATAAATGCCTCTGTAGAACGAATAAAGGAAGAGGCAACCTGGCGGAGGGGTTAGCTTCTCTGGTTATAGGTAGTTCGAAGCGAAATGCGAGTTCCCCGAGATCTTTATCGAATGTTAAAAAGAGACGATCCTCTTTCTAATCAAGTGTAAGGCCTTCCTCGCCGGAAATTCCTGGTGTGTCGATTTTGTTTGCCATGGGCTCAATCATAAATTCTATAAGCAAGCGCGTCCCTTTAATGACAGGT